>DESS01000316.1:30273-106725 GCA_002361335.1 Richelia sp. UBA3308
TTGTTGGTTGTTGGTTGTTAGTTGTTAGTTGTTAGTTGTTGGTTATTAATTCTTCATTCTAAATTCTAAATTCTAAATTCTAAATTCTTAGTTGTTAGTTCTAAATTCTAAATTCTAAATTCTAAATTCTTAGTTGTTAGTTATTAATTCTAAATTCTAAATTCTAAATTCTAAATTCTTAGTTGTCATTGCCTTCAGCTTTACTGCGGCTCAGAGGCGAAGCAATCCCAGAATGCAGGCGATTGCTTCGCTTAATTGATTAGAACATGATATTCTGCTGAAGATTTTTAGCTTCAAACTAATTAAAGCGGTTTAATAACTCCTCACGCTGTAAAGAAGATAACTCCAACAACAAAGAAGAATATTCTTGGGGTGTTAAGTGCAACATCGGTTCAATAATCGCCAACAACTGCTCATCTAACTCCCCAAACCGGGCTTTGAGCAAATTTTCCACAACTTGGCGTTGCCCTTGCTGCATACCTTGCTCAATACCTTGCTCAATTCCACTACGTTTTGTTTTTTCTTCCCATTCTAAATAAGCTTGTGATAATTGCATAATTAATTCCCTATCTTCTTGCTCAACTAAGTTACTTGCTTCTATGCTAATCTTCCAAGTCGCTAATAGTTGTAAAATCGTAGAGCGTCTTGGATCGTCTTCATCAAAACCAATTACCTCATCAATTGCTTGCTTTTGAATGATTCCTTTACCGAATATTCTCAACCACAAAGTTTCTCCTGTACGAGGTAATTTATTTATAGCAATGATGGCAGCTTTAAGACCTATTGGTAAAAAATAAATACCCTCCAACCAATCTTCACTCTCAGAAGCACCAAACTTTGAAAGCAAATCATCAGAAGCAGAAGGAGTAATAATCCACAACCGTGGAAGTTCGTCTTCTGAAATAGTTTTTTCTTCGCGCTTAGCTCGGCGTTGAAAATCACCGATTACATGAAATAATTTGTACAAACAAGTACGGATTTCATCAGAACTTGGTTGATTGCGAAAAGGTTCAAATAAACATGATAAGGTGGCAATTTTAGCAAGAATTCCTAAATCTTCTGGATTTACACTTGGTTGATTTGATGGGGAAAACCAAATATCAATAAATTTCGGTTCTCCGGGAACCTCAAAATTTGTTTTTACTTCCCCCAAGGGAGTTAAAAATGCTTCAAAAAATTGCTTAGCAAATTGGTCAAATGGGGTTCTGCTCATTTAAATGCACTATCCTGGATAGTTTAACTGTACTATCAAAGTGCATGGTGATTTTCACATAAAGCAAAATTTATAATGGCTATAAATAAAATCAGAGGTGTTCCCGAAGGGTAGTGAAACGAAGCAATCGCAAGACTCTGGGATTGCTTCGCCTCTCGTGAGCAATGACACAAATAATGAAGGCATACCCACTTATGAATTATGAATTACATTCAAAGATTAGCATTGAAGGGCTAATAAACCAGGTTTTGTAGTCCGCGCAGGCGCACTTTGTAGGTGTAGCCTTACCCTTATAAGGTGAGGAATACTTTAATCTTTGACCTTTACTTAATTCTAAATCACATCAGCAAAAGTCCGTTCCATCTTGCGAAAATACCAAATACCGCTGAAAAACAACAGAACCACTAAAACCAAAGACAGGGCAAATCCCGGTAAATATAACTTGGATTCACCTCCCAAAATCGCCCAACGAAAGCCATCAATTACCCCCACCATCGGATTTAACGAGTAAAGCAACCGCCATTGTTCCGGTACAATACTGCTGCTGAATCCTACTGGCGAGATATACAAACCAAACTGAACGATAAATGGAACAATATAGCGAAAATCTCGATATTTAACATTTAAAGAACACAGCCACAACCCAGCACCCGTCGAAGCCGCAAAGGCAATAATAATAAATAACGGTAGAGTTAAAATTCGCCAGCTAGGCACAAAATTGAACCAAGCCATTAACGCCAACAAAATCATCCCCGAAATCATAAAATCCACAAAGCTGACGACAACAGCACTTGTGGGTACTACCAAACGGGGAAAATATACCTTAGAAACTAAATTGGCATTGGCAATCAAACTATTACTGCATTCACTAAGAGAATTAGCAAAAAACTGCCAAGGTAACATCGCCGAGAAAACTAAAATCGGATAAGGCGCACCCTCAGAAGGTAATTTTGCTAAATTACCAAACACTACTGTAAACACCACCATCGTCAAGAAAGGACGAATCAATGCCCAAGCAATGCCAATCACAGTTTGTTTATAACGTACTAAAATATCGCGCCAAGCAAGGAAATAAAATAACTCCCGGTAACGCCAGATATCTTTCCAATACTGTTTTTCAGTACGCCCTGCTTCAATTACCAATTCTTGTTTGTTGGCAATTTTTTGAATATTCATTTGTTACCAATTAATATTGTTTAATATATGGATATTGAGAAAATATAGAGGGTTTGGCGTTAGATGAAATACAAGTAGCAATGGTACGAGCATTCTAGTACCGCTTCCGCGGAAGGTTAGAGGTTAAAGATTAAAGGTCAAAGGTCAAATTTGCTAACAACTAACAACTAACAACTAACAACTAACAACTAACAACTAACAAATAATAACTAATAACTAATTTTAGATACACTTTCTCTATGCTCGTGCCTTCTTCATAAGATACCCTTACATCTAGAAAAAGGTTGTGTGGACAAACTGAGATCCAACCATTAGGAGGACCATCAAAGCTCGTTACCTATACTCAAAAGAATAGTATTTAATTAAGAACTTTGTACAATCTATGAAATATATTTTTAGGTTGTTGATTGTAACTCGTGAGTTTAAGCTTAGGTATTTTTTCCTTTGTAATGCTAGGTTAGCAAAAAGCAAAAGATATGATAGTCGCGATAAATACAAATAATATTTTTTAATACAAACTATAGTCATTTCAATAGACATCTCACATACAGAATATCCTAGACCTAGCACTGCTACCTCTGGAATAAAGGTTGTGGATAATTATATTCAAATTCGGTAGATGTCTAATTAATTTCCGTAGTAGGAATATGTTGCTTCCTAATATCGAGGGGCCTTCGGAGGTGCACTACTAACTATCTATTGACTATTTGAAATGACTATAAATTAGAAAACAATTCAACCACAACAATTCAAGATACTAATGCTTTTCCACTAGCTTGCTTGCGGGTAAATTCACTCACCGAAGGATTTCCATTAGGATGAGCCAACCCAGCCGCCTGCTGCCAAAGTTCTAGTGGTGCAACAGATACTTGATAAATATTCTCACGCTTGCGGACGTGATACCATTTTGTTTCTTGGCACTCCTCGCACCAAAAACCCTCTAACCACTCACCGGTAAGGGAAACTGCCGTTTTACTTGCCACCAAGATTAGGGCATATTTACGTCCTACTCCCCTCTGCTGTAGTTGTCCTGCTGTGTCGGCAAACAGAGGGAACTTTTGACTTACACTATTTATATAGCAATTATGTATAGGACAATAAATAGCCCGTCTTTTTGAACGATTCCGATTTCGGTTACACCTTTTTCCCACTTCCTCGGTCTCCTCGTACAATCAAAACACACTGATATCTTGCTTTTTAGTTAAAGTACAAGATATTCTAAAACTAGTAGTTCGCTCTTATTACTTTGCGGGGTTAATTGTAAGAAAAAAAGTCATTTTCTCCCCCTGCCTCCCCTGCTCCAGAAGCTCCCCCTGCTTACCCCACCAAGGCTTAGTTGGTGTGGTGAACCACTAAGTGGTAGTGGCATCCCTGCCAACCCGAATACACTCCACTACTCCCTTCCTGGTGGAAGATTACCGGCGTTGACAGAGGGAGAGAGTGAGGGAGGGAGGGAGTGAGGGAGAAATTGCAGCTTGAAATCTTAGAGCGGAACGGGAGTAAGACAAAATATCCTTTAAGTCTCAACTTTGCACAACTTAAATACTCTACACCCTTATAAAATTGCCTGATAAATAACCTCTAAGTATTCCTTAGAGATAACATCAAGGGTAAAATTCGATTGAAAATATTTACGTCCAGCTTTGCCCATGCTATCTACTAGTTGCTGTTCGTTATTAAGCTTACGAATGAACTTCGCTAGTGCATAACTGTTTTTATTGTTGAACGTACTACCACATTTGGCCTTTGCAATTAATTGTTTCAAATATGAATGCTCTGGACTAATTACTGCAATTGGTCGTCCTGCTGCTAAAGCTGAATACAGCTTGCTTGGGGCTACTAAATGCTCAAATCCAGCATTCACACTTACTAATGATAGATCGCAAGCGGTCAAAGAATAAGGTAAGTTTTTTTTCTCTTGATAGGGTATAAATACGAAATTCTTTTCTAATCCTAATCGATTCACCTCCTCAATTAACTCTTGGCGTTTAGCGCCGCCACCGACACATACAAACTGAATTGGCTCATTTTGTAGTTCTTTAGCTGTGTCAAGGATAGTATCTATATCGTGACACCGTCCCATGTTACCAGAGTAGAGTACTGTAAATTTGTTAACTAGATTATATTTCTGTGCAAACCAGTTATTTTTTTTGCTTATAGGCGTAATCAAATTTGGATTCGCCCAACTATGAATCACAGAAATTTTATCAGCTACCTCGGGACAATTTTCGATCACCTGCTGCTTCATGGATGGCGACAAAACCACAATTTTTTTCGCACTACGCCAAACCTGTTTATTAATGAATCGCCAGCATTTTACTACCCAGTGATCTTTGGCAACTACTCCCAAGGCGATCGCAATATCGGGGTATAAGTCGTAAAGCAAGCAAACGTAAGGAATACGAAACAATAAGTGAGTGAAATATCCCAATATTGGCAGAAACGGCGGCGCTGTAGTCACCAACAAGACATTGCGATCGCGCCAAATTCTCAGAATATGAATTGCTGCACGTAATGTAAACAAAACGCCGTTCAAAGCTTTTCCACGAATCCGATTTGACCAAATTTGAGTACTACGCGATCGTTTAATTTTTACTTGATAATATCTCTCAACAGATGGAGCTTTTGCAGTTTTAAATGCATAACCGGGTTGTCCGGTAAAGACATCAATGTCTACTCCATATCGTCCTAAATTTCTGACAAGTTCTTCAATTAACTGTCCTGTTGCAGCGTAATCGGGAGGATAAAACTGGGTGATTACACAGAGTTTAATAGACTTTTGAATCTGATGATTCTGCCGAAGCGTAGGTTTAAGAGCAATAGAAGTGGTAACTTTATTTTTTTTCACCCTTTTATTAGGTACATCCACATCTATTATCCTTTGAAAAAAATTTTGCCACATAATATTAAGAAGCAGCTATACAACAGTTGGAATATAAATTTATGACAAGAATAATTAACCTTTATTCTTGATTATTGATTCTGACCTTAATCCACTTATCGCAATAAATAGCTTTCCTGAGCCTCCATGTATTTTTCAGGCTGAGCCTGGAACAACAAGAGTAAATAAACTCACTATTGTAGAGAATGATGCATTCTGGTAATTTAATTTAAACTGGCAATAAATTCTATCAACAATTAATACTTCAAACGATTTTTCAGCTACAATTTCAGAATCCTTTAATCCAGAAATCAATTTTATTAGCAATTAATAGTTCAAACAATTTGTTTCAGCTACAAGTTCAGAATCCTCGAATCTAACAATCAATTCTATTAAGCATTAATAGTTGACAGTGCTTTTAATTGTGAACCAATACTAAGGACAAAAATATTATTTTAGTACAATGATTATTTATTTTGTCAAAAGTAAAATGAAACTTTTATTTCAAGCAGGATGTCATTTCATATACTATCTGTATATTCAATATAAAATTAGTTAAAAATATACATTTGTAAAAAAAACCTGAATATAATATTGTTTTGAAAAAAAATATTTGTTAAAAACCAAAGGTTTTAAGTACCCCTGCTAGGGAAAAAATGTCGGTAGTTCAATAATTAATCCTCAATAACCAAACCGAAATTTGATATTCGCCAAATTATGTATAAATTTTTTATCAATGATTTAGGCGATAAAATAAAGTAGGCAGTTGTCAGCCGAATAAAAAATTATTCTGTAAATATAGCGGCTTTTGGTTGAGGATTGGCTGCGGTGCAATACAATGCATGTTTTATTTCATATAGGCATACTGTCCATAGCTTAGAACGCTGTAGATTTTTATCTCGCCCAATAGCTTGCTTTCCAAATAGTAATAAAGAAAACTCCAGACACCAAAGCACCGAGAATCCACTTTACAGCATTCTTTAATAAACTTTGAAATCTAGCAGATTTATTATTATCAGCTTGAGTTTTTAATTTTTGCTGGGCTTGAGTTAATTCTGACAATAATTCAGTCTTTATTTCTTCAGGTTTTTTTTCACCTATTTGCCGACCTTGATTTTTAAGAAGATTATTAATTTGTTCAGATGTAGCTTGCCCAATTTGCTTTTCAAGTTCCTGGGCTTGTGATGCCTTTTTATTATATACAGTTTCAACTTGGGCAACATTTAATGTGTTTATCCGCATGGTATTCATAATACCTAGGGGAACTAACAATAAATACAAAATTCCGATTAATAAAGTTAACCAGGAAAATATACTTACTAAAAGAGTTTCCAACTTACCCCGCCAATCAAGTCCCCCTGCAAACACTAACATCAAGCCAATTAAAGGTATGGGTGTTCGTTCAACTAACATTCCCATTGTTTTAAATTCCCAAGCCGGATTCATAAAATCTGGTGGAATAAATAGCTCAATCACATCAAATAATGACAATATCAACATACAGTAGCCCACCAAGCGGAAAATCGGGATCCATAATTGGAGATTAAAACTACCTTCTTGTAGAGATTCTACAGCTTGATTTAATCGCGATAATTCCGACTCAACAAATTTATAGATGTCTGATTCTTTCATGGGTTTAACAAAAGTCCAAATATTTCTATTAACGGTTAGGAAAAATCAAGGTTTAGGAAAACGGGGCTGCCACCATTTATACCAAGAAAACCAAGCTTTTTCTAAAGTTTCAAAGGCAGTTTTTTGTGAAGTATTTTGCAAAGGAATTGATAAATGTGCCCATAAACAGCGTCTGTCAAAAAGTTCCTGTTTGCCGAACAACCATGATACTAATCGTTGGGGTTGCAAGTCGTATAAATATCGATTTTGATTAAATTGCGAGTAGGTGAGTGTAGTACCACCTCTAGGATTAATACAAGTGCTTAAATAAGCTTGCTGCTTTTTATCAATTCCCAGAACATAGAAACCTATTTTCTCATCCTGGCGTACAACAGGAGAAGATGCCAATGGTTTGTAGCCTCGTAAAAGTGCCATAAAATCTCCACCAGGTAAATTTAAGTACGCCATATCGATAGTTAAATACTGGTTATTCAAAGTGTATCGATAACGCTTTTGAGCGATAAATCGGATGTCTTTCGACTTTGGTTGAGACTGATTCTCGCTTTGTTGCCATTGCGCCAAGGGTACTTTTTCTGGAAAAACAAACTTGCTTAATTTTGGTTTTTCTGGAGGCGGAATTAAAATAATTTTTCCCAACACCAACAGTACGCTACCAAAGATAAGACTTAAAAATGTAATACGAATTTGTTTTGGGTTAATCTTCACTATTTATAAAGGAATAGGGAACGGGGATTTAAATTTCACCTGACGGGCACCCTTAACATAGTTAACCCACAGACTTCAGTGGACTTTTTTTATTGTTTTTACTAAGTAAAAACAAACAAAAACAGCCAAAAATTGTTACAGAGATTAATGAAAATACTAATGAACCATCTCCTCCATGCCAGTATTTAAATGCTTCTTTATCACCAAGGTTGACAAGAATAGCCATCAAGGCAACTCGTATCCCATTGACGATAAACGCTAGCACAGCTGCCACTATAGGTACAAGTATCTTTTGCCACTTTTTCATGGGGAACATAATTAAAGCAATTATTGCTAACCCGAGCAGATGAAAAACTTGTTCTGTTCCGGAACAGGGAAAGTTTACAATTACATTACCTGAAGGTAAATTAATTTGTACTCCGCTACGAACAACATGAAAACCTGAATACCACAGCATAGCAGTGGATAATTTTGCTGTGGTGAGAGATAAATCGATCACGAATGGAGGTATTAACTTAGGTACGGCGAGAAAAAACAATGCAATCAATTCTCCCCGATATTGTTTCAAGCCCTTGAATCCAGAAGCTATCAGCGCCAAACCCAAAGCAGCAACAATCGGAAACAAATAGGCAACACCACCTGTATTTATGGGAAATGCGCTTTTAAGGAGTGCCAAAACAATCAGAATTAAACCAACTATGCTGGCGAAAACTCCACTTTCAAAATTTAACTGGTGGCGTTTATCCCAAATCAGGCTAGATATTGCAATCCAAAATACAAAACTAGAACCTAAAAGACTGGTTTGATCGGCTTTCGTAGTTAAACTAAGGTGAACTGCTATTAACCCGGCTCCTATTCCTAACAGCCAGTATTGGGAATCTTTTAATTTTAGACTGAAAATAATTGGTGTAGCTTTCATTGTTTTGTATGTCTGCACACAATTAGAGGGTAAATGATATTTCCGGGTATACAAATTTTATCGAGAATTTGGTTTTTAGAGATGCCATATTGTGAATTTCTTTACATCTCTATATCTTTTAGAATAACGAAAATCTTTGTCTAAGGATATTACCCATTAGTGCCATATTATCTTGGGTAAAATATTTACAAGCTGCTAGCTAAGCCTATGACGGACACCCTTGACGCACCGATTTTTTTATATTTAAGTGATGTATATAACAATTGTATGAACTTTAAAGACATCTTTATCGTCTGGTTTGCTAAAGGCATAATATCAAGTCCGGCTAATTACTTACTATATAACCCAATAGAAAAGATGGCGGTTATTACCTATTACTCATGAATACTCATTACTCAACCCCCACAGATATGATAACTGTTTAACCGGACATGATATTACTTCCCCTGTCTATTTATGGTGATTTACTTCCCCTGCAGAATCGGCATTGTTCAAATAGATAAATTAATGCTTTGACAAAAAAATAGTGAGTATTTTTCTTTAGTGATTGTTTTCTAGTATATTTAACTAGATAAATAATTATGATAATGTGAAAAAAAGCAAAAATGCAATATAAAATATAACTGTTAGGTAAAGCTAATATATCCTTAATCACTTATTAAAGTTTTTAGATTCAAGGATGCAGTTAATGTAAATCAAAACACAATACTGCTAATAGCAATTAAAATTAAACCTTTCAAATTCACAATTATCGGGTTTCAATTGTGACCAAGCATTCAGAAGCGATTAATTCTTCCTATAAACCTGCCATTCCAGAGAGCGACATGATTCCTCTCCCGCCATTTGCTCAAATTCGGGAGCAACATTTCCCTGGAGAACAGAAAAATGATGATTGGGATCCTTCTCAAATTTTTGGTTTCCTTAAAAGAAGAGGGCTAGTAATTGCAGCAGTGGCTAGCGTGGTAATGGCTGGTGTCGCAAGCTACACATTTAATCAGACACCTAAATATCAAAGCAGTTTCCTGCTTTTGGTGGAACCTTTGACTCAGGACGACGAATGGAAGAAAATTACTTCTGAGATCGGAGATAACTTGCCCAGGGGTGGTTTAGATTACGATAGCCAAATTATCGTACTTCGGAGTCCCGAACGCCTCAACAGTGTTGTTAAAAAATTAAAAGTAAAATATCCAAATATTAGTTATTATTCACTACTTAATAATTTAACTATTAGTCGTTTGGGTCTAACTAAAATTCTAAATATTAGTTACAGCCACGGAGATCCCGAGAGGGTTAAAGTAGTCTTAGACGAAATTTCTCAAAGTTATTTAAAGTATAGTTTGCAGGAACGACAAACTAAGTTACGTCAGGGCGTACAATTTGTAGAGAAACAACTCCCTCCTCTAAAGAATCGAGTTGATAGACTCCAAAAACAAGTACAAATTTTTCGGCAAAAATATAATTTTTTCAATCCTGAAGCTGAGACACAACAGGCAAGCCAGCAAATTTCAGAATTGATAAGACAACGCCAACAAATCGACGCCGAGTTAGCAATTCTCCGCGCCAATTTAGCTAGTGTACAACAAAATCCGGGACAGCTAGCTGCACTCAATGAGGCAACTCTCTATCAGAATTTACTTACTCAAGTACGTGAATTGGATGCTCAAATTGCCATAGAATCAGGTCGTTTTCAGGATGCTAATCCAGTTATCCAGTCTATGAAGGATAAACGCCAAAGGCTTTTACCTTTATTGCAAAATGAAGCAGAGCGGATTATCGGGGTACAACTAGCTGCAATCGTGACAAAAATACAGCTTCTTGAGGTACGGAGTCAAGAACTCGCAAAAGTCGAACAGCAACTGCAACAAAGAGTTCAGCAAATACCACTCTTAGAAAGACGATACATTGAATTACAACGAAATTTAAAATTTGCGGCTGATAGTTTAGATCGTTTTCTCACCAGCCGCGAAACACTGCAAATTGAGATTGCCCAAACCGAACTTCCTTGGCAAGTTATAAAACCAGCTTCTAAACCAGTATTACCTTATTCTCCCAATATTCCCCGTAATTTATTAACAGGATTGGTAGCTAGTGCATTTTTAGGTGTTGGTGCTGGCTTCCTGCTTGAGAAAATGGACAACACTTACCATAGTTCGGATCAACTCAAGGATAAGCTGAAACTGCCCTTACTAGGAACTATTCCGGTTGAAAACCAACTTGAAAAAACCAAAGAACAACCCCGCAAGAAAAAACGCTTAAAGAAAAGAGTGCAAGAAGAGTTATCTGGGGATGATCGGATGTTATCTGATTTTAAACTAAGTAATGCAAAACCAATTGAGACAACAAACAATGTAGAATCTTCTAAATTTTGGGAAGCTTTTCGGATGCTTTTCAATAATATAAAAATGCTCAGTTCCGATAAACAGATTAATTCCATAGTCATAAGTTCAGCTTTACCCGGAGATGGAAAATCTACAATCTCATTCTATCTAGCTCAAACAGCAGCTAGTATCGGGCTAAAAGTTCTACTGGTAGATACTGATATGCGTCGTCCTAATACTCATAAATTAGCAAATTTGAATAATCTATGGGGATTAAGCGGTTTAATTTCTGGAGACTTGTCAGTAGAACAAGCCATCAGGGAACTACCGACAATGAGTCAAGTATCAGTTATAACTGCTGGTCACAGACCACCCGATGCCATCAAGTTGCTTTCCTCAGACAAGATGAAGGGATTGATGGAAGAATTTCAAGCAAATTATGATTTAGTGATTTATGATGCTCCTCCCTTACTGGGACTAGCTGATGCTAGTATAGTAGCACCAAATGCTGACGGCATTATCTTAGTAACGAGGATAAATAAAACAGATAAGTCCACACTTACAAAAGCTTTAGATGATTTAAAAATGTCTCAAATTAATGTTCTAGGTATCGTCGCTAACGGAGATAAAAGTAAATACAGTGCTTATTACAAATATTACTATTATTAAGTGATATCATTTCCGTTAAATTAACCGTCCGCAGCGACCAAAGACTTAGGACATATGTTTTTTTTCACTCACTGCGGACATCATATCATTGGGAATTGGGACCAAAACAATTTTATATGTTAGATTTTGGATTTTAGATTAAAATTCAATTTTTTGCCATGTATATAGCTATTTTCGGTTAAATGCAATACTTTGGAAAAAATTTTCTGGTATCGACATCCTTGGTAAAACCACAAAAATGTATTTAACACAAGTGAAAACAACTATGTTTAAAGGATACTCCCTATAAATTGATAGTCTTACCATAGTTCGCAATTAACAGAATTTTCCTTTGAGCTAACTAACATAGTTATTGACAATCACTTCAGAGTCATGCAAAAACGAGAAACCTTAGCTCAATTAATCTGCCGTACTGTATTAGAATTTGAGCAACGACAAGCACACAAATTACAACAGCACAGCCATAGGTCGAACTCTTTATCCAGTTCTAATATCACCGTAGCAAATCAAACTCTGACTTTGAACAAATCTAAAGCTAAACAAATCGATCGCAAAAATCAACATTACTGTTAATATCATGTCCGGTTAAACAGTTATCATATTTAATCTGAGTAATGAGTAACTAGTAAAGAGTAAAGAGTAAAGAGTAAAGAGTAACAACTAATAACTAACAACTAATAACTAAATTAGTTTGATAGTGAGCACATTAGTGAACGCATGTGCCACAAATCTTTACCAGGATAGAAGGTTGCGCCTTTACCATATTCGTTGTTAGAGCACAACTCTTTGATTTCTGCTTGAAACTCATTGTTGGAGTTGTGAACCAAAACGTGTACGGGTTCAGCACCTAATTCCATCAAGAAGCTGGTTACACCATATACTAAGTCGGGGTCACCGTAGATAGCAAACTTCTTACCATGTAACCAAGCGTGGGAGTCAGTCATAGCATCAACTGCACGACCGCGCTCTTCTTCTAATTCTTCGGGAATGGGCTTACCAGTTAATTCGCTGAGTTTCATCAAGAACTCATCTGTTCCGCGAATACCCCAGGGGCTAACAACTTCAGTCTTTTGCTTCCACTCTTTCTCAATGAATTCGCGAGTCTTTGTAGTAGAGTGTGATTGCAAGCAAACTGTAGCTTCAGCATTGCAAGAATCAGCAGCATCTTCCAACTTAGTACCCTTGGGATACATATTGAATTTACCATCGTTGGGTGCATCAACGTAGTCGGAGTTGTCAGCCAACAAGGTATAATCGATACCCATCAAGGAAGCAATACGCTTAACTTCGCGCAAGTTACCAACGTAGGTGTCAAAACCAGGAATGATGTTGACTTTACCATTGGTTTTATCTTTCTTCTTACCTTGAGTAAGGTTAAGAAGAATACCTTTCAACATATTATCGTAGCCGGTAATATGAGAACCTACGAAGCTAGGAGTGTGAGCAAAAGGTACGGGTAAATCTTCAGGAACTCCACCTTCGTTCTTAGCGTTGGTGATAAATGCACCCAAGTCGTCACCGATTACCTCCATTGGTGATTGATTTAAAGCCCTAATATATCATAAACTGTTTACTCATAACCTTTTTACCTTAACTAAAAGTTCAAATATAACTTTTTTTTTAGTCAACATTTAGTCAACAACTATAAATGAGTAACCAGAACATTTTCAGCGATTTTAATGTGCCGAACACTTCTGATGGAAGTTACAGGGGGCGTAGAAAAATAGCAGAGGAAACAGAGAAACACTACGACATGAAGTTCAATGATAAATTGCTAGAAGTCAATCAGCGTCTGAAGTCTAGCAAAACAAAAGTAAGCATAGAAGCTACTAGAGGGGGTATACAGCTTAGAGCTACGCTTCCTTTAAAGCCAGGAGACACTAGCAAACAAGGTAGAGATAAGAAACAATACAAGATTTCTTTAGCTATACCTGCAAACTTTGATGGCTTAAAAACTGCTGAAGAGGAAGCTTACGAGCTTGGTAAGCTTATAGCTCGTCAAACTTTTACTTGGACTGACAAGTATCTTGGAGTTCAAGCTACCAAAAATAAAGGTATTACTTTTAGAGAATTCTATGAACAATTTGAAAAAAGGTATTTTGAAAAAAGGAAGCGGACAATAAAAAGCGAGAATAGTTTTAGAATTCATCAAAGCAGTTTTTCGACCTATTTACTCTCAGATGATGTAATATCAGTAACAAACATAATTAAAACTATTGATAAAATTGATAGTGATTTTGCAAAAAAACACGCTATAGCTGTTTCAAGAATAATAAAAAATGAATTAAATCTTGATATTGATTTTAGTCAGTATAAACTGAATTGCAAATCAAAAAAAAGAAACATACCAGATGATAAAACTATCCTTACTTCTATAAACAATTTTGAAGTAAGGTATTCAGAGCTTCCAAGAATGAATAGAAACTTAAGGGATTCCTGGAAATTACACAAATTAATTTATGGATTATTGGCAACTTATGGATTAAGACCAAGGGAAGTAATAAATAATCCAGACCTAGATTGGTTTATTTCACTAAAAAATAAACGAAATACTTTTAAAGTACATGAATCAAATAAAACTGGATACAGAGAAGTTTTGCCATTCGTACCTGAATGGGTTGAATTATTTGATTTAAAAAATTTAGAAGCTATTAAGCTTCTTAAAGAAAAAGCCGCCGATTGGAGCAATGCTCGTGAGTTAACATCCAAAGTTCAATGGATAGCAGCGACTTTTAAAGTTAATAAAATACCATTTAGACCTTACGACTTAAGACACGCTTGTGCTATCCGAGCCCATTTACAAGGAATACCAATAAAAGCGGCAGCAGATAATTTAGGGCATACAGTTGAGATTCATACTAAAATTTATCAGCGTTGGTTCAGTCTAGAAAATAGAAACAAAGCTTTCGAGCAAACATTTGAAGAGTTATCTTCGTTTGATAATTTAAAAGATGAAAATGCTAAACTACGACAAAGAAATGCTGAGTTAGAATTAGAAGTAGCAAGACTTAGGTTAATACAGCAAGCGAAGAGCTAACCGTAGATTCATCTTAATGCCCCATAGGATATTCAAGAGCCAATTTGGCTCTTTTTTATTGATGATTTAGCAATTTATCGCCTGAAAAGCCTATTATTAGCTTGGCGTTTGTATTAATTAGCGAAAGTTGTAATACCTGTTGAATGATTTGATTAACTTGAGAAAATCTCTTAGTTAAATCATTAAAATTTTGATCATTATTTTTATCCTTAAATTTTAAAATCAGTCAACTACTAGTCAATTTTTTTTAATTCGTTTTAGTTTTTCAGTTTACTTTCTACGTTGCTAGTTTAGCTATTTTAGTCAACTATTAGTCTAGGATTTACTTAACATGCCTGTAATCATTGCTTAGAGGAGCTTTGAGCCTATACGTTTATAGGTACCTCCGCCATACAAGTAGTGGAAACAGCAATCATTTTAGGCTCATAAAGCTTATAAGCATTAGTCAAGCCATCGATCATGTTTTTCAAACCACCGAATACCGCAGCATCCTCAGTCATAGAGGAAGAAACAGCGGAGAAAGGTTCTTTAAAGTGACGGGTTAAGTGGGTACGGAAGTATGCCATTTATATTTAAAAGTTATTTGAGAGTAAAATGTTTAGGAAAAACACTTTAATTATGTTAAATGTTCAGCTAGAGCAAAAAAATAATTAGTGTACTTTTAGTGTAAAAATGAAAGATATACAGGGTGAAGTTTTTTATGATTTCGAGCCTCCAGCTACTACGGATGGCAGTTATCTGGGTCAAAAAAAGCATACAGATGCAACTAAAAAACACCTGCAAATGAAATTTGAGCAAGAACTAGCACAAGTCAATCAGCGATTAAAGTCAGGAAACACAAAAGTAAGTATAGAATCAAGAAAAGGAACTATTCAGTTACGTGCGACTTTACCCTTGAAACCAGATGATAATCATCCAAAAGGTAAAGACAAAAAGCAATACACTATAAGTCTTGGTATACCTGCAAACTTTGATGGATTAAAAACTGCTGAGGAAGAAGCATACGAATTGGGTAAATTAATCGCTCGTCAAACTTTTACTTGGACGGATAAATATCTAGGAGTTCAAGCAAGGAAAAATGAAGGTATTACTTTTGATGAATTTTTCCAGGAATTTGAAAAATATTATTTTAAAACTAGGAAAAGAACGCTCAAAAGTGAAGGTACATTTTTGAATTATCAGAGAAGAGCTAAAACTGTATTTAGAGGAAAAGAGATAATTACAGAAAGAACTGTAAAAGAAAAAATTAATCAAGTTGAGTATGAAGCTTCAAAACGGATTGTAGTTACTGTTGGTAAGATAATTTTAAATTGCTTAGACATAAAAGCAGATATGTCTGGATTGATTCCCAAACACGAGCCTCGCATCAGAGATATTCCTGATGATGACAAAATTATCAAAAATTATCAAAAATTTCAGCAGCATTTTTTACAAAATGTCAAAGGTCAAAAAAAATACGAAAACAACTGGAAACTTTATCAGCTTATTTATGGACTTTTAGCTACATATGGATTGCGGCCTAGAGAAGTCGTGAACAATCCAGATTTACAATGGTTTGTTGACAAAAATAACATAAAAAATACTTTTAAGGTACATAACTCAAATAAAACTGGATACAGAGAAGTTTTGCCATTTGTACCTGAATGGATAGAATTATTTGAACTAAAAGAACCTCAATCTTTAAAAATGCTCGAAGAATATAGCTTTAAAGATGGTTTAGCTAGTCAATTAGCAGCTAAAACAAATAACATCGCAGGAACATTTAAAAGAAGTGGAATAGAGTTTGTTCCTTATGATTTACGTCATGCTTGTGCTATCCGAGGGCATTTACAGGGACTACCAATTAAAGCAGCTGCTGATAATTTAGGACACAGCATTGATGAACATACTAAAACTTATCAACGCTGGTTCGGACTTGAAAATAGATACAAAGCTTTTAACCAGACTTTTGAAAATTTGTCCGAACTAGATAAATTCAAGGATGAAAATGCTCAATTAAAAAAACGTATTACTGAATTAGAAACTGAACTTGCAAGATATAAATTAAATAAAATGATGTAATTTTGATTCCTTACAAGACTCTTAATCGCTCTCACTATGAAAGAGTGGAGCTACTACTACAAAGCCAACCGGTGGGGTGGCTTAATTTGGCGGATTATTATAAAGAAATGGTATTCAATATATCCCTTTTTACAGAGTAGGCATTTTAAGCCTACTTTTTTTATGAATTAAACTCCCATAAAAGGGCTTAAGCTATCTCATCTGCAGTCCTACAATACTTATATATTTTTGATTTATATGTACTTGTTTTAAGTTTAGTATTTAGTGAAAAAATAGTGTTAAACAAAAGCAAGTAATTCTAGTTTTTTCATTGAAATTTACTTTCTAATAGCAAGAGGTTTTAGTGAAAAAACAGTGAATAATAAAATAAAACTTGATATATAGCCTTTTATGACAAAAAATTTCAAAATATCAATTGGTACGGAAGTATGCTACACAACCTTGAGAGCCTTGGAACTATGGTTTATTTATAGCATTAAAAAAGCTAAAATGTTTGTCAAGAACATACTTCATTTAAAGTTAGTTCAAGTAAAACATTCTGTTTTTTTTAAGCTAAATTTAAGCCAAAAAAAGTGAAAGACATACAGGATAAAGTTTTCAGCGATTTTGAAGTTCCTAGCACTTCTGATGGAACTTATAGGGGTATGAAGAATATCTCAGACGAGACGAAAAAACATTTCGATATGAAATTTGAAGAGGAATTGCTCAAAATTAATCAAAGACTAAAAGCTAGCAAAACCAAAGTCACATTAAAGGTAACGGGAGGAAGCATACAGTTAGTAGCTACACTTCCACTAAAACCCGGTGACACTCACAAGCAAGGAAAATTTAAAAAGCAATACAAAATATCATTAGGGATACCAGCTAGCTTTGACGGGTTAAAAACCGCAGAAGAAGAAGCTTATGAATTAGGTAAGCTAATCGCTCGTCAAATTTTTGAATGGACTGATAAATATTTAGGAAAACAAGCTTTAAAAAACAAAAATATTACTTATGATGAATTTTACAGTCAATTAGAAGATAAATATTTTAGTAGAAGAAAGAAAACATTAAAAAGTGAGCATACTTTTCATAGTTTAAGATATTCATTCCATAAAGCTTTGATGGGTGATGAAGTCATAAATATTGATACTTTAAAGAAAAGAATATTATCTACACAAGAAGCATATACCCGGAATAAAACCATTAGGGCTGTTGATTTTATTTGTAAAGAATTACAGATTGAAGCAAATTTTAATGACTTAAAATTAAAGCAAAAACCAAAACAAAGAGATATACCTAGCGATAAAATTATAGTTGAATCAATTTCATTATTTGATAAAAGAATAAACGAAATATCTCGATATGGTAGTAATACCATACCTAAAAATAGAGCTGTGAAGTTTATATACAAACTATTAGCTATTTATGGCTTACGTCCTAGAGAAATAGTTAATCATCCAGATTTAGACTGGTTAATGTCATCTGAAAATAAATACAATACTTTTAAAGTACATGAATCAAATAAAACTGGATACAGAGAAGTTTTTCCATTTGTACCTGAATGGATTGAACTTTTTGATTTTAAAAATGATTGTGAAGGATGTGAAGCATTAAAATCATTTTCTATCTGGAAAGATGAAAGACAGCTTACTGATAAAGTTAGTGTTATATCAAAATATTTCTCCAGAACTAAAATACCTTTTGTTCCTTACGATTTACGTCACGCTTGCGCTATTCGCGCACATTTGCAAGGGGTTCCGATAAAAGCTGCTGCTGATAATTTAGGTCATACAGTTGAAGAGCATACTAAGACTTATCAGCGATGGTTCAGCCTCGAAAATAGACGTACTGCATTTACTCAAACTTTTGCAGAAATTAATGAGATTGAAGAATTAAAAGATGAAATTGCAGTTTTACGTCAAACTAACGCTCGGTTAGAGGTAGAGTTAACAAGATTACGTTTAAGTCTAAATATGAAATAATTAGTAATTCATAATTCATAATTCAGGCAGGGCGGAATTACTAATTATAAATTATCAATTATGTTGGACCCCCGGATTTATCCGTGGGGTAATAATTATGAATTAATAATTATAAATTATGATTGAGAGAGAGGGCTTGACCTTTCTTTTTTTGACAATTTACTTAAATATTTATACGTAAATATTTATTATTGTTCTCAATAAACATTATAAAAATTATTTTTATCTGTTTCTAATTCATCGATGGAATAAAGCAAATTTTAAGCAAAGTAATTTATATATTATATTTAATGTTTTAACTGATTTTGATAGTAAAACAACAGTTAGTTAGAAAGCAATATTTAAGCAACTACTCTGGCAGAAATTATTAAAGCTTATTTGATAATAAGTGTTTTAAGATTATAGAATTTAAGCCTTGGACAAAAGGTAAAGTACCTTCAAAACCAGCAGCAGCGTAGATTGCTCCCAAAGGTTGACAACCTTTAGCAGGGTTAACAGTTAAAGCTTCACGAGCAAAGTTCTTTTCACGATATTCCCAAGACTTAGTCCATTCTGCAACTTTTTTGACTTCTTCGGGATCGTGTCCACCTTCAAACTTTTTCTTATTTTGGAAAAGTTCTTGGTATTCCGGCTGGTGAAACAGCTCTACGTGGTCTTGAATTTTTTCTGAATTCTGTGGCATTATGTATCTCCAAGCTTGCTGAATAGATTAGCAGTTTATGAATAATAGTGATTGGTTTTATAGGGGATAAGGAACAGAAAACAGCGATTACTGTTCCTATTCCCTATTTCCGGCAATCCCTAAGCAGCAACTGCTTCTGTAGCAGCAGCTTTTTCTTGCTTCCAAGGAGTTCCAATCAATTTCCAGGAAGGATTGTTAATTGCTAAATCCATGTCACGAGCGAAGATAGCAAAGCCATCATAACCGTGATAAGGACCGGAGTAATTCTTTTTATGGTTTAAAAAAAACGGATATTTAATGTTTTTTATGAACTATGTAATTATGAAACATTGTTTTTATATTACATATATATATTGAGCTATTGTTTATTTTTAAATAATAAATTTCCACTCATTTTTTTGAAATTATCTCACATTCATGGTGTAATAATTTAGTTATTGAGGTGATTCTATTTGTTGTTTAATCCGAATAAATCGGAGACATTACAGTGGTATAAATTTCGATTTTTGATATATTTTTGATACATTTTTGATTGATATTTACAAGTATAACGTCGCAAAATAGTATATGAGTGAAGAACTGTCATCAGAATTAAAAAAAGTAAACCAACGTTTAAAATCAGCAAAAACAAAGATTACAATTAGAGAATCTAATGGAAGTTTACAATTACGTGGAACATTACCCATTAAACCGGGAGATAAAGATACTAGGGGAACGGGAAGAAAGCAATACAATATTAGTTTAAATATTCCTGCTAATTTAGATGGTTTAAGAACCGCTGAAGAGGAAGCTCAGGAGTTGGGAAAATTAATTGCTCGTAAAATATTTGTATGGAATGATAAATATTTAGGAAAACTAGCAATAAGAAAAGATTGTAAAACTGTTGGTGAATTATTAGAAATATTTGAAACAGAATATTTTAACACTCATAAACGTACTACGAAAAGCGAGCATAGTTTTTTTTATTATTTTACTAGAACCAAGCGATTTACTAATCAACAAGACTTAGCAACTCCTGAAAATTTGATAAATTCAATTGAAAAAATCGACACAGAATGGTCAAAATATAATGCAGCTAGAGCGATATCTGTATTTTGTCAAACATTCAAAATCGATATTGATTTATCTAAATATTCTAAAATGCCTAAAAATAATTCCCGGAAGATACCAACTGATGCAGAAATATCTACAGGGTATCTCAACTTTACAGATTACCTCAAAACTAGAGGTAAACAAGTTAATCAAAATGTCAAAGATAGCTGGCAATTATGGCGTTGGACGTATGGAATGTTAGCAGTATTTGGCTTACGTCCACGAGAATTGTTTACGAATCCTAATATTGACTGGTGGTTGAGTAAAGATAATATAGATATGACATGGAAGGTCGATTTTGATTGTAAAACAGGGGAAAGAGAAGCATTACCTTTATATAAACAATGGATTGTCGATTTTGATTTAAGAAACCCTAAATATTTAGAAATGCTAGTGAATGTTATTAATCAAAAAGATAAAAATAATCATGGACAGATAACAGCATTGACACAGCGAATTAGTTGGTGGTTTCGCAAAATAGGATTAGATTTTAAACCCTACGATTTACGTCATGCCTGGGCAATCCGGGCACATATCATCGGAATTCCCATCAAAGCAGCTGCTGATAATTTAGGTCATAGCGTACAAGTTCATACTCAAACTTATCAACGTTGGTTTTCATTAGATATGCGGAAGTTGGCGATTAATCAAGCTTTGAGTAAGAGGAATGAGTTTGAGGTGGTTAAGGGAGAGAATTTAGAGTTGAAGATGGAGAATGAAAGATTGAAGTTGGAAGTTGATAAGTTAAGGATGGAGAGAATTTAGAATTTAGAATTTAGAATTTAGAATTTAAAATTTAAAATTTAGAATTTAGAATTTAGAATTTAGCAGCGGTTTTAGGGTGTGTTATCAGCGACAACATACCCGCTTGATGACTCAATTAAACGGGAGCATCCTTTTCAGTAGAAGCCTGGGGCTAATATTACAAAGCCCACCTTATGGTGGGCTTTGTTTATATAGCCGCACCCTTATAGGGTGTCGGATAAAATATTTTTTAAAAATTGGGATGCTCCCAATTAAACAAACTTTTTAGCGGCTTCAAACCGTTGATTAACTTCATCCCAATTAATCACATTCCACCAAGCTTCTAAATAATCCTTGCGACGGTTTTGATAATTAAGATAATATGCATGTTCCCAAACGTCGTTACCCATGATGGGATATTTATCTTCACTAAAAGGACTATCCTGGTTAGCCGTACTCATAACTTCTAACTTGCCACCTTTATTAAACACTAACCAAGCCCAACCACTACCAAAGCGCTTAGCACCTGCTTGATTAAACTGGTTTTTCAAATTAGTAAAACTGCCAAAATTATCCTCGATCACCTTTGCGATCGCGCCGGTGGGTTCCCCTCCACCATTGGGTTTCATAATTTTCCAAAACATCGAGTGGTTAACGTGACCACCACCATTATTACGTAGCGTGTTGCGAATATCTGCCGGTACCCCGTTAAGATTACCCAACAATTCTTCTACAGTCTTTTGTTTAAGTTCTGGATGCTTTGCCAAAGCTGCATTTAAGTTTCTTACATAACCCGCATGATGCTTGTCATGATGAAACTGCATCGTTCTAGCATCTATGTAGGGTTCTAAGGCATTATAATCATAAGGCAAAGGCGGTAATTCTATAGTGTCCGATGGATTTTGTGCAATTTTCGAGCTAGAACTGTTCTCATCCGCAAAAGCACAACTCTCTAAAGCAAACGTACTTACACCAACTCCGAGTAAATATAAAAAATGCCGACGGTTTAAAGTCATAATGCTAACCCTAAGTAGTTTATTATTATTTTCTTAGATTTCGGGTCAAAATTAACGAAGTGTAGTAGCAAATTTTAAACCCTGGGTAAATAGTCCCCACATATTCTCCAAGGGATTTGGTACCATTAACTAAGCGGATCAGTGCAAATAAAGTTTGCATAGTAGACTATGGCAAAGCGTAAGAAGAACAATCTCAAGTGGATTAAGGAAACGCTTGAACTAAAACCAGATCATCGTTGGGAATCTCCACCAGAGCATAAGATATTTGTCGCGGGTAGAGGAGCTGTTCGCTTCAATGTTCCTCACGATTGGCATTTTGAACCGAAGGAGAATTCATTCAAGTTCAGCGATAAAAAACCGCCTGATGATGATTGCTGTTTGGAAGTATCTTATAACCATTTACCCGAAAGAGATTGGAGTTTGTTTCCCCTCAAGCGTACTTTGAAGAAGGTTATTGAAGACGACACTCGCAATCCTTTTGAAATCGGCGAAGTTATTACGGTGAAACGGCAAACTGCTAGAATCGTTTGGTTACAAATGAAATTTATCGACACTCAGGAAGAACCACGGGAAGCTTTTTCACGCACTTGTATTGGTATAGGTTCAAATATTCAATGTTTAATTACATTCGATTTTTGGGCCGATCAAGCAGAACAATTAATACCCGTATGGGATGAAGTTATGCGAAGTCTTACTTTAGGATTATACATCCGCGATCCCAGGACTGGTTTGGCTTTTCCTGATTAAATCATGATCAATTTTCAATACCCAATTTCTAATTCCCATTTCGTAACTAAGAAAGCCAGAAAGCCTAAAAATGCGAAAAATTAAATATTATGTTGCTTGCAGCGTCGATGGATTTATTGCTAGGAAAGACGGTTCTTTCGGTGATTTTATTGTAGAAGGCGAGGCTGTAAATGATTATATTGAGTCGTTGAAGTTGTTTGATATCGTTTTAATGGGACGCAAAACTTACGAAGTGGGATTGAAGGAAGGTAAAACTAATCCTTATCCGATGATGAAAAGTTATGTGTTTTCCCGTTCTATGAAAGAAAGTCCGGATGAGCAAGTTGAACTGGTTTCTCAAAATGCAAGTGAATTGGTGAGAAGTTTGAAAAATGAACCGGGAAAAGATATCTATCTTTGTGGTGGTGCGAATTTAGCCACGATGTTGTTTGCCCAAAATTTAATTGATGAAATCATTTTGAAGGTAAATCCCTTTGTTATGGGTTCGGGTATTCCGCTTTTTGGTGAAGTTATCAAACCAACTTCTTTAGAACTAACCAATAGCAAGATTTATGAAAGCGGTGTTTTATTACTTAATTACCGAGTCAAATTGTGAATCACTTGGTTTGAAATTAATTCCATACATTTATTTGAAACTTCTTCTACCGTTGATGTTGATTTTACATCAATAGATATAAATCCAAGCTGCTCAACCAATTCCATCATGCGGTTATTGTAGAGTAGAGTACGATCAATAAATTTTTCAATCAGGTGCTTTTGATCTTCACCTACATTATCAAAATTGCTTTCACGCTCGATCCGGTTTTGGAAAAATTGGTCGCTAGCGGTAAGCCAAATCCCTTTAACACCATTTTCCCGAACTAAATTCTTTACCAACTCCGGATATAACGCCGAACCTTCAATAATTAAACATTCCATTGATAATCCGGATGCATGAGAACGAACAATAGCTTCAACCTGTGGCAAAACATTTTTCTCGTAATGCAATAACACATCTGAAAGAAGAGCTTCTGTACTCAGATTTTTATAATGCTCTATAACATGTTGTGGAATAACTTTTTTATTTGTTTGTACCCAAGGTCTTCCTGGATGCCGAGCTAATTTGTCAGTAGAAAGATAATTCCAACCAAGTTTTCCGGCTAAATATTCACCGAGGGTTGATTTTCCAACATGAGAAGAACCACCAATAAGAATTACTCGTGTTTCATCGATTAATTTATTCATCAATCGGGGTTGTATCTGTGTGAAATTATTTAAATAATATTGGTTTTTTCGGAAATATCCAATAAATTTTAGTGCTAAAGTATAACCTTCTCAAGCTGCACCAACTATCAACCAATCTTCTTCTGTTTCTTCATCTTTAGAGTTTTTTAATTTGACTTTTACTGACGAATAAGTTTCAACCCAAACCCTAGCACCACAACCCAAGGGGTCTAATGGTTGATAAACGAACTGGCAAGGACCATTAACTATTACGGAATAACCATAAATATTGCTATGAGAACGCTTCACACTAAAGACAGGAACTAATTCTTCTTCATTTTTATTTTCATTTTTTTTTATTTCCTGCCTATTTACATGAATTTTAGTTTTTGCAGGATTTCTCATATACCAATTAGCTTTTGGACCGCGACAACCCCGACTAATAGTAGGTTTTCCGTTAAATAAGGGTATTATCCAAAATCTTCCAACTTTATAAGCGCCTTTGACTCTACCTTGACCAAGTAAATAGCGCATTCTGGAAGTTGAAATATTTAAAATTTCTGCGGCTTGGGTAGTACTTACGTACATGGCAAAAAAACTATTGCGTTCACAATTTAGTTTATCATTGAGCTTCTCATTGCCGAAACTCTAGATAATTCCTTTATAGGCAATCGACACGCACTCAAAACTCAGTTTACTGGTAACTATAAAAACTCAAATAATCTAATTTACGTATTTATATAGAGTAAAGTCGGCTTTTTATTTTCATATGGAGAAAATAAATATACAAATAATCGTGAGCGAGCGTTTTTGAATCTGTTTTTAACTCGCTACGCGAATAAGGAAGAAGGAAGGAAACAGGAGGAAGAAGAGAAAATGGATAGAATTCTCCGAGGGTACAAGATTAAAATCCCTATGCCAGCATCCAAACTTCCGACTTCGTTTTAATAACAAAGGAAAATCCCACCAAATTAAAAATTCCCGACTAGCTCATCACCAATCGGGAATTTGAAAAATTAAATAACTAGAACAAAAGTTCTACATATTTCCAAACCTACTTCTTAGCAGCTTCGCGTTCTTTAACTTCCTTAATCACTTCATCTGCAACATTCTTAGGACATGGTGCATAGTGAGAGAATTCCATAGAAAACTGACCGCGACCGGAAGTCATGGTACGTAAATCACCAATGTAACCAAACATCTCACTCAAAGGAGCTTCAGCTTTAATACGAACCCCTGTAGCACCAGGATCTTGGGATTTAATCATTCCACGACGACGGTTAAGGTCACCAATTACATCACCAACGTGGGCATCTGGTGTAAATACGTCTACGTTCATAACTGGCTCAAGCAACTGAGGACCAGCTTTTGGTAATGATTGACGATAACCAGATTTCGCCGCAATTTCAAAAGCGATCGCGCTTGAGTCAACTGGGTGAAAACCACCATCAGTTAAGGTAACTTTTACATCTACTAAGGGGAATCCAGCTAAAACACCTTTGTCAATACTGCTTTCAAAACCCTTTTGTACAGCGGGCCAAAATTCTCTGGGTACGTTACCACCAGTTACTTTTGACTGGAACTCGAAGCCAGTTCCGGGTTCACCAGGTTCGATTGTATAGTCAATTTTACCGAATTGACCGGAACCACCAGATTGCTTTTTGTGGGTGTAGCTATCATTGACTGGCTTGGTAATGGATTCGCGATATGCCACCTGGGGCTTACCAACTTCAACTTCAACACCGTGAGTCCGCTTGAGGATATCAACTTTAATATCCAGGTGCAGTTCTCCCATTCCTTTAATAATGGTTTCACCGCTTTCCTTATCGGTTTCCACTTGGAATGAAGGATCTTCTTGAACCATTTTGCTCAAGGCTAAACCCAACTTCTCGGCGCTTCCTTTCTTCGCTGGTGCTACCGCAATCGAAATTACAGGATCTGGGAACACCATTGGTTCTAGGGTTGCCGGTTGCTTGGGATCGCATAAGGTATGTCCAGTTTGCACATTCTTCATACCAACGATCGCGACAATATCCCCAGCTTGAGCAGAGTCCCTTTCTTCTCGGGAATCGGCGTGCATTTCCACAAGACGACTGACACGTTCAGTTTTACCAGTAAAGGTATTAAGTACGGTATCGCCTTTTGATAGGATACCGGAATATAAACGAGTAAAGGTCAAAGCACCAAAGCGGTCATCCATAATTTTGAATGCTAACGCTCTTAATGGTTTTTCTGGGTCAACTTGGGCAAATTCGCCGGTTTCATTACCTTCAAGGTCAACTTCTGGCTGGGGTTTAACTTCTTTGGGGTTGGGTAAGTAATCAACAACAGCATTGAGTACTAACTGTACGCCTTTATTTTTAAAGGAAGAACCGCAGTAAGTAGGGAAAAATGCTAAGTTTATGGTGCCTTTACGAATACAGCGCTTCAAGTCCTCAATGGATATCTCTTCACCTTCAAGATATTTTTCCATCAACTTGTCGTCTTGTTCTACAGCCATTTCAACTAGCTGTTCGCGCCAAGATTCCACATCATCCTTCATGTCGTCGGGAACTTCCTGAATCTCGTACTTCATAGGATCGCCGGAATCATCCCATACCCATGCTTCACGAGTCAGCAAATCAACAATGCCTACAAAATCACTTTCAGTACCAATAGGTAACACCATTACTAATGGTTTTGCAGCAAGTACTTCTTCTATCTGCTTGACAACTCGATAGAAATCTGCGCCTATCCGGTCAAGTTTATTAACGTAAATAATTCGCGCAACTTCGGAATCGTTAGCATAGCGCCAGTTGGTTTCCGACTGGGGTTCTACACCACCAGAGCCACAAAATACGCCGATTCCGCCATCGAGAACCTTGAGAGAACGATATACCTCAATAGTGAAATCAACGTGCCCAGGGGTGTCGATGATGTTCAATTGGTGTTCGTTCCAGAAGCAGCTTGTTGCAGCGGATTGAATTGTAATACCCCGCTCCTGCTCCTGCTCCATGAAGTCTGTTGTCGCCGCACCTTCATGAACCTCACCGATTTTGTGGATTTTACCAGTAAGCTTCAGAATTCTTTCAGTTGTAGTTGTTTTGCCTGCATCAACGTGAGCGAAGATGCCGATATTTCGATAACGAGTGAGGTCTTTCATATTTAATATAACTAGGTGCTAGAAACGGTTGGTGACTACACTTAAGTAATACTCAAGGGGAATCGGCGATGATTCGTAGCCAACAAGGGCCCGAACCTGGGGCAGTCTTGGACATTTTAAGTCCTTTTCATACCTATGGTTACATAACCATTTGTTAAGTTATTATAAATTATTTATATCTCAAGGTGGAAGAATTCGGACGTAGTGGTAGCCGAATTTTTTACGCATTTGCTGCGTAAACAACACAAGGGCATGAGATGATGGGGAAATGGGCGAAAACTATATATATCCAGATAAGTCTACTTATGGGTAATTTCTCGTTCCGTTTTATCTAAAGAACAACTTTATCAGTGAAAGTTCATCTTGTTCTGTTCTATAGAAAACCATCTTCCCATTCATGGCAACTAAATTTTTTAATCTAAATTTAAATATGACCAATTGGTTACGAATAAAAGGCATTATCAAAAAAGGTTATGGTGTTGCATCTGGAAAAGGGGGAGATATCCGTTTTCCCGATGGAACAATTGCAATGCAAAAACCTTTCTTTTTCGATCGAGGACTTGATTTAGAACCATATTTTTCGGGAACTTTGAATATTTCCATATCTCCCCATCAATACTCGGTTAAACAAGCTAAATACACTTTTATAAATGTCAAATGGGCAGAAAATGAACCTGCAGAAGACTTTTCGTTTTTTGATTGTAGAATTCTGCTCAAAAACGATCAATTACAATCAGGACTGATTTATTATCCTCATCCAGAAACTAAGCCCGAGCATTTTCAATCTCCAGATATTCTGGAAATTATTACTTTTAAAATTGATGATTTGAAATATGATGATGAAGTGATTTTAGAAGTAGATAATCAGCAGATTCAGATTAGATAATTCAATTCTTATGGTGCGTTACGGCACTATCAAATTTTATAACCTTAATGATTACATATTTAAGCCGTAACACACCCTACAATAATTACAGAATTAATTTTTAGTCTAAAAAAATTGCAATCAAAAAAGTGTTTATATTTACGGTTTTAAATTCGGAAAAGTTTTGCTTCATCCAATAACTAGATTAAATCAGCTTTTTATGTTGTTGATAGCAAAATTTATATTCCTGTTGATAAATTGAATGATTTATATTCAAGCTAAAAATAGTCTACTTTATCTTTAAATCCCTACAAACCCTGCTTTAACTAACTTTGACTTCCATTATTAAGCTCGGAGTAATCCCAAGAGTGCATCTGGCGGAAAGGAAGCCCCATCTTTTGAAAAACGTACTTTTCTTTAATACCAGCACCAACGATGTCGGGCTTGAGTCCTTTAACAAACTGCTCGAATTCGTAACCAGTTACGTCATCGTAAACGATGGTTCCGTTTTCGATGTAGTTTGTGGTACGCTTATAGTCGTCATTGTGAGCAAATTCGTAACCGGTGCTGACTAATTGCATTCCCAAGTCTCTGAATGCTGGTACAACGTGACGGGGACGTAAACCACCAACCATCAAAGCAACGGTTTTACCTTCCAAGCGAGAACGATATTTTTTCAAAATTTCATCCATTGTTGGCTGGTACTTAGCAATAACCTTCTCAGCGTTTTCTTGAATTTTCTCGTCGAACTTAGCGGCGATCGCTCTTAAAGATTCAGCAATCTTGGTAGGTCCGAAGAAGTTGTACTCCATCCAGGGAATACCATATTCCCTGGTTGATTTGAAGTCCTAAAACGCCGTAAAATGTTCACTGCTAACGTACTTAAAGTCGTGACTTGTTCACTGCTAACAGACTTAAAGTAGTAAATATTTAGTAAAGTAATGGACAATATACAGGGTAAAATTTTCGGAGATTTTGAACCACCGGCTACTACTGATGGAAGTTATTGGGGAGCTAAAAAAAATGCAGATGAAACTAGAAAACATTTTATGAAAAAATTTAATCAAGCATTAGATGAAACCAATATCAGGCTTAAATGTTCTAAAACTAGAGTCACCCTGATTTCTATTGGAGGAGGTATACAACTTAGAGCAACTTTGCCGCTTAAACCGGGTGATCCCCCTGTAAATGGTAGAGATAAAAAGCAATACACAATATCCCTTGGTATTCCAGCTAATTTTGATGGATTGAAGACTGCTGAGGAAGAAGCCTATGAACTAGGTAAGCTAATAGCTCGTCAAACTTTTACCTGGACTGACAAGTATTTAGGTAGTAAAGTAAAAAAAAATGAAAGTATTACATTTAAGGAATTTTATAAAGTATTTGAAAAAAAGTACTTTGAAACAAGAAAGAGAACTGGTAAATCAGAAACAACTTTTAGGTCATACGATTCTCGATACAAGACTCATTTTTTAAGTGATGAAATAATAACTTTTGAATCAATCAAAAAAATAATCTTATCAGTACCTCAACCAGTTACCCGCACCATGTGCATAAGAGTTGCTACTCAAATATGTAAAATTTTAAATATTGAATACAACTGGGATGGACTTTCTTTAAAAGCAGAAAAAAATGAGAAATACATACCCAGTGATCAAGAAATAATTCAATGCTTTGAAAAACTAAATGACTACGGTTTAAACACTTCTCGCATGTCAAAAAAAAGCAAAAAATATGCTAAATTCTATAAGTTATTTTTTGCTTTATTAGCTATATATGGTTTGCGCCCTAAAGAAATTATAAATAACTCAGACTTAGATTGGTTAGTATCACCAGAAAATGAAAACAATACTTTTAAAGTTCATAAATCCAATAAAACTGGATACAGAGAAGTTTTACCTTTTGTACCGGAATGGGTAGAATTACTTGAATTGAAGAATGAAGAAAATATTGCTATCGCTAAAGAGATAATTGGTACTATGAAATCTGAATCCGAAAAAGAATACAAAGTCAGTAGTTTATCAAAGCGGTTCGGTAAACTAGGATTCAGCTTTACTCCCTATTCCTTGCGTCACGCTTGTGCTATTCGCGCTCATTTACAAGGTGTTCCGATTAAAGCAGCAGCAGACAATTTAGGGCACACAGTTGATATTCATACCAAGGTTTATCAGCAATGGTTCGGACTTGAAAACAGAAAAAAAGCTTTTGAGCAGACTTTTCAAGAGATGAGTGAATTGGATAAGTTAAAAGATGAATTAGCACAAGCACGTAAAAAAATAGCAGAATTGAAACTAGAAAATACGCGACTAAGACTAAATCATTCTACTCAGTTTTAAATTAGTTTAACTAAATAGTTATCCCTTTTTAAAAGTAGGTCTAAAAAACCTACTTTTTTACTGTAAAAATGAGCCAAATAATACAGTTTTTTTTTATTGTTTATATATAATAATTGCTCTTTGAGCTAATATATCGAATTAGTAAACTCTTTGATAATTGATTTGTTAATCTGGTTTAGTATTTCAGATGATTTATATATTATTAAAATCAATAAAATAAATCAATATTTAATAAAAATAGAATCAAAATTATCTGTATTCACTGTATATCAATAGTTTTAACTGCATTACTAATGCTTACCATAAGCTTCTTCCATGTGACGAGAGATGTAGTTCATAGAACGGTAGCAATGAATCAAGTTCATTTTTACCTTAGGAGTCAACATCATCTCGTTGATCGTGCCATCCCCAGACCGCGAGGGCGTGGTACTATTAACAGTTGTGGCTGGTGTGACACCTATGATTTACGGCTATGCTCGCGTCTCTACAGTTGAGCAGTCTTTAGAATACGATGCATTGAAACAGCAGGTAAAGCGCTTAGAGGATGCTGGCGCTGATGTGGTGTTAGTTGATATTGAGTCAGGGAGAAGTAATAAAAGGAAGGAGTTTAATAAGCTTTTAAAATTGGTCGAGAAAGGTAAGGTTAGGGAAATTATTTGTACCAGAATTGACCGATTAGGACGTTCGGATATTGATGTGATTCGGACTATTCAGCTTTTCAATGACTCAGGAATAATTTTAAGGATACTGGATGCGCCAATTGATGTTAGTTCCTCGTTTGGGCGGTTTAGCGCTTCTCAGATGGCTGCCTTGGCTGACTTCGAGAGCAGGCTTTTAAGCGAGCGTACACGACACGGAATGGCTTATTTTAGGTCACAGGGTAAGGTTAATATGGTTTGTTTTGGGTATCGTTTAACCAAGGAACACAAGATAATACCTGATAAGAAAAACTTCCCCATTGCTAGGAAACTAATTGAGCTAATGCTAGAAGGATATAGTTATGGGGCGGTGTCGCGTTACTTATTCGAGGAACACGGGATAAAATACTCAGTCTCCGGGCTACGTCATTGGATTGACAACCCGACATTGCTAGGGCATACCCGATATTTTACCGAGATGGAGCAACGAAGGAACCCCAAAAACCCCAGACCACCTCAGATAATTAAAAACACTCACGAGGCGATCGCCACAGAATTCGAGATTGCCAGAATTAAACGGAACGCTAAGAGCAGACCGCGTTTTACAGGGAAGAAGGAAAAGGAATACCCGTTAAAAGGTTTATTGAAATGCGCCTATTGTGGTGGGGGGATGTTTCGGATTATTAGCAGGTACAAATCAGGTGAAACGCATTGGATACGGTGTAATAAACACGCTCGTAACCCACATTTCTGCCACAACAAGAAGAATTCCCGATTGAATGTCCTTACAAAGCAGGTAATTGAAGCTATTACCGAGGAAGCAGAAAGAATTATCGAACAATCGGAACTTGCTGATAATCTCGTTGAATCATCAGAATTGATTGATTTAAAGCAGCAATTGGAGGGGTTGAAAGCGCTTAACTCTTCCAACCCTGCAATTATTGCGGCTATGCAAGATATTGAGAACCAAATAGAAGCTGAGATTTTACGCTCTAAATATGCTAGTAAAATCGATGCTGATAGGCTTAAGTTGGCTTGGTCGTATTCTCAACCAGCTTTCTGGGAATCGCTTGATGATGGCGAGTTACGAGATGCTTTTATATCATTTGTAGAAGCGGTTTTTGTAGATTCTACTGGCAATGTTTCCGATGTTTCGTTTGGGTGATGCTTATCGTAAAACTCAATCGCTAGCTTTCTGAGGTGTCTTAGGAATTCCTCTCTAGTTCTTTTAACCTGCATCTGCTTTTCTCCTGTGGCTTAATTCAACGGTAATCAAAAATCAATAATTTTCTGTTTGCTGCGGACGGGTTAAGTCAATCGTTCGCTTTTTTTGCCTGTGCTAATCATCAATCGGTTCTAAGTAGTTTTCCCCATCCCAATCAAAAGAAAGCTGATTGTATCGGCAGTCTTCACTAGTTTCAGTTTTTACGGGAGGAATAAGTGATAATTCTGTTGATTGGTACTGTGTTGCACCTACCCCGCGTTGTGTGTTTACTGGATAAGCCCAAATCGAATCATTTGCGATCGCGCTCACTCTACACTCCTTACCTTCATACTTCCCAGTGGTAGGGTAGACGGTTTGACCTTCTCTAAAACGTTGTGATTCATCACTAACAATGGTTTCAGGTATTTCAAAAACTTGATTATTAACTGTTTGGGGTTGATTGGTGAAGGGTTGAGAGGTAGATGACCCTTCACCGATGAAGGATTGGTGAAGGTTTGTATCTATTGCTGGTGATGGATTTGAAGGGTTTTCTGCATTTTTTACGGGTTCAACTGTTTCCTTAGTGAGTGAGTCAGTTAACTGAGTGTATGACTCAATTTCTAAGGCAGAGTTAAATAACCCTTCACTTCCTTCACATCCATCACTCGCAAGCATTTCACTCTTCACCTTACTCTTCACCGACCCTTCACCCAAGTTTCCACCACTGGATAAAAGTAAAGGAAAATTATGTCCGGGTTGTCGAATACCGACCTCGGTAATTTGTACCCCATGTTTAGTTCTACGCTTCGTTGCATTGATTCCCAGGTGAGTCGTGAAAAGTGTAACAAGAGTTTCACTAAACATTTTGGTAGATACCTTAGTCCGACCGTTGTCAATTGCCCATTGTGCGTATGATGCATAAAGACAGTCTTTAGGGTCATTTGACATATTTCCTATCTTTGTTTTCCCTCCTTTGTAGTGGTAAAGGTATTGATCAGCCCATTCCGCTAAAGGATTCGTATTAAGCAATATTTCAACGGAGAATGCACCTAATGAAGGAACGCGCTTTGCTGTATTCCTCACATAATGCGCTACCTCATCAGAAGACATTGATAGTACCCAGTACAGCAAGCCGGGTAAGTATGGGTTGAACTCTTTCATTAAGTCGCGACGTTCCGAGGGCGGTATACACTTATCAAACAACATCGATAAACGCCTGCGGTGCATAGCATTAGAGTAATCAGTTGATTGAATTGCGGAGTTAGCAGCTACCCATACCATCCCAGTAAAAGTAAAACTACCTGTCATTTGTATCCCTTTCTTCTCATGCCTTAATGGGTCTGCTCCGGTGACAGCCTTTAGGGTTACTACTTCCTGCTTAAATTTTTCAGCATCGGTAACAAATATTGCTTTCTTACCAAAAAAAGTTGCTGTTTCAAAACGGTTACTCTCAAGATGTTCTAAGGTTGTAATTGTGTAATTCTCTTTACCTAGTAGACTTTGCACCAATCTGAGGATTGTCCCCTTACCAGCACCACCGACTCCTACTAATTCCATAAACCGCTGGAATTCTGCACCACGCTCTGTTACAGTCGCATTCATTGCAGCGCGGATAACTTCTACCCATTCAGCGCGATCGCCACAAGTTGATAAAAGCCATTCCTTGATTGGTTGACAACCGACTTCGCGGTCTGACCACTTGAATGGTAGACGAGAAATAAACCTATAACCCGGTTGATGGTCTGTTTCCTCTAAGGTATGGATATCAATAACGCAATCTTCTAAACAAACCTTATCCGGTATAACTTCCCACTCCTCTATTCGTAGGTGTGACTTGAGTAGCGATACAATTCCCGTAACAAAGTTGTAGCTGTAATCAGCATTCCTTGCGTCCAGTTCGGCAATAACTAGGGCGTTTACTGCTTCTACAGGTGCTTCGCTCCACACTCCTAACATTTTTTTCTCATAATGATACCAAGCTTTTGCGGGTATATTCCAAGCTAACCTTGCGCGGTACTTATTCACTAAATCATGCGCCATACTTGCTTGAGTGATTTTCTTATCGTTATCTCTATCTTTAAATTGCTGTTCCCACTGCTCTATAGTTTCAGCACGAGCTAAAACTTCTGAGCGGAATTTATCAGCCCCATTATTTTGGATATAATCGTCCATTCCTTTCCCTTCAGATTCTTCCCATTTACCAGTACAAGAATAGACGGGGACATCAAACTTAAGTAGCTGTTGTGCTAACTTGCGTTGAGCTAAATTGACGTTGTTATTAGTAGCTGCATCTGCATCAAACAGGAAGACGAACCCAAAACCAGCGCGGGCTAATACCTCAAGTCCGGGAACTAAATAACGCTTCCCTTGTACATCTTTCTTACTAGGTGTCAGACCCATCTCTACACCAGCTAGGGCAATTGTAGGGATACCATTTGAGTATCCAGCAATCGCTTTGAATAAACCTTCAGTCAATCCCAAACAAGGACGACCATCTATTTTGTAAGCTTGCAGTTTCAACGCTTCCAAATCATCCCAAGAACACGGATTATGTGGGTTAATTGGAAGCAGTAGGTCATAGTCCTCACCCACTGCCGTTATATACTTCAAACCCTTCTTACTGGTAGGGGTTTTAAATTCTTTCCTAGGTCGGAACTGTCCGTAACCGTTAGCCCCCTCAAGCCATATTCCACCGTATTTTGCATCAATTCTTAACCGCTCAGATGCTTCTTGTTTCTCCATTGTTTGGCAGTTAGCCAACACCCACTCAGGGCATAATCCGCGCTTCGTAACTGCTTCTGCATAGTCCTTGTCGATTAATCGGTTGGTAGCTGTCGCTACGAGAGAAGCCATAATCATTACAAAACCTAAGAATATTGACAAATATTTTTAGAAACCCTCTTTAAACTACGACTTAAAAATGTTATAAATTAATTAGTAAGTCCCCGAAAGGGGCGTGGTACTCTCAAAGTCTTCCACAACTTTAAGAGGAGAGTTCCTGAATTAGACGTTTAAATTTTTAAACCCGCTTATCTTCCCGGACGAGCGGGTTTTTAGTATTTACATTTATGCAACGGAAAGAATTTATGCAGCACAATCAACGAACAGGTACGCAATTTTCACGTCACCAATATCTTTTAAATCGTCGTATTTATGGTGTTGTACCCATCGTTGCTTAACGTTGACAGCTGTCTTTTCTTCCAATGGAAGCCAAAGAAGAGAGTCTAAATCAATGGATTCGGGATTAATCATTATTACTGCCTTTTCTTCCAATGGAAGCCAAGGGAGAGAGTCTAAATCGATAGATTCGGGGTTAATCATTTTCATATCCCTTGTTTTCTTCAATCCAAATCAAAGCTAGCGAGCGCATTAAGTGAGAAACTGCAATATTTTTTATTGCCGCTACTTGCTTAAGGGTGTCTTTCTCATCTTCTGTGACAAAAACCCTAATCTCTGTAGCGCCTTCCTGACGCGCCGTAACTACAGGTAACCGTGCCATTTCTTCTAATATTTTGTTTAACACACTTACACTAACATACTTCCCACTTATGTTTAATACGGAATCAGAAATATTTTTTTTTAAGTTTTGCGATCGCTCCCATTCTTCCCACGCTAACCCTGTGGTGTGGTAGATTCCTGCTTTTTTTTTGCAATAGCGTCTAAAAGTATTCTTTCAACAAGGTTTGCGGTACTTCTACCTTCTTCCTCTGCCCACTGTTCTAAAAATTCCTTATATTCCTGTCCGATAGCGTATGCCATGCGTGGCTTAGGATTCGTTGCTTTACCCATAAGATTAAACAATAAAACTATCTCCACAATATATGATGCGTAGAAAGATATCATCAACCCTTCAATATTTTTCTACGAAAAAGGTATAAATAATTGTTGATTATTGTTGACACTTTTCGACATCGTTCGTTATATTAATTTCATGCAAGGGATGTGCAACACGAAAGCAACATGAAGGCGCTATACGCAGATGAAAACTGCTAGACCAAACACAGCAACTTTGAAGCATAGGACGCGCATATTTTTGGCACAGCAAGAAGTAATAAATCTATCTATATCAAGGCTTCTACTAACTCTACTGCATTTGTGTTGAACATATGTGCAATAGAGAAATAAGTACAAATTTAAGGGTAAAACAATGTTATGCAGAACGAAGTATAGAGCTATTTTTATACCAGATTTAGACCCATGCACGGAGAAAACTAAGCTAGCCGAAATGATGGGGTTGCATAGGAACACCATTGGTAAATGGCATAAATGGGCAAAGATGATTATCAAAGATTATCGAGACGAGATGGAAAAATCCCAATTAATGAGCAGGTATCAGTGTTGGGTAATTGGTGAGATTTACAGATTATCTCTGTTGCTTAAACGCAAGCAAAATATATGTTTGCACTTGAGAGATAACAGGAATGAATACAGCTTGAATAAATTCAATCAAATCTATAAGAATTACTCGATCTAACAATTTAACTATTTAACAATTCAAATTAACTTAATCCCTTAAGCGGTGAAATGACGCGGTAATTACCTTGCAGCAAGGCATTTAGCCTATAAGCAGGAACTTGAGAGGAAGCAGTTTTTTGATAAATATCAACCAAAGCTAATTGGTTAGCATCTGGCTTTTATCGCCAGTTACTAGCTAATTTATTTGGAGAAAAATTATGTTTATTTCTGAAGCAACCACCAAGTTAAACATGACCGAAGATGACTTAAGAATGTCTTTGATGGGTGTTCGAGATGATTGGGATAGTTGCCAAGAGATTAGTGATTCAGAGTACCAGTTAATTAGTCAAAGTGTTGGTGCAACTGCCTTACCCCCATCGGATGAAAGTACTGATAGTACAGAGATACAGCCTGTTGCTGATATGCCGATTGAGAAACAACAAACTTTGATTGATAACGTTTCTCAGATTTTAGGGTATCAAATGGTATTGAGCGTGCAGCGACGGATTGAGATGGTTGACGCAATTGATAAGTTAACCAATCAAGTCATCCTCAATAACCGCGAAACTAACCAAAAACAGTTAGCAGCACTAATTGCTCAACAAGATGACGCGACCAAAGCCGAATTATTACAAGCTATCAATACTTTGCAAGGGTTGGTCAATACTCCCGTTGAAATACCACAACAAAGCAATATGAGCGACTTTCATAACGCGATCGCGAATGTTCAAAAAAAGATACAGCGGTAGGAGAGACAACACCAAAAAAGTACGGTAGGGCGCTAATACGGGCGCTCTGCCTGCCTTTTACCGCTCCTGCCGATATTTTGCAATACCTTTCAGATTTAGCACAACCAAAGGAATAAAATGCATCAACTAATTAATGTACTCATTAGCCCGTTTGATTTGCTCAATTACAGGCTAGAAAAAGCTTTCGCATTATTACATAGATTACCGTAAAGACTACTTACTAATTAACAAACGCTCTCCAGACTGCCATCTGAAAAGCGTTAGGGATGTGTCTACCGCAAATGTAAACAACAACATAAAAATTATACAACAATGGCTAAACCACTTGGATACTACTCATTAGACGTTCTAAGCAACTCCCTACTATTAGACATGGTTGAAACCTGGGGAGAAGGTCTAGACGACATTACAGAAGCAGATACATTATGGTTAATCGCCCGTATCGCTCATGAGGCTTGGCAACAAGAACCAACTAACTCACCACCAACTGAGGGAGCAGAAGAGGTTGTAGATAGGATTGCAGAGTTAAGTTATCACGAAAAATTGCGATTACTGCAAGCACTGGCTGCATAGGAAATTCGGGGACATTTAAGTCCCCCGTTATACAAAATTTTGCCTAACTGTAAATGATGAAACAGAAATACGAACATTTTAGAGAATCACTACTAGAACTTGGAATTAAGCCATCTAACTTGATATTTGGTGGGCTATTGATAATTGGTGCGATCGCGTCAATTCCGAGCATTCAAAAACACCAAGCTCGAATTGATTTAATCCGCGACGATATCAAGACTAGGGAAGCAAAGGCGGAAGCGTTAGACCGTCAGCTTCAATACGAACAACGACAAGCTGAAGTTGCAAATAAAAGATATAAATCTTGTCTCCCTGTAGTTGGTAATGAATACCGCAATGGAACTCACTATTTTACAGGACTAAAAGAGGGAGATAAGCCCAAGGACAGAATTACAGGCAAGCATTTACCCGCTGGTACAGTAATCTGCGATGCTCATGGGACAACTGCGGTAATTGACGAGAATGGTGCAGCTAGTTATACCGCTTATACGGGTGATAGAGATGTGGTGCAAGCCCGTTTAAAACGCTTCAGGGGTTCGCAATATTCACAGCCAGTAAACGCAATTATGGAGGATAACTAATCATGGCAGGATTAGGCGGAAATAAATCAAGTAGCAGTAAATCTGACAATACCAAAGCTTACAACTACAACGGTACCCAAAAACCACCATTTATGTTGCAAATACTTATTTGGGTGATAACGGGGATAATAATTTCTATTATTTTGACTAATGTAAAACCCTATGAAATTATTGCTACACGATACTTTGCGGGAATTAATTACTCGGATATAGCAGACTTCATTAAAGGTATTTGGGTAATTGGTGCAATATTTGGTTTTATCCTCAACTTTATTAATTTTGGATTTGGGTTCTTGCTTTGGGCATTCATCCAGATACTAGAAATTATCCCAATGGAATTAATGGGTCACGAGCAATTCTTGGACAAGAATATTCAGAGAGGTGATAGAAACCAGTACACTGACTCGAAGAATGATAGTTGGGAAGTCAAGATTGCTAAGAAAATGCGGAACAGCTTAAGCACTGAAGTATTGAGGTTTTTAATCATCTTGGGAGTATGTATTTATGTTGTTGACTTCTTTGCTTGTTTGACAGTGTTTCCTCCGGTTCAAGGTGGTGGTGATGTTTGGAAGTTGTTAGACATTATTCAATACCAGCAATTTGGGCGGATTGATTGGGGAAACATCATGAGAGCAGTAACAACCGTTGGCGCGGTTCAATTCCTCCTCAAGTTACGTAAGGTTATCGTTCAAATCATTCGCGATTTAAAGGATTAAGAAAAGCGAAAAGTTGAGCCACTCTTGTGGGTCGTCATCCCTCCGTTGAGAGAAGTGGCGTTGCAGTCTTGGCGGTTTCCGTCGATGAGCCACAAACTTCGTTTGAATGCAAACTTTTCAAGAAAAGCGGGTAAGGTTAAAAGCCTCTCATGTGGGTGCAATGCCCAATACCCGCTCTGTCCATTTACTAATTATTAGAATTATGACTAATTTCGACCCGCAAGGGGATTTTAAAGATATTGAACATTGGGAAATGATTGCGGAGCGTAAAGCCTCTAATGCGGGTATGGCTGCAAAGATTATCGGAGGTGTGTTAGTTGGTGGTGCTGGTATCGCTTTTGGAGTTGAATTACTCGGAGGTATAGCCGCAGCTTGGTGTGTAAAATCCGCGTGGGATGCATCCAGAGATATAGGTAAAAGGTTAAGGTTAGTCCGTGACTGCGGCTGTAACGCATTCTTGCTTGGTGAGGACGAATTTAGAACCTACGTTAAGCAGTTCGGAGATGAAACCGTATATCAAGAATTAACCTTTGCAAAGGATGCAGGGGTTGAGTTATCTCCGTTCGCAGAAAGTTGGTTTAGAACCTTGAACAAGCAGCTTACAGGCTTAAAGACCGAACAATTAGCGTTAATGCAATCAGTAGTACATTCAAGGGAAGTTTGTGGAACATCTGTACAGCAACCTGTAACAGTTCCTTCTGAACGTAAAAAACAAGGCGCGGAACTCGGTAAAACTGGTAGAGCTAAGGCTTTGAGCAATGCGCGGAACAAAACATCTGAGGCGATCGCATACGCAAAAGAACTTAGAGATAAAGGCTATTCGTACCAAGCTATTGCCGATCAAATGAACGCCGATGGTTTTACCACTTCTCGCGGTGGTAACTGGTACGCTGCTAACGTTCGCTTGAGACTTATAAACTCAATCAAAAGGTGACAAAAGGTGACGTTTCGAGCTATGTTGGTTAAGTCGAGCAAAATCTTTTGATATATTAAAGATGCCGTCAAATCAAGCCCGAAGGAAGCCTAGAAGTCTAAGGTTAGACTCAAGGATTTGGGACGCGATCGCACAGGAAGCAACTTTTCAAGGAATTGCGGTTAATCGCTGGATTGAAATCAACTTGTTTGACTTGCTGCAAGAGAAAGGTTTAATCCCTCGTGATGCTAAGAGATTAGCTGAGAATCGGGGAGGCGATAGGCGTTCGCGCAGCGTGTCCGAAGGACTCAGCCTCACCTCCGGTGAACGCAAAAGTTCCAATTATCAGTAGCGTGCCTAGTGGAGAATCAAAATAATGGTAAGCCTACAAGAACTTATAGAAGAACCAGAAGACAGTTTTGCTGACGATCCAGAGGAGCGATTAACTGTCAGTGGTGTAAGTTGGGAGAGTTTTGAGAGACTCTTAGCCAAGTTGGAAGATAATTCCCATTACCGCGTTACTTATTTAGATGAAATATTAGAAATAGTGTCCCCTTCAGAAAAACATGAAACGGTCAAATCTCGTATAGGTTTTCTTCTAGAGTTTTATTTTTGTATTAAAGGAATAAAACACACCCCAATGGGAAGCACTACCCTCAAAAATCGCTTAAAGAAAGCTGGAGCAGAACCGGACGAATGTTACTGTATAGGTGATAAGAAGGAAATACCAGATTTGGCGATAGAAGTAACTATTACCAGTGGAAGTATTAAAAAATTAGAAACTTATCGTCGTTTGGGTGTGAAGGAGGTTTGGTTCTGGAAGAACAACCAATTTAGCTTGTACTATCTACGGGAAGAAGTTCCAAAAAACTTTGCGGATACCTACGGATATGAAAAAATAGAATCTTCCATTCTTGTCCCGGAACTAAATATTAACTTTTATAGTGAATGTATTTTAATCCCAGACCAAGTGGAAGCATGGAATCGATTCCAACAAGGAATATAACAGTTTTCGATTAGCTCCCCAAAACTTCAAAAAAGAAGACTAATACGTAGAATCATTTTGAATTTGGAGCTTTTAATCCTATGACGGGATATCAATCACTATTCTCGGCTTTAGTATATTCGCAAAAGATATTTAATCCCACCTTGAGAATATATAAAACAATAACTGTAGAAATAGCCGGATCTAAAGGTAAACCAGTTAAAGTTGTGAGAGAAATAATCAATCCAGTAAGCAATGGAGCGCTAGCAGGGTTTCTACTATATTCTTGAAATTGAGCGCGAAAACCATCATTACTGCATAGTTCTTGGCGTAATACAGTTAATGTAGTTTCCCAAAGGGACTGATTCCCATAGCTATCTCTACCAACTTTTTCAGTCCAAAGTTCGTCAAAGGTTGTATTTAAATTTCCATTGTTTTGTACTAGTGTAGCTAATGCTTTTTGTGCGGGTTCGTAGTCGTTAAGTAGTTGCTGAACTTGATTGATTTCGGTTGAGTTTAGTTGGGTATTCATATATATTTTATTTACGAAAGATTTGAGTACCAATTAGGATTTTTATCGGATAAAGTTAATAGAAATTACTCTTGATTTTCCGCATCTAATTTATCTCGCACCTTCCAAATCAAATTACGTAACTGACCCTCACATTTCTCACCCGTAACTTCATTCCAAATCGTATCAAATTGATTTTCTCCCAAAACTTTAAGCATCCGCGCTAAATCCTCAATATCCGAACCAATCCAATCTTTGTTATGCTCAATGTCAATAGCCAAAGCACGAATATAAATTGCTAAAGCTTCAGAAAAATTTGATTGCGTTTCTAAGGTTGCTCCCCATGTTCCCAATGTTAATGAAGCCCAATACCAATTTTGGAATTTTTCAAAAATACCAAAAGCTTTTTGATAATACCTAATTGCTTCTTTAAATAGCCGTTGTTCTTTGGCTATTTGACCTAGTTGGTAATATTCTCCTGCGGTACTGTGCCAATCTCCTGCATCTTCTCTTATTTTCAAAGCCTTGAAGTAATATTGCCGTGCTTTCTCAAATTGCCGTTGTTCTTGAGCTAATATACCCAGTTCGTGATATTGATTTGCAGTTTTGTAGACATCCCCTCCATCTTCTCTTATTTCCAAAGCCTTGAGGTAATATTGCTCGGCTTGCTCAAATTTCCCTTGTTCTTGGGCTACCATACCCAGGTGATGATATTCCGTTGCAGCATTGTACAAGTCCCCTGCATCTTCTTTTATTTTCAAAGCTTTAAAGTAATATTCTTGGGCTTGATCAAATTGCCCTTGTAGTTGGGCTAGTATACCCAGTTGGTGATATTCATTTGCAGCTTTATAGAAATCCCCTGCCTTTTCAAATTTTTCCTTAGCCTTAAGGCAATATTGCTCGGCTTGCTCAAATTGCCGTTGTTCTTGGGCTAATGTACCCAGTTGGTGATATTCATTTGCAGCTTTGTACAAATCCCCTGCATCTTCAAATATTTTCAAAGCCTTAAGGTAATATTGCTTGGCTTGCTCAAATTGCCGTTGTCGTTCGGCTAATGTACCCAGTTGGTGATATTCATTTGCAGCACTGTAAAAATCCCTTGCATCTTCATATATTTTCAAAGCTTTGAGGTGATATTGCTTGGCTTGCTCAAATTGCAGTTGTTTTTGGGCTAATACACCCAGGTGATGATAAACACCAGCAATTCCGTTATTTACCGAAGAGTCATTTAAAGCTATCAACTCATCGAGAATTTCTTGATAAATTACTCTTGCTGATTCTAAATCGCCATGAAACAGCGCTTCATTAGCTTCATTACTCCGCAGATATATCCATAAACTAAAAGCATATTCACCTTTGGCTTTGGCTTTCGTTAGCTCTATACCAATTTGATTTAACGCCCGTTTTTGCAAAGCTTTAGATTCCGGTTTATGCCCTAAACGTTCGTATATCTCTCCCAAGGCTTGTAAAATCATTTGTGCATAAGCCCATTCCTGTTGTTGTTCGGCTAAACGCAGGTTTTGCAACAGGTTTGGTTCTTCCATCACCAAGACAAAGGTTGCTAATTCAGCGTTGCTAATGAGTTTTTCACGGTAGTTATCTGCTAGATAAGCGTAGAAAATTAGCAACTTTTTTTCGAGTTCGCTGATTACCTCCTCATTTGTCATCAAAGAGAAGCGATCGCCGAATTCTTCTGATGATTGAGATTGCAATGACACTGTTGCATTCAGGCGTTTTCGCAAATACCAAGGTAAAGCCGGATGAATTTTATATATAGTACTATCAAAATGTTCCACAATACTTGCTGCTGCGGCTTCATTAAGAATTGCTAACCAATCATCTTTTTGCAAATTCTCCCCAAACACTTGCTGGTATGCTTTTCCATATTCATCATCAGGATTTTCTGAGAAATTATAAAGCCAATCGGCATCAACTCTCCCAGAAAACAACGCCAAAAACGGCAGATGTCTTCTCGCTTTCCCCGACAATTTACTAAAGGAATAATCCAAGGAAACCGTTAGCGATTTATCCCTTCCTTCTTCCTCCTCTCCCGTAAAAGTATCCAATCCCTGACGCAAAGCTTCAATTAACTGCACTGGTGTCTGTCTCTTCAAATGCGGTAATACCACTCGCAATGACAAGGGATGTCCCCCTAATAATTTCAACAATTCCAAATATTCTTCGGATAACTTCCTTTTATCTACTCCCGCAGTTTGCAAAATCTTCGCCGCTAATTCTTCAGCTTCCTCTTCCTGCAAACCGTGTAAATCCAAGAGCCTGTAACCACAATCGAGCCAAAGTTCTTCGCGACGACTGGTTATTAAGACCCAAGTTTTTCCACCGCGTAATTTCTTTAAAAACTGTTTTAGTTCGTTTCTCTGTTCCCCAATCAATAACGGTTCATTCCCTGTGGGAAAACCATTCACCGCCTCAAAATTATCCCAAATTAACAAACATGATTTAGTTTTCAGATGTTGCAACACCGCAGCTTGTTGTTTTTCTGTGGAATGCTTGGAAAATTCTTCATCTCCCCAAACTTCCCTACCCACTTGGTTGATAACCTTACCCAAGGTAGAACCATGTTCAAAAGACACAAAGAACATCTTACCAGTACGTCCTTGAGTTTCTTCTAACCACCGTGCAAACCCGCAAGATAACTCAGTTTTCCCGACACCGCCCATTCCTTGCAGTAATACTATATTATTTTGGCGAAATGCTCGCTCTAATCGCAAAATATCGTAATCGCGTCCAATAAAACCCCAGGCTCCTTCCTCTGGAAATTCTACTAACTGTGTAACAGTTTCTTCTTCTAAAATTTCATCAATACTAGGAACTTCTGCACTATTATCAGGAATAAACGGCGCGTAACTTTCCTGCTGATACAGAACCGGAACCAACCAATCTCGCAATGGTTTATCACCTTTCGGACTTGGACGTTGAGCTTGATTCAAAGCTTCTTTGCGTCCTGCTGTAACAGCTAGAGAAAGATTCTTACCCTTTACTAACTCCCTATATAATCCCCCCATAAAGTGTTTCGCAGCCACAGCATATACAGAATAAGCCATCGCCACCACACCTTTAGTTCTCAACGATACTAAGCGCGTGGCTACCGAAGAAAACTGATCTTCTCCTTCCTGTGCTGATTTACAAGCATTCAAGATAAAAATCGGTACGCCGCAATCTGCTAAATTCTGAGCAATTTGGGCTGCTGTCACAACCTGCGGGGAACCATCAAGAGCTTCAAATAGCAATACACCTTGTCCTAAACCACCCAAAGTATGATGAAATCCTTGGCTATTGGGGTCAAAATCGCCATGTCCGTCAAAATGGACTATATGATAAAAGCCTTTGTTGTCGCTTAATTCCTGCTCAAGTTGATCAAAGCTGGGCGGACGTAATACTTTTATATTGACTTGATGACGAATCTCTGATATTGAGTCTAGTAATGGACGTGCAATAGTTTTGAGAGCAATATCCTGTTCGCCATAAGGACGAGCAATGACCAACAATATATTTATCTTATCTTGAGGTAATATAGGCATTTCTGCTCGCACCGCGTAATTGCTCAAACTGCGAGACATTCCTGCTAAAGAAGGTGCCAGAAATAGTGCATCAACGGGAGAATAGAGTAATTCCCAGGGTAAATTGAGGATAGCGGAATCATCCGAAGTGATAACTAACTCACAATTATCTAAACCATCATAAGTAGCTGCTTGAAAAAACTCCCGCGTTTTCTCATTACCGCGAAACACTAATTCAAATAATTCTTCCCCCCAGACCTGCAATTTTTGTTCTATTTTTGTAGCCTCATCTGGGAAGATGCCGTAAGGAAAGCGTAAATACTCTTCTAAATACCAACGTAAGTCTCTCAGTGCTTGCTTATCAAAAGGATGTTCAAATGCTACTGGATGGGCGAAACGAGGTGCAGCTTGTCCGCGTTGCCAGGAAAGTTGTATGGTCTGTTCTTGATGAGTGATTCGTAAACAGTTTTTCGCCATTCAATGCAACATTTTATACTTTGATTCTAATAGTATAACTGATTTACCCAGACAATCATTGACTACTGAAATACCTAGTGCCAAAAGAAAATTAACATCCCAAAACCCTTGATAAAGGAGGTTTCCGTTTGCAGACGAGTCGGATGGATGATTGTCCGGCTTTGTTTATGATTCATTCAATAAAAAAATAGCTGCACTACTTTTGACTGTTGCGTGTAAAATGCGACTAGTGATATTTGCTGACTTAATTAGGAGTTGTAGCAGTCAGTTGGTAAAAATTTCTGGGGATTCCTTTAACAGGGGAAAGCGATCGCAACGTCAACCATTACTCAGCAGGATACAAAAAAGCGTATTCTTCAATTAAATTAATTACCGCATTAGTTGCAAAAGCATCGGTATCTTGATAGATATCCATTTGATTATCGAGTAAGCCACGCTTATGGGCATCCAGAGCAATCGCTTTTATTTCCTGCTTAATCTTATTGCGATTTAGTCGGATATCTTCAGTTAAGAAATTTTTATAGAATAATTTACCTTCCTCGCCAAAAATATCGGCACTTAAATTAAAAAAAGCAGTAAGAATTATATTCTCAAGTAATGAAGCATTTTCCTTCTCAGGACATAAATAACCTAATTCAAGCTTGAAGGGGTAAAGTCTTTTTTGAAGCGCAGATATTTGAAATTTACAACTATTCAAAATACATTGTAAATAGGTTTCAGGAAGCAAATGTATAGTTTTAGACATTGTTTCTCTAGTCGGCTTTTTTTTTTAAGGATAGCTCTTGACCTATTAAAAAATCATAATTTAGTTGGAACCAAGAATACTCTTCTGATTTTTCGTTTTCAACCGTATTAGTTAGCAAGCTAATAATTTTATAAGTATGGTAGTTGGCTAGATTTTTGGCGCAGAAAAGTGTTTCTTGAATACTTTCATCGTTCATTGCTTCGATAAGCATCGAAACCTTCTTATCCGGAAGATCGAACCATTCCCCTCTGGCTCGATGTTTCTCAAACATCTTATGTAGTTCGGTTTCTACTTTTTTGGGTGAATGGCATTCTACTGAATGCCGTTCCACTATCTCAAATGGCTGCTGTGGGGTTCCTATTCTGCGAATTCGATCTCGAACGCTTCTTTTTGTTTGTCCGATCTTATAGCGACGACTGCCAACCGCGTGTAATAAGTAAACGATGCCGATGTCATCACTATTGCTTGATTTACTATTGCTTAATTCACTATCGCTTAATTCACTATCGCTTGATTCCATAAGACTTTCAATGCATCCCTGGGAGAATGCTACCGAATAACGGTACACCCCTTAAAAGTCCTATAGACAGCTTATAAACCGTCTACAAAAACAGTTTACTTATTCCTTAAGTAAGGATTCAATTAACATTAAAGGGATCGAAAAAAAGTTAGGTTTTGTTGGTTACTAAAACGTTTTAGCAACTTAAAGTAACCCTGTTAATAGTACCTCACCCTCACCAGACCACTGAGCGACTACGCGCAAGCCGATTTCTTCTAAGAGGATGCGGCTAGACCAAGCATCACCACCGATGTTGTAGTCACCAATGATTGCGACATCGTAAGGACCTTGTTCGTAATCAAGAGTATTTTCTTTAGCAGCTTTATCAGCTTTAGGGAATACCCAGTCACGAATAGCATCGTTAGCAATGTGGTGTCCTAAAGACTGAGATACACCACGGAAACCTTCACAACGAACGGGGATGCAGGGCTTACCTGTGTCCTTAGACGCTTTCTTAGCAACAGCTTCGATGTCATCTCCAATCAAACCAATGGGACACTCAGACTGAACTGAAATACCATTGTTCAAAGGAAATAGTTCTTCAATTTCCTGAATCATTTTGGTGAGTTTTTTATCGCCACCAAATACAACGTCTCTTTCTTGGAAATCGGAAGTGAAGTGCATTGTACCGAAGGTGTCAATACCAGTGGTTCCGATATAGTAGTTACGACGACCAGACCAAGACCAGTAACCGCAACCTACAGGACCGTGGCTAATGTGAATCATGTCCTTAATCGTTATATTATCTAAAAGCGAAAAATTTTATATAAAAGTATTTTCACAAACCTTCCTAAGAAGATAACCTGAATTTACCCTAATAGTAATGCCTTTTAAAATTGAAAAACTAAATCAAATTAATAACTGTACTTAACTTAGATGAATCCTAAATCTACCCTAAAGTCAACGACTCCTGGGTTTAAGTCGGGGGCTTCGGTCCGGAAGCCCTAGTTGATCAGACTTAGTAGGTTTGGTTAAGATGAAATTTGCTGAAATTTATCCAATTCAAATTTAAGATGCTGATTTTCTGTCTTCAACCGGATAATTTCAGCTTCTAGCTCCTGATTTGATTTTTTATTAATTGAAGATTTCATGACTTTCTTACGATTTTCTAAAGAAAACCATCGCTGATATACTTTAGTATGCATTTCTACAGAATGTCCTAAATTGTCTGCTGATGCTTTGATTGGTAAACCTTGGATATGGGCTCGAATTGCACAAGCGTGTCTTAAATCGTAAGGTTCAAAGGGTAAATTTAGAATCCGCCTAAACCAGCGAGCATTAGTTTGAACTAAGTTTGATAGCTGGTGAAAGCTATTTATTTGTGCTACTTTTTCTTTTAATAAATAAATAACTTCCGAATTTTTTAATTCAAATAATTCCACCCATTCAGGTACAAAAGGTAAAACTTCTCTGTAACCAGTTTTATTTGACTTATGAACTTTCCAAATATCGTCAGTATTTTCATCACTTAAAAACCATTCTAAATCCGGTTGATTAAATACCTCACGGGGTCTTAAACCATAGGTAGCAATTAGTCCAAATACTAATCTATGTAGCTTCCAAGAGTTTCTATAGTCTTTTCTTATTCTGGTATTTTCGCCTTTTTTTTTGTATTTTTTGAAGGCTTCTATAATTTCTATATCTGAAGGGATGTACCGATCATTAGGAACTACAGGTAACTTTAAATTTTTCAAATCTACTTCAATTTCATGAATTTTAGAAAATACCCTGGCTACTCGAATTGCTTGGTCGCGAGAACTAGGAGAAGTGATATTTTTAATAATTTTAATAATGTTTTCACTAGTAACTGGTAAATCTGATTCAAAGTATTGTTTATATCGTTTATGTAAATGCCAAAAACTATGCTCGCTTTTAATTGTTTTTTTTCGAGTAGTAAAATATTCTGTTTCTAATGTTTCTAGTATTTCCTTAAAAGTCTTTACTTGCTTCTGTAGTGCCTTTTGTCCCAAGTACTTATCATTCCATTCAAAACAATTTCTAGCAATGAGTTTACCTAATTCATAAGCTTCTTCTTCTGCTGTTTTTAAACCATTGAAATTCCCTGGAATCCCTAAAGAAATAAAATATTGTTTTTTACTTCTCCCGGATTTATTTGTATCGCCTGGTTTTAAGGGAAGAGTAGCTCTTAATTGTAGAGTATTTCCAACTTTCTTAATACTTACCTTAGTATTACTAGCTTTAAGTCTGGCATTTATATCTGTAAGCTTTTCCTCAATTTTTTGCTCCATATACTCTTGCGTCGCCTTTACTTGATGTTGTGTACCCATATAGCTTCCATCTGTACTTGCTGGAACTTCAAAGTCTGTAAAGAAATCTTCTTGATGCACCTGATTCATACCCTAAATATGCCCTAAAAAATAACTGCTTAGTGCGAACATCTTGCTTAGCAAAAATTGTTCACTAATTGTTCACTATAAACAGTTTAGGGTATATATACTCTAAAGATAAAACATATTTTTAATCGGACCCCAAACCACACCCTTGGAACCTGCATATGCACAACCACGAGCGGTCATTACACCAGGAAGAGACTTGATGTTGGATTTAACACCGCAATCACTCTTACCTTCTTCGTGAACATTGAGGTGCTTAGCACGTCTTTTCTTTGCTTTTTCAGGATAAACTTCTAAAATTTCGTTAACTAGCTGTTTTCTTTCTTCAACGATGCTCTTCTTGTCTGCGGGTGACATAAACTTTCTGCCTTTTTTACTACTGGTAACTACTTGGGATTCCGAGATGTGTAAGAGTTGATTACAGTATTTAGTAGAAGGTAAAGGATAAAAGGTAAGATATATTGTTTTACCTTTACCTTTACCTAAAACATCACTTATTACTTAGCAGCAGTAGCTTCTGCTTCTGCTTGGGTTTGACCAATGATGTCTTTGTGCTTGGAATCGTCATCCAAGATACCGAACTCAACGAGGAGTGCTTCTAATTCATCCATTTCTAAAGGTGTACAGTATACAAGGTAAGTTTTTGGTCAAGTAACGGTGATCCTAGGCGTAATAAATATTATTTGATGATAGTAAAGTTGGAATATATAGCGATTTTTACACTTTGTTAAATATTTCTCTTGTGATACGGAATACCCCGTAATCACTTACCAACAAGCGGCGGTATTACTGACTCAACTAAAACCGCTATAAATTATTTAGATATTATTGATAGGAGCAATTTAATTATCAATTTATAATTGAGTTGATTTTGCAGGAAATTATTGATCTATTCAGAAAAATTTACTCTAAATTAGAGAATATTAATTTTAAAAAAAACTTCAATTTTGTATGTAGTGCTGCTAGATTTTGACAAAAAATCTTGGTTAAATAATTGTGAATATTCCTCCAAGATAAATTTTGTGATGTACAAAATAACTCTGGAATGGATTGAGGAGGGTGGTACACGTTCCCAAACTATTTCTAATGAAGATAATACTAGGGAAGTAGGTAAAATTTTCATTGGCAGGGATGAAAATCAATGCGATATTGTTTTACCTAGTAGTGAGAAAACTGTTTCTCGTTTACACGTTGTGATATTTTACGATTCTCATCGCCAAGGTTGGTGTCTAAAAAATTTAACTGGTAATAGATCCTCACCTAATCCAGCGATAGTTAATGGAAAAATAATTATTTTAGAGGAGGTTTTACTTTCTGTTGGAAGCTTAATTCAATTAGGTAGAATTACTATAGTCGTTAAACAAATTGAAGGCAATAAAAGTCAATATCAATATGGAATTAGATGTGTTAACGGTCATCTACTTCCTTATGATTTTATAGGAGATTTTTGTCCTCATTGCGGATATTCTTTGCAAGCCAGTGAAACCATTTATCTATCTCCTGAAGACCAAGATATTCCTCCTGAAAACTAAAATATTTAATATATAACTATAAGTATGTATATACAACTGACTTGGAAAGACCCTGGTAATTTAGAATTACAGCAGAAAGATTTTTCTTTGCCTTTAGGCATTGGTCGAGAATTTGCAACAATGCCCTATAGATATGAAGACCAATCGCTATCAAAAATCGCATTTAATAGTAGAAAAATATCAGCTTTTCATGCTGTAATTCATATCGTTAGCGGTCAGTTAATTATCACTGATATGAGTACTAATGGTACGATTATTAATGGTAAATTATTGCATAAATCTAGTCAACCACTTTACAGTGGAGATGTTTTAAAAATAGAACCTTATGAGATAACTGTAATTGTTTTAAATGAAGATGGGGGTACGGAGGTTTTGAATCTACCTCTAGATGTTTAAATCCTAAAACTCGAAATTCTATTCAGAATTGGGTTGAAGAAATAGATTTGGCTGCCTGAATTGGAGATTTGGTAGTTTTACCTGGGTAAGCCATATTATATTCATGGCGTAATATCATGTCCGGTTAAACAGTTATCATATTTGATCTGAGTAATGAGTAATAAGTAATGAGTAATGAGTATTCATGAATAGTAGATAATAAACGCTATTTTTTTCAATAGGGTTATATAGTAAGTAATTAGCCGAACTTGATGTAAATAAAACATATAAAATTGCACTTTTCAGTATTGACAATATTCTGTAGGTAAGTTGTTTATAATTTCAGGATAAAACAAAGATTGTATTCTATTTCTGAATGAAGCAGAATTTTTCGTTAATAATTTAAATCATGAATATTATTCAATCAAATTTTATTTGATTATTCTTTTGAAATAATTTATAGCTTTAATTAAGTTTGGTAAAGAATTGATATATTGTTAAAAATTGATTAAAAATAATTACTTGTAAAGAATATTTTTGTCTAAATTCAAGAATATATATTTTTTTTGCTTAAAAATTGATTTTTGTATGTATTTAAGCTAGGTTTTATCTAAAAATCTTGCTTAAATGATTGTGAATGTTCTTCCAACATAAACTTTGTGATGTACAAAATAACCCTGGAATGGACTGAGGAGGGTCGTACACGTTCTCAAACTATTTCAGATACAGATAATACTCAAGAAGTAGGTAAGATTTTCATTGGTAGAGATGAAAAAAAATGCGATATTGTTTTACCTGTTGGTGAGAAAACCATTTCTCGCTTGCACGTAGTAATATTTTATGATTTTGAGCAAAATTGCTTTTTTCTCAAAAATTTAACATCTGACCGACCCCAACCGAATAGAGTAATTGTTGATGGAAAAACAATTATTTCTCAACAGACCAATATTTCTTTAGAAAGCGTAATTCAATTAGGTACAATTTCTCTAAGAATTACACAGCTTGAGATTATTCAATCCCAAGAATCATACGGGGTTGAATGTCCAAATTGTCATCGTCACATTCCTTTCGACTATCTCGGAGATTTTTGTCCCTATTGCGGGTTTTCTTTGCAAGCAGGTAGAACTACTTTTGGTACACCTGACCAGAACTAATATATTTACTAAATAATCACAATTATGGAAATAATACTAACTTGGGAAGACCCCGGTAATCAAGAATTACAAAACCAATCTTTTCCTCTTCCTTTAGGAATTGGGCGAGAAATTTCACGTATACCTGATAGTTATGAAAACCAATCTTTATCTAAAGTGGTTTTCAAAAGTAGAGAAATTTCTGGTTTTCATGCTGTAATTTATTTTGTTAACGATCACTTAACAATTAAGGATTTAAGTACCAATGGTACAAGGATTAATGGCAATCTATTACACCAATCCAGTCAGCCCCTCAAAAGTGGAGATACTCTTTTAATCGGACCATTTCAGATCACTGTAAGTTTGATGAATCAGGTTAGCGGTACGGAAATCGTCGAGCTACCTCCTGGTGCATTATATTCGCCAACTGAAGTTATCGATCTTAGTCCACAAACAATAAAACAAACAGCAAAATTAGATCAACCTTCAACAACTACTATTGCCTTTAACCCAGAAACTGACGAACCACAGCCCACTACCATACCCTCACAACCTGCACAGTTAAGTTCTTTCCCATCAAAAGAGTTTATGTCGTCAGAGTTTGTAGATGTGGAATCTCTTTATGCCAAAGGAAATCCTGTTAAAGAGCAAGAATATGTTGCTTTGGGAGGAGGCATTGGTAGTTTTGCATGGGTAGACCACATTAGAATTTATGGAGTCAAGTCAGATAAAATTACTGTTCTGGGTTTAGAACAAAAACCATACGGACGTTATCAGCGTCTTTGTCAAAATTCTCAAATTCCTCCCCATGAAAGATTGCGCTCTGGTTCTGATTCTTGTCCAGATAATCTTTGGGGTTGGCCTGGTTATGCTTGGAGAGAAGCTTACAGAGAATTCTTTTCTGGTGAAGTAGGTTCTGCACTGAAGCATCTGTGGCAGGTTTTTGCAGAGCCAGTACTTGCGGATACTTATACTCCCATGTCTGGAAGAGTTTTTGAGTCTATCGACCGAGAAGCTGAACGCATTGGTTGGTCTTCTATGCTTAAATACGGTCGTATTAAGGCTATCCGTAAAACAACAGATGGTCGTTATGCGATCGCCTATTCTGTTCCCAAAGCTTCAGAGCGAACCCATGGATATTTAATCGGTCGTTATGTACATATTGCTACAGGATATCCTGCTATTAGGTTTTTACCAGATTTACAGAAATATCGGGAAGACACAGGAGATTTTAAATCTGTAGTTAATGCTTACGAAGAACACAGCCATGTTTATAAACATTTAGAACGTCATGGTGGTACGGTAATTATTCGTGGTAGAGGAATTGTTTCATCTCGAATTATTCAAAGAATTTCGGAAGCTAGACGAAAAAATTCCAAAATTACCGTCATCCATGTGATGCGTACTCCTGTTAAAGAAGGTCATAAGTTTGGGATAGCCCGACGTAAAGTTGAAAATCACTGGGAATTCCAACCCTATAATTGGCCAAAAGCTACTTGGGGTGGTGATATGCGTTCGATGTTAGAAGCAGCTTCCCCAGCAAGACGTTATGAATTACTCAAAGATTGGGGTGGAACTACTACAGCAGATCGTACAGATTGGCGGCTTATTATTCAAGAAGGCTTAGATGCTGGGTGGTACAGTATTGAGTTTGGTCAAGTAGAAAAAGTAGAACGCAACAGTCAAGGAAAACCTCTTTCTTTTATCAGAACTCGCAAAGGATTGTTAGAGGTAGCAGCAGATTTCATTATTGACTCTACTGGGTTAGAAGCAAAACCCCAGGATAATCCTTTATTTGCAGATTTGGTTGACCATTATAACTTGGCTTTATCTCCCTATGGTGGTTTACAAGCTGCTAACAATTTTGAAATGAAGGAGATGCGAAATAATCGCGGCAGAATGTATGTTGCTGGGGTTTTAACTTTAGGTGGTCCCTATGCGGCAATTGATACATTTTTAGGCTTGCAGTATGCAGCTCAAAGAGCGGCAGATGCTTTAGTTGTTGCAAAAGCTCCAGGTATAGCTTATTTAGATGGTTTGGGTTCTTTATGGCAATGGATTAAATGGGCAACTAATCAACAGCCTTAAGTTTTACATGGATTTTATTTTATATATAGCGGTTTTCGGTTGAGTAAAAAAATTTCAATACCAGGCCGCTCTCCGTCATGGTGTGAGTACTTGATAACTGATAACTGATAACTGAAATGACACCAACATTAATTGGACGCTGGCAATCTCGCATTTTTCTTTTAGCAACAATTGGTATTTTATTTTCCTTACCTTTTGCTTTGAAAAATGGCTTAGGACATGTTGAATTTGTTTACTTTTGGGTTTTGTTTTATGTCGGTCTTTTTGGTTTAGCTTGGGATATTCTTTATAACTATTTACAGAAATTTCTTTGGGATCATGATTGGCCTGGTGTATTGCAACTTTTTGCCGCAATTGTGGAAGGTATTTTCTTAGCATTGGTAATAAATTTTATTGGATTACCGAATGTTCCTCAAGAGAATTTTTCTTTAGTAAGTTATATTTTCCACTACAGTGTTGTTTGGGTTGCAGTTTATTGTGCTTCTTGGGTGGTAATGCGACTGCTATTTCCCCGTGCCCGTTTTCGTGGTGGTGCATGGATTGGCAAATGGGCTAAGGGTTAGATAATAGGCAGGGGGAGCGGAGGCAGCGGAGGCAGCAGGGGGAGAAATAACCCCTGCCTTCCTTGACTTAGTAGATTACTAGTACAAATAGGTACAATTTTGATGAAACAAAAACCTTGGCTGAAATATCTGCTTATAGTTTTATTAATTGCTTCTGGTGGTTTGATTTCGTCTGTAATTATCAAACAATTTTCAACCGTAGATTCTAAAGAATCTTCTGTGATGTTAGCGCGAAGAAGGTCTAGATATGACCGATATATGGCCCTAGCATACACCGCAAACAGACGCAGACAATATGGTAGAGCGTTATATTATTTCCGACTTGCATTAAGGCAACGTCCTGGAGATAGGTATGCTCGTAATGGGATTAGCAATGTCAGAAAGCGTCTCAGGAGAGCTTCTAGATATAGAAGAGTTGCTAGAAGAGGAAGACCTCGTAGAAGAAGGGGTGCAGCAACGAGAGGATCTAATGGACTAGAACAATGCAGTGGCTTGATTCCTTTGATACCAACAATGAATGAGACATGCTCTCAAAGCAATCAAGGAGGAGGCAATTCTTCAGAATCAGCATTATTCTTAACAACGGCAAAATATCCAACCTTCTTTTTCTATGTTCCTCAAATTTCTCAAGAGGAAGAACTATTATTTGAATTAGAGGATGAAGAGAACGGAAATATTTTGTACGAATTAACTTTTAAACCTACCCAAACGCCTGGTATCGTTAGCGTTAGTCTTCCTAAGGACAAACCACCTCTAGAACTTAACAAAGAGTATCGTTGGAGTCTTTCAAAAGATAGTGACAGACCTGATGACTACCGTCCAGAAGGTTTAATTAAGCGAGAGCAGCCAAATCCTGAATTAATCAAGGAACTCAAAGCCGCTAAAAAACCTTTAGACAGGGTAGGAATATATGCCAAATATGGATATTGGGAAGATAGTTTGAGGACTATAGCCGATCTACGTCGTCAGAATCCTCAAGATGAAGAAGTCAATATTGAATGGGGGAATTTGTTGGCTACGGTAGAGCTTGAGGACAATATAATCGATGCTCCTCTGTTACTATCGCGATAAAGTTATTTTTCTGATGTAAGATTTTCCCTCTTCTAATTTAGGAGAGGGATTTATTGTAATATTTTGGATGCAATATGTTCGGGGTATACTTGTTCTTTTCTGTGAGTCATGATAAAAGAATTTAGCAAGCAAGTTCTATTATTTTTTCATAGTAATTATGACCCGAGAAGTTGTAAAGGGCTTGGGTTAAGTCTAGGGGGGTTTGGGAGTTAAGATTTTTATATAAAAAAGTTCACAAACAAGTAGAAAACCTATGGACAACAACAATAAACAAATTTACAATTACACCGTACTTCTGGAAAAAGAATCAGATGGAGGTTATCACGCTTTTTGTCCTATCCTAAAAGGTTGTCATTCTCAGGGAGATTCTTTTGAAGAGGCGATCGAGAATATTACAGAAGCAATTGAATTATATATTGAAAGTTTAAAGGCTGATAATCAGTCAATTCCTAGAGAAGATTTAATTGTTAAACCATTAAGTATCTTGGCATGAGTCATTTCCCCAGTGTCAAAGCAAAAGAATTTATCAAAGTCATCGAACAATTAGGTTTTTATCTTGATCGTCAAAAGGGGAGTCAAAAAAATATATCGCACCCGGATTATTATTTTTCGCTGGTACAAATACACCGTCGATCGCAAATGATGTGGGAGCATCCCAATGCCGGAATAAATTATTTTATCCGACACCCGCTTAAGGGTGCGGCTACACAAACAAACCCTACCTGCGTAGGCTAAGAAATCTTTGAGCCTACGTAGGTAGGCTTTGTAATATTAGCCCCAGGCTTATAGCCTGTGGTTTTTTTGCAAATTTGGGATGCTCCCAATGATGTTTCTTTAACTACTACTGAATCAAATTTGTATTCAGATGCATTTTCTGGCGGATTTGTCAACAAGTTAAATAGTAAACTTGGGCATTGTTGAAACAGTTTATAAAAGATTGTATCTCGGCGCATGAAAAAAATTTACTGATTTTTTTGATTACTAATAGTCTAGTAAAATGAAAAAAACAGCAATTTATATTTCTATTATTAAAGATAATTTTGTTGTTTGCTGGACTTACGCAACGAGAACGGAAGATATGGTGTTCCAGACATTCTAGATCCCCCCAACCCCTCTTTAAAAGGGGGGCTTGCGTAAGTCCTGTTTTGCTTGCTTCCATGATTCAATGCGATCGCTTCCGTTTTTGGAGAAAAATTATCAAAAAGTTACGACGCAAAGTATCTGCTATTACTTGCTCTATTTATTGTCAGTCTTTACACTAATAACTGCAACACTGGGTTAATAGATAGCAGGTACGCTCAATACAGTATATTTTCTCTGTGGTGAAGTATATTCTCACGGGCAGGGATGCCCGTACCACAAGATATTGAGGATATAATTTTGTATTTGATTTAGTTACAAGGTGCTGTAATTCACAGTTTGCTTTAATTCTTAAGTGTTTCGGTATTCAATGTTATATCTTTTATCTTTTATCAGATTTTGATTATTTATCATAATGACTCAAACTTTCACATCTACCACTGAGGCTCCAGTTTTTGAAATCAATGCATCGCGACAATTTACGGCTTGGCTTGCTGAACAATTTTTGAGTTTGGTTTTTACTACTTATCAAGCTGGAAAGGTGTTTTTCATCGGCTTGAATCCAGCGACGGGAAAGTTGTCAGTTTTTCAAAGAACTTTTGAACGCTGCATGGGGTTGTATGCTCAAGATTCAACCCTTTATATGAGTTCTTTATATCAACTGTGGCGGTTTGAAAATAGCCTGCAACCGGGAGAAGTTTACAACGGTTATGACGCTATTTATGTGCCGCAAATGAGCTATATCACCGGAGATTTAGATATCCATGATGTGGCTGTGGATAATTCTCCTCTGAAGACAGATAATCAACAGCCTGTTTTTATTAATACTCTTTTTAGTTGTTTGGCTACTGTTAGTAATACCCACAGTTTTGTTCCCCTGTGGAAACCACCGTTTATTTCTAAGCTGGCAGCAGAAGACAGGTGTCATCTCAACGGTTTGGCTATGCGAGATGGAAAACCCCGATATGTAACAGCTGTAAGTCAGTCGGATGTGGCCGAAGGTTGGCGGGATAAACGCTCGGATGGTGGTTGTGTTATTGATGTGGAATCCAATGAGGTTATTGTAACCGGTTTATCAATGCCCCATTCTCCTCGCTGGTATGGGGATAAGTTATGGTTACTTAATTCTGGTACTGGTGAATTTGGCTATGTTGATTTAGATGCAGGGAAATTTGAGCCGGTAGCGTTTTGCCCTGGTTATCTGCGCGGTTGTGCTTTCGTGGGTGATTTTGCTGTATTGGGTATTTCTAAGCCTCGGGAAAATAAAACTTTTAGCGGTTTGGTTTTGGATGAGAGGTTGAATCAAAAGCAGGTGGAAGCTCGTTGTGGTTTGTTGGTAATTGATTTACGTAGCGGCGATATTGTTCATAGTTTGCGAATTGAAGGAATTATTGAGGAACTTTACGATGTTGTCGTTTTACCTGGGGTGCGACAACCAATGGCTATTGGTTTGAAAAGTGATGAAATTCGCCGGGTTTTGAGTGTTGGTGAATAGTAATACTGCAAGGTTAAATATACATCGTCATTGCCACGGTCGCGTAGCGTAATTTAAGTAGTTAAACATAATTAATTACACAATGTCATTGCGAGTGGAACGAAGTGAAACGAAGCAATCCCAAGATGTTGCGATTGTTTCACTTCGTTTGCAACGACATAACTAAGTCGGTCAAAAAAATTAAGGAATACAAAATTACAACTTTTGTTAAGCAGACGATAGAACGGAATTTATTTCATACAAAAGAAAAATTACAACAGGAGTAATAAATAATGCAGTTTCCAGCCCAATTTAATCTATCGGAACTTAACGGTAGTAATGGCTTTGTTCTCAAGGGTATTGATGCTGATGACCTTTCTGGCTGGTCTGTAAGTAGTGCAGGGGATATCAATGGTGATGGACTTGATGACCTGATTATCGGCGCATTGAGTGCCGGTAGTGTTGATGAAGGACAAAGCTATGTAGTGTTTGGCTCGTCTTCCGGCTTCAACAGCAACCTTGAGCTATCAACTCTAGACGGTAGTAACGGCTTTGTTATTAACGGTATTAATTCTGGTGAGATTTCTGGAACTTCTGTAAGTAGTGCGGGGGATATCAACGGCGACGGAATCGACGATGTGATTATTGGGGCACCAGGTGGCAGCTTCAATACTTCTTCTAAGAGCTATGTGATATTTGGTTCGTCTTCCGGTTTTGGCAGCACCTTTGAGTTATCAACTCTAGACGGCAGCAATGGCTTTGTTATCAACGGTATTGATTCTAATGACCAATCTGGCGTATCTGTAAGTGATGCGGAGGATGTCAACGGCGACGGAGTAGACGACGTGATAATCGGCGCAAGATATGCCGACCCCAATGGTTCTAAAAGCGGAGAAAGCTATGTAATTTTTGGCTCTTCTTCCGGCTTTGGCAGCAGCTTTGAGCTATCTTCTCTAGACGGCACCAACGGCTTTGTTATCAATGGTATTGATGCTGATGACCGTTCTGGCGAGTCTGTAAGTAGTGCAGGAGATATCAACGGCGATGGAATTAACGACCTGATTATCGGCGCTGAAAAGGCTGACCCTAATGGTACTGACAGCGGAGAAAGCTATGTGGTATTTGGCTCGTCTTCGGGCTTTAGTCCCAGCCTTGAACTATCTTCTCTAGACGGTAGTAACGGCTTTGTTATTAACGGTATTAATTCTGGTGATAATTCTGGTCAGTATATAAGTAGTGCGGGGGATATCAACGCCGATGGAATCGACGACCTAATTATTGGCGCACGTTTTGCTGACCCCAATGGTATTGATAGAGCCGGAGAAGCATATGTAGTATTTGGCTCTTCTTCGGGCTTTGGCAGCAGTCTTGAACTATCGTCTCTAAACGGCAGCAACGGCTTTATTCTCAACGGTATTGATGCTGATGACCTTGCTGGTAGTGTAAGTAGTGCAGGGGATTTCAATGGCGATGGAATTAACGACTTGATTATTGGTGCAAACACAGCGGACTCCAATGGTTTTAGCAGTGGAGAAAGCTATGTGGTGTTTGGCTCTTCTTCAGGTTTTGGTAGCAGTCTTGAGCTATCATCTCTTAATGGAGCCAATGGCTTTATTCTCAACGGTATTGATGCTGGTGACTTCTCTGGCAGACCTGTAAGTGATGTGGGGGATATCAACGGTGATGGAGTTGACGACCTGATTATCGCTGCAGTAGGAGCCGACCCCAATGGTTCTAGTAGCGGAGAAAGCTATGTAGTATTTGGTAACACTATACCTATTGCCGTTGATGATACTATCACTACCTCAGAAGACAACACCTTAACTGGTAACGTCTTCGCCGACAACGGCAACGGTGCTGATAACGACCCCAAAGACGATACCTTTACCGTAACAGAAGTTAACGATACTGATAATCCTGCTGACGTAGGCAATCAAATTACTTTACCTTCCGGTGCTTTTCTCACACTTAACTCCGACGGTACCTTTAACTACAACCCCAACGGTCAATTTGAACCCCTCAACAACGGTCAAACAGCCAACGATACTTTTTCTTACACAATCGCAGACGATAAGATTGGTTTTAGTATCGCTACAGTAAATATTACTATTAATGGTGTTAACGATATCCCCGTCTTAGCTACCAACACCGGCTTAACAGTAGACGAAGATGCAGTAGGTAATATCAGCGCTACTCAATTACAAGTAACTGATGTAGACAATACCGCAACAGAAATTATTTACACCATTACCAACCTTCCCCTTAACGGTAATCTGTTGCTCAACGGAACAGCTTTAGCGGTTAACGACACATTTACCCAAGCTGATATTGACAACAATCTTCTAACTTACGACCATAACGGTAGCGAAACAACTTCTGATAACTTTGATTTCACCGTTGTTGATGGTGCAGATGGTAGTATTAATTCCCAGACATTTAATATTACAGTTAATCCTATAAATGATGCACCAGTTGCTAATGACGACATAGCAACAACCGACGAAGACAGCAGCATTAGTATTAGCGTACTAGACTTACTAGCTAACGACACCGACCTAGAAGGCGATAGCTTAACTATTACCGCAGTTGACGATAGAAGAACAAAAGGTAATATTACTTTTGACGGCGTAAATATTACTTACGACCCCAAGGGTGAATTTGAATTCCTCAATGATGGTCAAACAGCGAACGATAGTTTTACTTACACAATCTCAGACGGTAATGGGGGCACGGATACTGGTACTGTAAATATTACTATTAACGGTGTTTCCGGTGATATCTTTCCTGCTTTTCCAGACCAATTTAATTTGTCAGACCTGAATGGTAGTAATGGGTTTGTAATTAACGGTATTGATGCAGGTGACATATCTGGCTTTTCTGTAAGTGACGCAGGGGATATCAACGGGGATGGAATTGACGACTTAATTATCGGTGCATTCGGAGCCGACCCCAATGGTGAAAGTTATGTGGTTTTTGGCTCTTCTTCCGGCTTTAGTTCCAGCCTTGAGCTATCAGACCTTGACGGCAGCAACGGTTTTGTTATCAACGGTATTGACTCGGGTGATTTTTTTGGCACTTTTGTAAGTGATGCCGGAGATATCAACGGGGATGGAGTGGACGACCTGATTATCGCGGCTCCAGATAACCGCTTAAATGGTCTTGGAAAAAGCTATGTAGTATTTGGCTCCTCTTCCGGATTTGGCAGCAGCCTTGAACTATCAAACCTTGATGGTAGCAACGGTTTTGTTATTAACACTATTAATCCCGTTGAATTCCTATTGGGTTCTGTAAGTAGTGCAGGGGATATCAACGGTGATGGACTCGACGACTTGATTATCGGCGCATCTCTTGCTGATTCCAGTGGAGAAAGCTATGTGGTATTTGGCTCCTCTTCGGGATTTAGCAGCACCCTTGACCTATCCTCTCTTGACGGCAGCAATGGCTTTGTTCTCAACGGTATTGATGCTGGTGACGAATCTGGTAGAAGTGTAAGTAGTGCGGGGGATGTCAACGGCGATGGAATTGACGACTTGATTATCGGTGCAAATGGAGCTGACCCCAGTGGAGAAAGCTATGTGGTGTTTGGCTCTTCTTCCGGTTTTGGCAGCAGTTTTGACCTATCCTCTCTTGACGGCAGCAACGGCTTTGTTCTCAACGGTATTGATGCTGGCGACGAATCTGGTAGAAGTGTTAGTAGTGCAGGGGATATCAACGGTGATGGAATTGACGACTTGATTATCGGCGCTTACAGAGCAGACCCCAATGCTTCTGGGAGCGGAGAAAGCTATGTGGTGTTTGGCTCCTCTTCCGGCTTTGACAGCAGCTTTAAGCTATCCTCTCTTGACGGCAGCAACGGCTTTGTTCTCAACGGTATTGGTGTTGGTGACAGTTCTGGCTTTTCTGTAAGTAATGCAGGTGATGTCAACGGTGATGGACTCGACGATATAATTATCGGCGCATACTTAGCTGACCCCAATGGTCAATTTGATGCTGGAGAAAGCTATGTGGTGTTTGGCTCCTCTTCCGGCTTTGACAGCAGCTTTAACCTATCCTCTCTTGACGGCAGCAACGGCTTTATTCTCAACGGTATTGATACTCTTGACGAATCTGGCTTTTCTGTAAGTAGTGCAGGGGATATCAACAACGATGGAGTTGACGACCTGATTATTGGCGCATTTGAGAGCGATCCCAACGGTAACTCTCGTGCAGGAGAAAGCTACGTAGTATTTGGTAACACTATACCTATTGCCGTTGATGATACTATTACCACCTCAGAAGACAACGCCTTAACTGGTAACGTCTTCGCTGACAACGGCAACGGTGCTGATAGCGAAACCAAAGGCGAAATCTTTACCGTAACAGAGGTGAACGGTACTGCTGCTAACGTAGGTAATCAAATTACTCTTGCTTCGGGTGCTTTACTCACACTCAACTCCGACGGTACTTTTAACTACGACCCCAACGGTCAATTTGAATCTCTCAACGACGGCGAAACAGCCAGCGATAGTTTTACTTACACAATTGCAGACAGTAAGATTGGTAGTAATACCGCTACAGTAAATATTACTATTAATGGTGTTAATGATGCTCCCAGCGTTGAAGATGCGACCTTCTCCATAGCAGAAAACAGTGCTGACGGCACCTCAATCGGTACTGTTACTGGTTCTGACCCCGATACTTCCGATACATTAACCTACGCTATTACTGCTGGTAATATTGACCCAGATGGGGATAGTAATGCCGCTTTTGCAATTGATAGCTCAACTGGTGAAATTACGGTTGCAGACAGTGGTGATTTAGACTTTGAAACCAACAAAAACTTTAATTTAACCGTAACAGCAACTGACGCAGAAGGTTTATCAGATGATGCTGCGATCGCGATTAATCTCACGGATGTTAACGAACTACCAATCATCACCAGTAATCCCACATTCTCAATTTCCGAAAACACCACAACAGTAGGAACAATTATCGCATCAGATGTAGATGGTGATAGTTTAACTTACAGTATCAGTGGTGGAGTTGACTCTTCATTATTTGCGATCGATCCAACAACAGGTGATTTAACCTTTATTAACGCTCCCGATTTTGAAACTCCAACAGATGCTGACACTGATAACAATTATCAAGTCCAAGTTTCAGTTTCCGACGGTACTGAAACTGTAACTCAAGACTTGACTGTTACAGTAGAAGATGTTAACGAACTACCAATCATCACCAGTAGTCCTGCATTCTCAATTTCAGAAAACACCACAACAGTAGGAACAATTATCGCAACCGATGGAGATGGTGATAGTTTAACCTACAGTATCGGTGTTGGAGTTGACTCTTCATTATTTGCGGTAGATGAAACAACAGGTGATTTAACCTTTATCAATGCTCCCGATTTTGAAGCTCCAACGGATACTGACACTGATAATAATTATCAAGTCCAAGTTGCTGTTTCCGACGGTATTGAAACTGTAACTCAAGACTTGACTGTTACAGTAGAAGATGTTAATGAAGCACCAACTGCTGATGATGCTACTTTCACCGTAGATGAAAACAGCGACCAAGGAACAGAAGTAGGTACTGTTACTGGTTCTGACCCCGATGCAGGTGATACATTAACCTACGCTATTACTTCCGGTAACATTGACCCAGATGGCGATAGTAACGCCGCTTTCGCAATTGATAGCTCAACTGGTGAAATTACGGTTTTAGACAGTGGTGATTTAGACTTTGAAACCACTCCTAACTTTAATTTAACCGTAACAGCAACTGACGCAGAAGGTTTATCAGATGATGCTGCGATCGCGATTAATCTCACGGATGTTGTTGATGGGAAAATTAGCGGTGTTAAGTGGGATGACGAAAATGGTAACGGTTTCCGCGACAGTGAATTAATCCAAGGAAGTAATCCTGATGTGATATTCGTTGTTGATACTTCTGGTAGTACCGGTAATCCTTTCCAAGGGAAACCTGTGGGTAATGTCAACGGAGTTGGTAACCCTGATACTATTTTAGATGCAGAACTAGCTGGATTTATTGCTTTAAATCAGCAATTAATTGACCAAGGATTAGAAGATATCGCAGAAGTTGGAATAGTTGCTTTTGCTGGTAGTGCAGCTCAAGTTGATATGAATCCAGCAGTCGATGGAGTTCAATTGACAACCACTCCTAATGCTGATAATAACAACAATGGAAAAAAAGATGTCCAAGAAATTTTAGAGTCTATTGTTGTTAAGGGATTGGGTGTTTCTGATGGAACAAATTTTGAAGCTGCTTTACAAGGAGTTCAAAATACTTTCACTTCTCTCGGAACAGTAGCAGGAGATGGTAATGTTGTTTTTCTCTCTGATGGAGAACCTGATCCTAATAATAAAGACTTTACTGATGAAGTTACTGAGCTAACAAATCAAAGTATAAATCTTTCGGCTTTCGGAGTAGGAAATGGTTCATCTTTGACCGAATTACAGAAAATAGACCCAGATGCGGAAATTTTTACTACAACTGATGAGTTACTAGGTGTTTTTGGTAATCTCAACAGTGATGGTAGTCAAAATAACTTCACAGAAACTGGCTTAGCTGGTGTAGAAATTTATCTGGACTTAAACAACAACGGAGTTTTAGATACAGATGAACCTAGTACTATCACCGCAACAGATGACCCCAACACTCCTGAAGATGAAACTGGTTACTACGAATTTATTAACTTGTCGGCTGGCAATTATGTAGTGCGTGAGGTTGTTCCAGAAGGTTACGTACAAACTAGTCCCGAAGAAGGTTTCTATGAAATTTCTTTAGGTCAAAACCCAATTATTGAAGAATTCAATTTTGGTAATGACGAAATAAATACCCCACCAATCATCACTAGCGAACCAGAATTCCAAGTACCAGAAAACACCCTAGAAGTAGGAACAATTACTGCTACAGATGCCGAAGATGACGACCTCACTTTCAGCATTACCGATGGAAAAGACAAAGAACTATTTGCGATCGATCCCAACAGCGGTATCTTAAGCTTTATCAACCCTCCCAACTTTGACGTTGATGCTGAAACGAATTACCAAGTCCAAGTTTCAGTTTCCGACGGTAATGAAACCGTAAGCCAAGACTTGACTGTTAACCTCACTGCTGTTGAGGAACCACCTATTATCGAAGATACAACCTTCTTTGTAGGAACAAACAGCACTTCCGGAACCACAATAGGTATGGTTACCGCAACCGATCCGGAAAATAAAGAACTCGAATTCGCAATTACTTCCGGTAACATTGACTCAGATGGGGATAGTAATCAAGCCTTTGCCATTGATTCCTCAACCGGAATAGTTACCATTAATGACATTGATGACCTAGATTTTGCAAGCACTTCTAACTTGAATTTAGAAGTTACAGCAACAGATGCCGATAACTTAAGCTATACTGCGAATATCCCCATAAATCTTGAGGATAGTGGAGCATTAGAGAAAGAATTCCTCGACTTAAGCGACGTTACAGGTGAAATATCAGTTAGCGTTGAAGTACAGCGAGAAGCAGCCTTTGATAATGTTATCGGTTTTTACCAGATTACTAATGCTAACGGTGGTATTGATACAAACGGTGATGGTGTAGCAGATTTCAATCCTGGTGACGCTGGATATAAACAAGCAGCCTTAAATAACCGCATCACAGGTTTAGACTTGCTGCAAACCGAGAACCAGACAACTAGTACCTTTAATGGAACCTTAGACGGTGGAACAATTTTAGCTCCCTTCATCATTGTAGATGGAACATTCGATCAAGCACTCAACGGTAGTGCAGAAGTTTACTTCTCATTCTTAGGAGCAAACAGCGACGGATTTGATCACATTCGTTCCCTTGGTAGTGAAAACACCCTTGGTTTCGAGGATTTACCTGGCGGCGGTGACTTAGATTATAACGATGTAATTCTACGAATTGAATACTAAGTTAGTCGGGTTTTCCCAGTAATTGTGTCCCAGACGTTATATATAGTGGTTTTCACCCTTAGTAGAATATATTTTTGTGGTACGGGCATCCCTGCCCGTCTCAATTCTACTAATTTTCTTTGTATTGCACCCAACGCCAAAATTGCTATATAACGTCTCTACATTTAACTGATTCCCAGTCTCTGGCTGGAAGAATAAAAAGCCCTGGAAATATTCTGGGGCTTTTTTGTTAGGAGTTAAGAATTAAGAGTTATGAATTTCAACCTTTAACTTATTACCTTGATTTTGACTTTTGACTTCCTCCCTAGTGGGGCGCTTCTAACCAAGTCTGTAAATCAGCCATGCTGCTAAAATCAAGCAAGGCTTCTCCAAGATTTTCTAATTGCTCTAAGCAGAGATTTTCAACACGTTGAGGGGTTTGTGGTGTTAATTCTCCTACCCGTCGGGTTAGTTGTCGGAAAATCAGCGATTGAGCTTGGGCTTCCCTTCCTTCTTCCCTTCCTTCTTCCCTTCCTTCTTCCCTTGCTTCTTGTTTAATATCTTGGAAAAATCGCGTTTCTTTAAAGGTTATTCCTAACATTGTTTCCACCTGGCTTCGCTTTAGATTTTCCTGCTTTATAGGCTATGATTGTTGTGATTAACTTTATTAAGTTCTACACTCCGCTTAACTCATAGTGCAATACTAAAATTTCATTAGCTTTTAAAGTTGCCATGGCATATTCACGTCCTTGAGTATCACAAAATTCTACTAAATACGATGGTTCTTCTGTTTGCTGATAAATTTCGACAATTGTGCCTACTTGTCCTTTCGGTAAATAAGAAATAGAACTATAATCTGGTTCTACTAAAGTCAATCGCTCAAAGGAAATTGGATTGAGATTGGTAACAGTATCGAAAAGTTTAATTTGATTCATTTTATAAATGCAGTAATTAAACGTGGGTTAGGTTTTGTAGTTGTAATTTCCCAGATTGTTCGCAGTTGAATATTATCAGTTTGGGGAATAATCCAATCAACTTTAAATTGTTGACCGAATTCTGTAGTACTTTCCTGGACAATTTCTCCTTCTATAGCTGCTGTCTTGATCAGATTATGCAAAATACTGGCATTCTCAGTTGTTATTTCTAATACAGAAGCAAAAACTCTAGCTTTATGTTTACCACTTGGATGGTTGGGGTTAGTAACTGTTAACTAATTTCTACCCAGAGCTAGACATAACTTACCGTTTGTCCATATTTTGACGGGCTAGCCGTTCAACAACATCACTGAGACTGTTAGCTCCCATTTCTTCCTTTTTGGACTCTAACCACTGTATTGCTGTTTGGGTCAAAGTCATGGTAAACCTACGTTTAGACTCGTTATAAATTTTTTTACCCGCCATATTGACATCCTAATCATACTCATAGATAATATGACTATGAATCATTTGAGAGGTCGAGTCAAATGTTACTTTCTATCAAGGTTGAACTTATTCCCAACAACAAACAAGTTACGCAGTTTAGAAAAGCTTGTGGTGTAGCGCGTCATGCTTACAATTGGGCTAACGCACTAATTAAGGGTGTTTTGGTAGAACGTGAAACTGATAAAACAGTTAAATTACCTTCAGCGATTGACTTACATAAAAAGTTGGTAAGTGAAGTAAAATCTGTTAATCCTTGGTATTACGAAACTAATAAAAACGTTCCACAACAAGCATTAAAAGAGTTACGTACAGCTTGGGATAGATGTTTTAAGAAAGTAGCAAAACAACCGAGATTTAAAAAGAAAGGTTGTAAAGATAGCTTTTATTTAGAGTCAGGAAGTAAAGCAAAACCCAAGATAAATAATGATGGTAAAAAAGTTAAATTACCGTCAATTGGTTGGGTGAGACTTGCTGAGCCTTTGCCAGTAACAGCAACACATAACTGTGTGATTTCAAGAACTGCTGAGAAGTGGTTTATAGCGATTAAATATGAGGTTGAAAAACCTATAGTAAAAGCTGATAGATCTACAGTTGGCGTAGATATTGGAATCAAGGAATTAGCTGTTTGCAGTAACGGCAAAGTATTTAAGAACCCTAAAGCTTATAGAACCGGTAGTAAGCGGATGAAGCGTTTGCAGCGTTCTGTAAGCAAAAAGGCTATTGGTTCTAATAACCGTAAAAAAGCTGTTTCTCAACTAGCAAAATTACACGCACGAATAGCTAATATTCGTAAAGATGCTATTCATAAACTAACTACCTATCTTGCTAAAAACCACAGCATTATAAAGATAGAAGACTTGCACGTTAAGGCATTTTTAAAAAACCATAAATTAGCTGGTGCAATTGCTGATTGTGGAATGTACGAATTTAAGCGTCAACTAGAATATAAAACTGAGAAATTTTCAAGTCAATTAGTACTTGTAGATAGAATGTTTCCTAGTTCTCAGATATGCTCTAATTGCGGTAATCATCGTCATAAAATGCCATTAAAAGAGCGCGTTTATGTTTGTCCTGAATGTGGTCACGTTGAGGATAGAGATTTAAACGCTAGCAAGAATATAGAACGATGGTTTGAAGGAATATTTGTTCCGGTTCGTTCTGAGGTAACAAGCCAAACGGTAAGCTCTACCGAGATTGCCTGTGGAGTAGACAAACCCGATAGTAGTCATGCTGTCGCTACATTGAAGCAGGAAGTTAACACCAAAACAAATCATTGTCCAGATAAGTCTAGATAATGGTAGTTTTGGGTAGGTTTAACAGAGCGGTTTAAGCAGTAACCTAGGAGTTTTTGCATCGAAATTTCTGCATATTCACCATTGGGTAACTTCATTATTTTAAAGGTTTGCTTACCTTAGAGCCTCTTCCAGACTGGCAAAGTACATTCCAATGAGAAAGGATGTACCTAAAAAAATACCTCAGTTAATTGCAATAAGTGGGTATGCCTTCATTCTTTGTGTCATTGCGTTCACGAAGTGCGGCTAACGACAGTGAAGCAATCCCAAATTCTTGCGATTGCTAATCGTTACTCCGTTCAACTTGCTGCAGACAAATGCACAATTAATTTTGCCTAAGTACTTAATTATTTTATCAAGGTAATAGAGTTTTAAGTAACGGTGGCGGAATTTCGACAAGTTCGATAAAACCGCGATCGCGAAGCCCATGCACCTAGGGCTTATCGTCAAAAAAAACTCTTGTGGTACGGGCAGAGAAGGCCCGTACTCACTTACAAATTTACCAGCTGATTGCACGCTAAAACAGCTATATTACCAAGGGCTGCCAATCATAGTAAAGGATGCCCAATAATAGGGATGAGAAAGTTTACCAGTAATAGTTTTTTGTAGATAATCGGCTATTTCCGGTGTCAGAGTAATATTACCTCCAGTACCAATCAATTGATTACCTTCAACTCGCACCTTACCTTGAAGCATTGCTAACTGTGTTTGTCGCAACGCTTCAGCTTTAATTGGTGCTGTATTCAACTGGCGGTAAAATTCGGTCATTAATCCCAATGTTCCAGCATCGGAGACAAACCACAAACTTGCTAGGGCTGATTTCACACCAGTTTGTACAGCTAATCCCGCAAAACCTAGTTCTGCTTCTAAGTCTCCTAAAGCCGAACGACAAGCACTTAGTACTAGTAATTCGACTGGTGGATTATTCCATCCCAACTCACGTACATTCTCTAAACGTAGCTTTTTATCGTAAAGCTGAATGTATGATTGTTTACGTCCTCCCCTACCACCGGGGAAGTCAGCATGGGTTGCGAGGTGAATGATTCCGTATGGGGTATTAGCTCGTTCGCTCTTGAGATTATCTAAGGTGAAATTCTCACCGGATACATATTTACCTTGGCGCAGTTCTCCAGCAATAGTAGGAAGTTCTACTGATACTGCAGGTAAAGGATTTTGATTTTGGTTTTCAGTAAATGTTGAGGTACCCATCGCCAAGACTTTGCTGTTTTGTACCCCTACGTATCTGGTATCGGTGATACTGATGCTAGGAAGCAATCCGACGCTGTATTTTTCAATGACGAACTGTTTACCATCGTGGAGAGCGGCTACGGGGAGTTGTCGCAAACCTGGATCCATAATAAACATCAAGTTTTTGATGCCTTGAGATTGTATTTCGGCTTCGTAGGGTTTAACTAGCCATTCATAGAGTTTTTGTGCAGGCTTTAAATATCTGGTACTGTTAGCTCTTCTGGGGTTAGCAACTTCCCTTAAAAATCTCCGTGTAACCCGTTTAACTTCGGCTCTAGTAGCACCTTTGATTTGCTTGCGGATAGGTTTTCCTTCTGCTGTGACGATTATGATGTTAAGTACGTCGTCCTTGTTTTCTCGGCGAACTAAACTACTGCCGGGTAAGTATTTTTCCGGAATGAACCTGGTGTAAACAACTGCTGGTTTAGCACCCGTTCTTTTCCCGATGTCGGAGAGTAAGCCTTTGGTGTCTTGTACTGTCTTAATTTCAACGTTGTCGTTTCCGGCAAATTCTAAAAATTGTTCCGTGGAAACTTCCTCTATTTCTTCAATAAGGGTATCAACTTCAAGTGGGGAAATAGGGTTGTTGGGTAGTTGTTGGTTCGGTGTTTGTAGTTCTGGTGGTCTTATGCTTCCTTCCCCGACAAGTATTTTTGCGTCGATTGGCGGATTTTTTTCTGTGAAAGATTCTGTAGGTGATATTACTTTGACGTTCTGAGTCGCATTAGCTGTGGTGCTATTCTGGTTGTTTAGAACAAGCTCTACTTGAACTGTATTATCTCCTGATTGAAGTTCAGTAATGTCATAATCAAATTTTAGACCGGAACCAGAAGTTTCTAATTGCTCTTTAGGAAGGGTTTCAACTAAGTTACCATTAACCAAGATTTCAACTTTTTGTATATCATCTAGCTTAATTTGGCCACCCGTTAAATCTGCTTCTAGAGAGGAGGGATCTTCTACTAGTTTTGCATTAGGATCTAAGATTTGAAGGTTTTCAAGTCTTTCAGTACGTATAGAATCTGTACTATCATTAGCTAATATTCCAAGAGCTGTAATATCCGCCTTTAAATCATTAGTCAGTTGATCAATTTGCTCTGTTGTTGGACTTGAATTAGCTATATCAGAAGAAGGTTTCCCATCTGAAACAAAGAACACTAGGTTATTCCTATTTTGAGGAACTTCTTCATTATTAAAGAATTTAATAGTTTCACCAACTGCCGCGTTGAAATTTGTTTTTATTCCTAATCCACTGTTTTCAACTCGTAAAGAAGTTAAAGTCTCTTCTACACCAGATGGAGAAACAATAGTAGTTGTGGCACTTTCTGCGAAAGGTATGATACCAACTGTTGTATTATTTTCTGCTCCAGAAGCAATAATTGAGTTGTTCAGGGCAGTAAAGGCAGCAATTTCTGCATCTAAGATAGTATTAGGACGACCATCGTTATTGAGGTCGCCAATATCTGAACCAAAGGTTATAGGTGTACCATCAATGCTACCATTTTCTGTGATAGTACTACCCGAAAGATCGATAACAAAAGCTACATTATATGAATCACTACCTTTAAACTGACTGGAATTGATGTTCGCAGTTAATGTAATTCTATCTTTAGAAGTCAGAATTGGAGATGTCAAACTTAAAATAGTTTTCTGATCGCTACTTTGGATAGTAGCTTCACCTGTAACGGTAAAAGGAAAAGCACTGGTTGTAACTGAAGTTCTCGAATCAGCTATCAAAGAACCTCCTGTTCCCGGATCTACAACCCCGGTTTTAATTTCTCCACCTTCTAAATTCTGATTGGGGTTATATTGGTTAGTTAAGAAGACAGTACCTTTATCCTCACTAATATTACCAGAACTGGGACTAGGACTGGGACTGGGACTAGGACTAGGGCTAGGGCTAGGGCTAGGACTATTAATTTTCACATCGCCAACAGTAATACTGGCATCTGTTGTACTATTAGCAAAGTCTGGACTTACACTAGGACTAGGACTAGGACTAGGTGAGGGGATAACTTTATTTTCGGGTAATCCTCCTAATGCATCCCAATCAACACCGGCTCTAATATCTAAGGTAGGACTCTTACTACCATCAATTGTTACAGAAGTACCATCAGACAAAGTAACATTTGCCAGATTTGCTATAAATGAATCTGGGTTCTCTGGGTTAATTGTATCTTCTGCTGTTCCTGTTTCGGTAATTTCTATATTACCTGCTTTGACGCTTCCACCAGCCAAGATATGTAAGGAAGCACCAGTATAATCTCCTAATTCTACATCTCCCTTACTTAAAATAATCGGATCGAAAAGACTAACAAAATTACCAGGTTCACCCGATAAAGTATTTATCTTAAATTGCCCACCACTAGCAAAGTGAGCATCACCAGAAACAATACCATCGCTAACTAAGCTGAGATTTCCACCACTTTGAAACGGTGTTTGGGGATGATTCAGCGCCAGGATATCAATATTCTGATTACCTTGAACGTAAAGATTTCCTCCCGCGATCGCCACAAAAGGATTCGCGATACTATCCCGTACAAATACCGTATCTTTCGCCAACAGATTTAAATCACCTGTTGTCTGTAATTGACTTTCTACAAGTGTTAAATTCTTCTCTGCTGACAGAGTTGCATTTTCAGCAGTAACTTTATTCGCTACCACATCTCCAGTATTTACACTTATATCAGAACCTGTCAACAACTCAGGTAAACTAGCAACTGATACATTGCTAGATGCTACAGAAGCAGGAATTTCTAAACTTAATAAATGTCCTTCGGGAGTTATACGTAAAAGATTTTCACCAGGAACTGTAGCGACGGTGATATTACCACCAGATAATTCTCCTGTACTGGCAACTGTACCGCCAAGTAATCTTAAATTACTTCCTGAACTTACCGCTAAATTACCAGCATTAATAATACTTCCTGGTTCAGTGTTGGAAAAAACAAAACCGTTGGGATTTCCGGTCAAATTTGTGTAATTATTTTCACCAACAGCATTAAAGAAATTATCGCCGATACCAATATTAGTTGCGGTAGTAGCAGTGAAATCAGCAGGTACATTTAAGATAGCGTTGGGACCAAAAATGATACCTGAAGGATTCATCAAAAACAGGTTAGGATTGCCACCAGTAACTTGAATTAAACCATTAATTACTGAAGGATTACCACCAGTGATACGACCTAAAATATTTTCAATACCAGGAGAAGAAAGAAAATTCGCGATTTCGTTTTGAGTTAAACCAAACTTTTCAAAGCTGTGAAATAGATTTGCACCAGCGCGAGTACCACCACCAATATCTATTTGATTACTGTTGCTTGTATTAGGTGTAACTTGAGTATTTGTACCGTCAGCAGCAGGAGTAATTGATTGTGCTTGGGCAGGATTAAAGCTGATTCCCAAAGCAAAAATTTGAGCGATCGCGCTGACAAGCAATAGTAAATTAATCTTAGGAGACAAATACATAGAATTCCTTTTATAAGTTAAAAAATTATCTCGTCTCGAACTGTAACCAAACTTCACAAGACAGTTATATATGTAGAGACGTTAGAAAAGTTATGATGACTTTCGCTATTGCAAGCTAGTTTGTAATCCCATATCTAGGCTTACAAAACACCTATCAGTCAAAACACTAACACCATATCAGAATAATTGACAAAATTATTGTATATTTTGAATCAACTTAACTCAATTATATTAGTAGTTATTTACCTCAAAAACAAATTAATGTTTAATAAGTATTTAGTCTATTATTATCTGACGTTTTCAATAATTTTCAATTAAAGTATCCTATTTTTCAATATTAATAGGACTTAGGAAAAACTAACGTAACTGCGTCATTACGAGGGATAGCGACGTAATCGCAAAATCCTGGGATTGCTTCCCTACACTTCGTTTCGGTCGCAATGACAATTTAGGCTTGCCTAAGTCCTGATTAAGTATTTATATTCTTTCATCACCTTTATTTAAAAAGTCAAAATAATACTTTTCTTTATGATGTTTAATACTTAATATGGGTATGCGATACCTACGTGTAATTACGATTAACTAAAAGAAAAAAAGTAAATTTTATGCAATATAAATTTAAGCTGGGAGTGTGGTCGTTATTAGCTCCCAGTACCGTTTTGCTTGCTTTTGCATCTCCAACCTATGCTGAATTATCTGATTTAAATCAAGTTGATACATTAGTACAAGCGCCAAATCCTGAAGGTGATCCCAATAGGGAACGGTTTGTGCAACCAGAACCAAATCCACAACCGCTACCCTCTGAACCTGAGCAGCAGTTACCCTCGATTCCAGCCCCAGAACCAAATCCTCAAGAGACATCGGAACAATCCGAGCAAATTGAAGTAAAGAAAATAGAAGTTAAGGGTAGTACTATTTTCACCGCCGAGAAGCTCAATTCCATCACTCAATCTCTTGAAGGACGTACTGTCACATTACAGGAACTGCAAAAGGTTGCTAATGATATTACCCAATTATATTTAAATCAAGGTTACCTGACATCCAGAGCGGTTTTACCACGAAAAGAAGCAATTACCGATGGTATAGTAAGAATTCGAGTCATTGAAGGTAGTTTAGAAGACGTTGATATAAAAGGAACTCGTCGTCTTAAACCCGAATTTGTGCGATCGCGAATTATTAAAGCGGCTGGTAAACCCCTTTCAGCGGCAAGATTAGAAGATCAATTAAGATTATTAAAGGCTAACCCTTTATTTGAAAGCGTAGAAGCTAGTTTACGTCCCGGTAATGGCGAAGGTCAAAGTATTCTCAGAGTGCGCGTCACCGAGGCTAAACAGTTTAATGCAGCAGCTACCTTTGATAACTATTCTCCACCCAGCATTGGTTCAGAAAGATTCGGTGTAAGTGCTATTTATCGCAACCTGACTGGTATTGGCGATGAAATTTTTGGTTCTTATTATCGGACATTAGCAGGTGGCTCGAATCTTTATGAATTTGGTTATAAAGTTCCTGTCAACGACAGTGATGGTACCTTGCAAGTAAGAGCTTCATTTAACGATAACGAAGTTATCCGGGGTGCGATGAAAGAGATGGGTATTGAAGGAGAATCCCAGCTATATGAAATTAGTTATCGTCAACCGTTAATACGTACAACTCGTGAAGAATTTGCTTTATCTGTAGGTTTTACTCTACAGAATGGCGAATTTAGCGCATCAAATCCTCAAATGGCTACCGATAACCGTACCCGCGTAATTAAACTTGGACAAGACTATGTAAAGCGCGATCAAAAAGGTGCTTGGGCAATGCGATCGCAACTGAGTTTAGGTACTGGCTTATTTGACGCTACTATGAACTCCGATTCTACTCCCGATGGTCAATTTTTCAGTTGGCTAGTACAAGGGCAACGGGTACAACAGTTAAACAATAATAATCTGTTAATTGCCCAATTAGACTTACAATTAACACCCGATCCTTTATTATCCTCTCAACAATTTGTGATGGGCGGCGGCCAATCAGTACGAGGTTTTCGTCAAAACGCTCGCGTCGGCGACAATGGGGTGAGATTGTCAGTAGAAGATAGAATTACAGTAAAAAAAGACGCATCTGGTAAACCGGTACTACAAATAGCACCATTTGTTGATGCAGGAGTTGTTTGGAATGTAGGTAGTAATCGCGACATGCAACAAAATCAAACATTTTTAGCAGGTGTGGGATTAGGAATGTTATGGAAACCAATACCACGTATGAACCTGCGTTTAGATTATGGTTTTCCCTTAATTGATTTAGACCACATGGATTACAATATCCAAGATGATGGTTTGTACTTTAGTCTTGGCTATCGAATTTAATCAAAAATCAAAAAGGTTTTGTTTTTCTACCGACGTAATGTAGAGACGTTATATATAACGTCTCCACACAATTTC
>DESS01000093.1:0-1839 GCA_002361335.1 Richelia sp. UBA3308
ATGCACTATTATCGGTTTCCAATAGGAGCGCGATCGCGCATTAATCGACATCAATAACACCCTTCCACTTAATCTCTCACATTCATAGGGATGGTAGAAGTAAACGTGGTATTTTAGTCAGTGCGATCGGCTGAGTGTAATTGGGGATCGAAACACAGTAAAATTGTGCTTCGGCAAAATGTGATGCCCTATTGAGAACACAATACCACTGCAATGGTTAAGTCTGCTCCTCCCGAAACCACAAACCGTAAAGTTTCCAAACTTGAAGGAATCAAAGAACGCAGCAATTTTTTACGCGAACCTGTAGCAACTGAGATTGGAGAAGATACAACTCATTTTAGTGAAGAAGCAATACAAATTCTCAAGTTCCACGGTTCTTATCAACAAGATAATCGCGATAATCGTGTCAGAGGACAAGAAAAAGATTATCAAATGATGTTGCGAACCCGGAATCCGGGGGGTTTCATTCCACCGCAGTTGTATTTAACTTTAGATCAGCTTTCTGATGATTATGGCAACCACACGATGCGGGTTACTACTCGTCAAGGTTTTCAGTTGCATGGGATTTTAAAGAAGAATCTCAAATCAACGATCGCGGCGATTGTTAAAAGCATGGGTTCGACTTTAGGTGCTTGTGGAGATTTAAATCGCAATGTCATGGCACCTGCGGCTCCTTTTAAAAATAAACCAGAATATGAATACGCTTACGAATACGCCAATAAAATAGCCGATTTATTAACACCCCAAACTGGTGCTTATTATGAAATTTGGTTAGATGGTGAAAAAGCCATCAGTGGTGAAGAAAATCCAGAAGTGAAAGCCGCACGGCAGCGTAATGGTACGGGAACTATTTTTCACGATACCCCCGAAGAACCAATTTACGGTACCCATTATATGCCGCGCAAGTTTAAAATAAGTGTCACGGTACCGGGTGATAATAGTATTGACCTTTATACTCAGGATTTATCCTTAGTAGTTATTACTAATGAAGATTCCGAGTTGGAAGGATTTAATATATTGGCTGGTGGTGGTTTAGGAAGAACCCATAACAAAGAAGAAACCTTCGCTAGAATGGCTGATGAAATTTGTTATGTATCAAAATCAGACGTTTTTGATTTAGTCAAAGCTATTGTCGCCACTCAAAGAGATTATGGCGATCGCACTCAAAGGCGACATGCTCGTTTAAAATACTTAATCAATGATTGGGGTGTAGATAAATTCCGTTCCCAGGTTGAGGAATATTTTGGCAAGTCTGTAGAACCTTTTAAAGCATTACCAGAGTTTAAATATCAAGATTATCTCGGTTGGAATGAACAAGGTGATGGAAAGTTATTTTTAGGCATTTCTATTGACAACGGTAGAGTCAAAGATGAAGGTTCTTTCGAGCTTAAAACAGCTTTGCGAAAAATAGTTGAGCAATTCAATTTAGATATTAGATTGACAGGCAATCACAATTTAATATTCGTCGATATCGAACCCGATCAAAAACAAGCCATTGAAAAAATTCTCCAACAGCACGGCATCAATAGCGATCCCAATAAAATAGAACCCTTGGTGCGCTATGCTATGGCTTGTCCCGCACTTCCTACTTGTGGATTGGCAATTACCGAATCGGAACGAGCAATACCTGGTATTTTAGACCGGATTCGCGCCCTTTTAGATAAATTGGATTTACAAAACGAGCATTTTGTGGTAAGAATGACAGGTTGTCCCAACGGTTGTGCTCGTCCCTATATGGCGGAATTGGGGTTTGTGGGTAGCGCACCGGATGCCTATCAACTGTGGTTGGGAGGTTCGCCAAATCAAACTCGGTTAGCAGAACCTTATATGCAAAGGTTG
>DESS01000093.1:1877-2557 GCA_002361335.1 Richelia sp. UBA3308
CAGTTAGAGCCGATGTTTGTTTATTTTAAAGAATTGCGTGAAACCCAGGAGAGTTTTGGTGATTTTTGTAATCGAGTAGGTTTTGATGCGATTCGGGAATATGTAGCTAATTACAAACCGAAAACAGATGTTTCTGGAGAATCTGGTGAAAGTGATGGTTTGGCAGAAGCAGTAAAGAGTAATACTAGTATTCCTAAGAAATTGAGACATCGAGTTACCGTCAGAGATGATGTTTATAGTAAGCTTAAGCAAGCTTCAGTTGAGCAGGGGAAACCGATGACTGATATGGTGAATGAAGCTTTGAAGGCTTATTTGGAAGTCGAATAGGTAGTTGTAGGGTGGGTGACGGTTAGGATCATTTAACACCTATAAACAATTGATTTGAAATTATTGATTTGAAATTACCGTCACCCACCATCTATATTTCATATCTTGTAGTGGCTAATGGTTTTAGCCACTTGTGTACACCATAGCCTTGTCAAATCGTAATCCTAGGATTTTTTTAATCAGTAATTGAAGCGATAATTTTAAGAGTATTGGTTGGGATAACCAAAGTTTAGGAGACGTAGCAGTGCTATGTCTCTACATTAGTTATGTGTTAGAAATTGTTTTGTAGCCAGGTGGTTAAATCATTTTGGCTAGAAAAATCTAGAAGTGCTTCTGCTACATAAAACCAGGAC
>DESS01000219.1:0-8896 GCA_002361335.1 Richelia sp. UBA3308
GTCCGGTTCTGAAGGAGAGGTGCGGAGCGTCATAGCTCCCTCCGACTCTAACCAACAATCTGCAAATCAAGTACGCGAGTCGGAAAGTAGGAGTAGTTATAGTTCCTCAGAGCAGATGTCGTGAGCGTAGTGCTAACCTCTAACCAGATAGCCAACAAGGGCAACAAGTTAGAAGGTAATGCCTGAATCGCCGTCTATTTATAGCGGCGAGTGGCTCAATTACGTAATAGCTGTTTGTAATCACCATAATTATTAGACATGCCAAGAACTCAGAAAAACGATAATTTTATCGACAAATCCTTTACAGTAATGGCAGACCTAATATTGAAACTTCTGCCTGCTAATAAAAGAGCTAAAGAAGCCTTTGTTTATTATCGAGATGGAATGTCAGCCCAAGGAGAAGGTGAATATGCCGAAGCTTTGGAAAACTATGAAGAAGCTTTACAACTCGAAGAAGACGTTAACGATAAAAGCTATATCCTCTACAATATGGGCTTAATTTACGCCAGTAATGGCGACCATGACAAGGCGTTAGAACTATATCATCAAGCACTAGAATTCAATCCCCGTCTACCCCAAGCCTTAAATAATATTGCCGTTATTTATCACTTCAAAGGTGAAAAAGCCAAAGAAGCCGGAGATCAAGATGGTGGAGAAGCGCTTTTCGATCAAGCCGCCGATTACTGGATTCGAGCTATTCGCATGGCTCCCAATAACTACATCGAAGCCCAAAACTGGCTCAAAACTACAGGGCGATCGCAAATTGACGTATTCTTTTAGTAGTTAATATGAATCATCTTGCCGCTATAGTAAGTAAATAGTGTAAGATATACAGAAAACGGGCTGTACGACCGGTACCACAAGAATTTATTTTTATTGGTTTTGTGGGACGGACGTTTTGCCCGTTTATATATGGCTAAATACTTAATCTTTAATTCTGAACTTATTGGTAAAAATATGATTGACCGCGAACAAGTACGTAAAGTAGCTCATCTTGCCCGTTTAGAATTAACAGCAGATGAAGTTGAGAAATTCACCACTCAATTAGGTGATATTCTCAACTACTTCGAGCAATTGAGCGAACTAGATGTCACCGACGTGCCACCCACAACCCGAGCAATCGATGTCAGCAATGTGACGCGGGAAGACAATCTACAACCTTACCCAGATAGAGAAGCCATCCTCCAAAGCGCCCCTTCTCAAGAAGGCGAATACTTTAAAGTACCAAAAATTCTCAATCAAGAATAATAAAACCTTTTAGCTCCGTTCCTACGTTCCTCTCCCCATCCCCCATCCTAAGATAGTTTTATGTAACGATGGGGTTGCGGTTAAATATAATTATTAGAGTATTTATTTTGCAATTTCAGCAATTATGACAACTTTAAATAGTGAATTCAAAGTTAATAAAACAGAAGAAGAGTGGAAGCAAACTTTAACACCAGAACAGTTTCAAGTTTTGCGGAAACACGGTACAGAACGTGCTGGTACGAGTCCCTTGGATAAAAATTATGACCAAGGAACTTACGTATGTGCTGGTTGCGGTCAGCCTTTATTTACTTCAGAAACTAAGTTTAACAGCGGTACTGGCTGGCCTAGTTTTTACGCACCGATGGACGGCGCAATTGAAACATCGGTGGATAGAAAGTTTTTTATGACTAGAACCGAAGTTCATTGCAGTAACTGTGGCGGACATTTAGGTCATGTATTTGGCGATGGCCCTGCACCTACTGGTCAGCGTTATTGTATGAATGGTGTGGCATTGGAGTTTAAGCCGGAAGAAAAAGCTTAATCGTTCTTGGTTGAATTTTGATGTTTTTGACATAAATAAAATTGCCCCAATATTGGTAAGGTTTAATTGCCATATTGGGTAAAATTTTTAAATACTTAAATAAGTAGATACACGTATAAGTAGATTAAGAGTCGGTGAATTAACGATTGATAGTGCGTTCAACTTGGGTGTGGCGATAGCGTAGCGCATGCCCTTTGGGCTTATCAGCCGCACGGCTGCGCCGAACGCGTTCACCGTAAGGAGTTCCCGATGGGTAGGAGGTTATCTCCAATTGGATTGAGGTCTCCCACAAAGTTTAATAGGTCTGCCATGGTGAACGTTCCTGAGGTTTGAGCAGGTAATATTGGCTTCCAATCTCGATTAGAGGCAAAGAAGGAACTGCTATCAGCTTCAAGAAGACCGACAAACACCTCAGCTAAGATACGGCTTCCTACTTGTCCCAAACGATTTCCTTGTTGTTGGATTTGGGCTTCTTTGAGGATATAGTACCACAAGGGAGATTGAATATGGAAGTTGTGTTTTTCAGCAATTGCTCCATCTGGCCCAGTACAAATTTGTGCCGGAGTTAAAGGTCTAAATCTCAGATAACGAGCTATACTTTGACCCGATGGTAAACCAAGACTACGACCTCTAAGTAAGTTTCTCACTGCTAGGGAAGCAGGTTGGGGAATATTAGGTATATTTTTCAGAGGTTCAACTAAGAATGGATCTAGTTTGCGGCTAAACTGAACTGGTACGTTAGCATCTATTTCATAGAATCTTCTCCAATCGATAATCCAGTCACTGGGAATAGGAACAGAATTTCCTGATTCAGCGGTGAATGCAAACAGTAGTTGTAGAGTTGCTGGAGTCACTCCACCAGGACGAGAAGTAAACACGCGATTAAAGTCATATTCCCCACGCACCATACTATGACCTAGGCGATAAGCAGCCACCGAGAATTCAACAGGAATGAATGGTTCATCTCTAAATCTAAAGAAGCTTCTACCGTTATTTAATACTCTGTGTAGCTGTTCGGGATCGATAATTCGAGTTAAAAAGTCGTTTAATACAATCCACTGATAATGCCAAAGCACCAATTCTCTAGCCTGTTCAAAAACAGACTTATCAGTGGAATTTACAGACCTGATAGTACCATTTTTAATACCCTCAACTATCTTGTTATGAAACTTGAGGAAAGCTAAATGTGTTTGAGCAACAATCAAATTTTCATCATTGCGGGGGTCACCAATAATAGCTAGAGTACTAGAAGCACGAGGAAGGTCATTGGGTAATTCTGTAGGAATAGAATTATCTCCATCTCCTGGCTGACTGTTTGTTTTGCCAATTAAGAATAAATCGGGGTCATTTAGTTGATAAAGATATCTTTGAGTTTTTGGTCCACAACCATATACACTATCTAAGTCTAGTCGTGGTGTACGAAAATTTCTTATAGCCAATGGGTCAACTAAAACTTCTTGTAAAGCAGTAGTATCGAAGGTAATATCATGGTCGATAAACTGACCCAAATAAGTAAAACCCGCAGGTACATTTAGATTATCACCATCAGTTGATTTGGGGTCTGTATCGTTCATTGCATTACCCAATTCAGTTAAACTTTCTACCGATGGTGTAAAGGGACGCAATCTAGGAAACATTCTTCCGAATTTTCCAGTTTGTGCAAATTCACCCAAAGGTTGATTCTCGCCAGTGCGGGAACTAAATCCATGAAGTCTAGGCATATTTGTCACCATAAAATTGTTTGCAACTGATATTTAAATCACACGCATCTCTTGCGCTTATCTTGAGTATGTCCCAAACAATTTCGTAATACAGTACCCGTTGGGGTGAATTTGGTTTATTGAATCTTGGTTACAATTTTATGATCCCGACGGAATATAGAATCTACCAAACTTCAGCCAAATCCAAAATAAATCCGGGTAATATTTCTTCACCCGACAAAGAATTGGGATTATCTAATATTTCTACATTGTGACCTTGTCTATATATTTCTACCTTCCGGTTTTTACGGTCAATCAACCAACCCAACTTTGCTCCATTTTCAATATATTCTTGCATCTTTTCTCGCAAGGGTTTCATATTATCGGAAGGGGAACGTAATTCCACAACAAAGTCGGGACATATAGGAGCAAAACCTTGTTTTTCTTCTGCTGTGAGTGCTTCCCAGCGTTCTAATTTTATCCAAGAAGCATCCGGGGAGCGGTCAGCACCGTTAGGTAAATGAAATCCCGTAGATGAATTAAATGCAATTCCTAGCTTAGTTTGACGATTCCAAAACCATAGCTGTGCTTCAATACCTAAGTTACGATTTCCTGTTTCGCTTCCTGTAGGAGCCATAATTATCAATTCTCCGGTAGCGCTTCGTTCTAATTTTACATCGCGGTTGGCGATCGCAAGTTCTTTGAACTGTTCGTGAGTAACTTTAAAAGCTTGGGGGATGATGACGGTAGGATTGGACATGAGGTGAGTTGAATTAGCAGTTATTTCTATGGTAGTTCACTCAACTTCATCCCAAATATTCATCTGCTTGTGGGATTTCTTAGTCTTATATTTACCATCGGAACTATTTTCTGCTGCTTTATAACTCGTTTTTCCACCACTTCCACTTCCATAAATAACTTGTAAATTCCCCTTTCCATCTTTGTTTCTTTTGGGCTTGTGCGATTCCTTTTTTTCAACCCCTCTCCGCCTTTGGGATGTCCTTTCTTCACTAGTATTTTCCGCAATTACTTCATATAAAATAGCTTGCTTATTCTTAATATTCCCCTTCCTCAAAACTCTTCCTAATCTTTGAATATATTCCCGTGCAGAACCTGTACCAGATAAAATAATTGCTATAGTCGCTGCCGGTACATCAACACCTTCATTTAATACATGGGAAGCCAACAAAGATTTATATTCACCGGTCTTAAACTTAGTCAATATCTCATGTCTTTCCTTCACCGGCGTTTGATGAGTTATTGAGGGAATCAAAAATTCTTTCGATATCCGATAAACAGTAGTATTGTCAGCAGTAAAAATCAAAACTCTTTCTGGATAATGTTTCGCTAATAAATCCGCTAAAATCCTAATTTTACCATCAGTCAAGAAAGCAATTTCTTTTGCTTCCCGATGAGCTAACATAGCCCGTCTACCAGATTGCGATCGCGCACTCATTTGTACAAATCTTTGCCAACCTTGTATACTGCCCAAGGAAATTTTTGCATCTTTTAAAAAATTATTGCGAGTTTGAATCAATTCGTTGTATCTTTCCCGCTCTTGCTGTGATAATTTAACTTTAATTTGAACAATTTCATGCTCAGCTAAAGCTTTCCCCGCTAAATCTTCGGCTCTTTTACGATATACTTCCCTACCAATAAGATAATTCAAATCCGCGTGCTTCCCATCAGTCCGCTCTGGTGTTGCACTCAACCCTAAACGATAAGGCGCGATCGCAAATTCGGCAATCACTCGATTAAAATCCGTTGGTAAATGATGACACTCATCAAAAATTATAAAAGCATATTGATTTCCCAAAGTTTCTGCATGAATCGCCGCACTATCATAAGTAGAAACTAATATTGGAGTTCTATCACGAGAACCACCACCAAGTAAACCGACTTTGACATCGGGAAAAGCGGCTTCTAAATGAGCGTACCACTGATGCATTAAATCTAAAGTTGGTACGACAATTAATGTAGTGCGTGGCGTTGCTTCCATTGCTAACTGAGCCAAATAAGTTTTCCCTGATGCAGTGGGAAGCACAACCACACCTTGTCTTTTCGCTAACTTCCAAGCCTTCAAAGCTTCACTTTGATGGGGATAAGCTTCCATCACCAAACTTGGAATCATTTCTAGAGGATAAAATTCCTTCGCTTCATCAATAAAATCCGTTTCTTCTGCTCTTAAAGCTTCCACCAAAGGGCGGTACTCGATCGCTTTGATGCGGAATTTTTCTACGCGATCGTCCCATGTGGCAAAATCCATCCACGCCTTACCTCGTGGTGGTGGATGTAAAATTAATGTACCGCGATTAAATGTGAGCTTTGGTGTGCGAGGCATTTAGAGTTTTCCCAACTCTTTGATATTTTTACTAATAACCTATAACGGTGCATAATTAATCACCAAAACCAAAATTAAACTTAAAAATCATTGAATTATTCAGAATAATTACATATCTATTTTATAGATAATGTTGATTATCTAACTTTAAAAACTACAGGACTTACGCAATTGTCACAAGACCCTGGTTATAGTTATCAATTACCCAAAATAAACTAAGAAAAGTTAAATATTAAATTCTGTAATTAAATCGCAAGACTATTCCTGTGTGCACTATCTCAAATTGCTGGTTATAAGCCTGAGTGATAATACATTTAAATTTATATTAAATATTCCTATGCACAAAAATTAACTTATCGAAATATTCCGTAATGTTATAGTCGCTTATTGATGCTATTATCAATAAGGTTACGGCACAATAGTAGTTACAAAATGTAACACCTATTGATATGCTGGCGAAAGTAATTCGCAATTTAAAAAAAGCCTCTTCAAAGCTTAAATAATCGTGTTTTTTTGTAGTATAAATTGGTTAATTGGAACAAATTATTAGATTTTACGAAAATTAATCTCAGTATTGTTTACATAACTTCAATTTTGATATAGCTCTATTTGATTTAAGTAAATCATTTGTGAGATAATAAAAGTTTGATTAGTAAGTAGGAATTGAAGTAATTGATCGATTGATCGGCCACCCAATAGTTTTTTACCTTTATCCGGACCATCAAATTAATCAACAACTACAATTAGAATAAATAAACACGCTCGTTATAATTGCTATTAAAGTGTCAGAATCTGTGCCATTACGGGATAAATATCTAGCCTTAATCGATGAAATTGTCCAAGCCACCCTCAAAGGTAAAATTAGCTCGCAAGGACAAGTGTATCAAATGCTGCTCAAGGGTGTTACCGTAGGAACGGGAGAAGTATTTGAGTTAGTTTTGAGCGAAAATGTCGATTCTACTCAGCAAAAAGTAGATGCTGAAACTGATGAATTAAAAAAAGCCAAGGCTACCCGTAGTTTAAGAGCATTAAAGACAATTCAAACTCAATGGAAAAAAGTAGAAGATACTATTAAAGCTACAGAATCAATTTTATCTGCTGCCAGAGAAATTACCACAGCACCAGAAAACGAACGTCTCGCTATATTGTTGCGCGTTACCGACCCTAACCGCAAGCAACCTTTAAATCAAAAACAACTCCAACAACTAGCAAAATCATTACAGCATAATGTAGATACTTTCAAAATCAAATCTTTAGAAGAATTTTCTCAAGGTATCGCTCGTGGGATAGCTTCTTGGGGGAAATTGCAACAACATCTGATAAGTTGGATGTACGAACAAAATCGTTCCTCAATAGGATTTGGTGGAATACCCGGAGAAACTGGACCTTGGGCAACTTGGGGTAATCTTATTGATGGGGAGTTTAGTAAAGGGTTATTTCGTACTTTAGCTAAACAAGAATCGACCATAGAATTTGCTCGAAGTCAAGGCAATATTAATAGACGGGATTGGGTTGAATTAACGTTAATTTTGCAATATTTACAGCGAGGATTAGTTAATTGGTTTGACCAACAAGCTTACAATGTGAAAGCTGGTTCTAATTTATCAATTTCTACTTTTTTAACCTTTGCTGTAATTTGGAGTCAGTTAGGAAATGGCTTTGGCGCCGATACAATAATTGGTAGTGCGGCTTGGCAAGTCGTTTTGCAAATCTTGCGAAATTTTTCACAAAGACCGTATTTTCCCTTGTATGGTGGAATCTTCGCTTCTTTTTCAGGAAATTATTTAAAAGATGCACTTTCTTATTTAGATGAACCTTTACGAAGAGTTGAAGGAACCCAGGAAAAAGCAAGAATTTTGACTATTTTAGGTTATTCTCAAAGAGCATTAGGACAGTATGAAAGTTCGGTCAAATTTCATCAAGAAGCTTTAGAAATAGCCCGGAAGGCTGAAGACAAAGCTTGTGAAATTGCCAACTTAAATCATCTTAGTCGTACTTATGTCGATCAAAAAAATTACGCCGAAGCAATAAATAATTCTCAACGTGCATTAATATTAAGCAGACAAACCGGTGATAAAATTTCTGAAGTAAACGCTCTGGCGAATTTGGGTTATAGCGAAGTAATGCAGGCTCAACAATCAGAAGATGTAGAAGCCCAAACTTATGAAATGGCGATTAATTATCTTCAAGAAGGTTTGAATTTATCGGTAAAATTGGGTGATTTACAAAGTAAGGCTTTATGTTTGAGTAGTTTGGGTGTAGCTTATATGGTAATTGAAAAAGCAACTGAAGCTGTCAAATATTTAGAAGAAGGTTTTAAAATAGCACAAACTTCTGGAGATGTGTATTTACAAGGTTTAAATTTAGCTTATCTAGGGTCAGCAAATTACAGTTTAGCGAATTTTGAAAGAGCTATTTATACAGGTTCATTAGGAATGTATATACTCAATCAAATTGCTTCGCGAGAATGGCACAAACCAGCGAAATTACTATCTATTTTACAAAATCAATTGGGAAAAGAAGGTTTTCAAAATTTATTGGCAAATAATCGTCAGAAAATGATTAGTTTTATTGGTGTGGATGGATATGATTATATTCCCAAGTTGATAGAAGAATATCGAAATAATTAGCTACCTGATTGAGCCTAAGGAGCTTTTTAAAAAATCAATAATTCATAGGGAATTAAATTTATTAAACTAAAAAACTCGAGTCCTCTAACTGCAATCCAATCATTTAAAGAACGGATAATCCTAGGAGCAATAGCATGATAAGTGGGTTGAACATTTTTAGTAATATTTTTTCTATTTTTGAGAATATAACCAGTTTTTTGAGCGATAATTTGATAATCTTTGATCCCAATAAAATGAACTTTAGAGGTAGCTTTTTCTCCATAAGAATTCGTGATTAATTTGCTCAAAATTTGAGTTTCCACGAATTGCCAAAATTTGACAATAGGTTGAGCAATCAAAAAATCAATCACAATTAATTTAGCTTGAGGCTTTAACTTAAACATATGGGTTTAATTCCCCGGCAACAAAGGATAGAAGATACGCCCCACGCTGCGCG
>DESS01000219.1:9030-9151 GCA_002361335.1 Richelia sp. UBA3308
GTGGCGCTTGAAGGACTCTAGGAGCACAAGCTTAACCGTTACGCCCTTATGCTAAGGGCGTAGCTTACACGTAATTCATACTTTGATTCAGCAACCCCAAATATATAGGTAGTACAGCGGG
>DESS01000218.1:0-770 GCA_002361335.1 Richelia sp. UBA3308
CAACGCAGTGGCTCCCCAAGACCTCACTTTTCGCTATTCACTATTCACTACTCACAAGTCAGCGGCTACTATTTTCAACGCCAACCTACTTAAAGTAGTTTAATCTGTGGCTGACTTTATTGCAATTACATTTAAACTAATTAAGGTATCTGATATTCGCAAGCTGCTACAATCATTAAATAAACCAAACTCTGATACAGATTCATATTGTTGAAACCCGACTTCTTCTAAATACAAAGCTAATATATGAAAATCAAAACCTACTTTATGAACATCATATTCATTGGTTTGTCCCCCAAAAATGATTCGCATAATATGATGTTTATCTAAAGGTGTAAGGGAGGGGTGTAGGTATAACCAACAAAGAGTTTGTAAATTAGGTACGCTGATGTATAGTTTACCCGAACTTTGTAGAACACGATGCCATTCAGAAAGAGTATTGAGCAATTCATTATTTAAACCATAATAAAAATGTTCTAAAACATGGCTGGCATAAATTGCTTCAATGGAATTATCTTCAAATTGTTCTAAATTGGCTGCATCACCAATAAAATCAACTTCTTCTCGCGGTTCAATATCAAGAATTTTCCAATCTAAATGAGGTTCTTTACCTCCAATATGGAGTTTAATTGCTGTCATAATAATTGCAACTCAAAATTTTAAATTAGGTTGTTTATAGAAATTAAACTTTCCAGTGTTGTTGTAGCACTTTTATAGGGGTTAGTGTCAAGTACTACATGATTAAATTTCACAAGTAAGAAGTAAGAAGT
>DESS01000218.1:935-6243 GCA_002361335.1 Richelia sp. UBA3308
TTTGCCCGAAGGGCTGAGGTAATTAATAATTAATAATTCATAATTCCGCTATTGTGCCCCATAAATAATGGTGCTTTAAACCTCCAGACTAAATTACTAATTATTAATTAATTTGGTAATAGATATGTCAATACTAAGCGTCAATATAATTAGCCCACATTTGTTGGTAAGCTTTCTCTATTTCACGAGTAAACTGTTTAGCATTCCACAATGGTGCAGTTTGACGAGATTGTCTAAGTTTCCCAGAAATTTCTTGTCTTAATTTGGCATCTTTACCCAAACGAATTCCCCATTCGATATATTCTTCATCCGTCGAGGCAATGCCTTCTGTTATACCAGCATTTATCATCATGGTATAGCTGTTACGTGCGGCAAATTGTTGCCCAACTCTTGTTACCAAAGGAATACCCATCCACAGAGTTTCCAATGTTGTTGTAGCACCATTGTAAGGGTAGGTGTCAAGTACTACATCAGCAATGGCTAAGTTGGCGCGGTGAGTTGCTTCTAAAGCGACTTGAGGTAAAAATCTTAAACGAGAGCAATCAACTCCTTCTTCTTCAGCTATTTGATAGAAAAAGCGTTTGATTGACTCTTCTTGAGCGTCACCTTTGATTAGAAAATAACTATTTGGTACTTCTTTGATAATTTTCATTTGCCATCTTGTAGTTTGTGGATGGCGTTTATATCCCCTTTGAGCGCTGAGATAAATAACTGCAGCGCTAGGTATATCTAATTCATCTCGACGTAAAGTAGGTGTAGCAATTTCAAAACCATCAACGGCAATATAAGTTTGAGGTAATCTCCAAATTTTTTCTGTATAGTAATCTTGAGCAGTAGAAGGTAAAACATAAGGATCTGCAATGAAGTAATCAATAGCAGGTATTCCTGAAGCATCCCAACCCAACCAAGTAGCTTGAATTGCTGCTGGTTTGAGTGCCATGATTTCAGAAGAAATATCTAGTGTAATGCTATCTAAATCAATTAAAATATCGATTTCATCTTCGTTGATTTTTTGAGCAATTTCTAAGCCATTCATACCTAATTTATGAGCATGAGTTGATTGATTAACGTACCATTCTTGTAACCAATCATCTACTAACTTATAGTTAACAAAATAGGTATTTATTTCAAATTTTTCTTGATCGTGATATTGGAATAACCAACGAGCTAACCAACCTACAGAATGTCTTCTTAAAGCGTAAGATAGATATCCAATTTTTAATTTTTTGCTTGATGTTATTAGTGGTTGAGATGAATCGCGATCGCAATGGAATTGTGAGGCTACAGATGCAAAATTTTCCTGCACGGGTTTAATTAAGTTGAAATTATTTTCTTTTGCAGCAGCAGGTTGAATATTTGCTTGAAAAATTTTCGCTATTTGGTTGTGAATTGCTCGGAATTCTGCTGGAGAATCTTTGATATGAGGTATGGCAAAGGATGGAGTAAGTAAGTAAAGAGTTCTGACTTCATCTAACGGTAAAGGTTGGGCTTGAATAAATTTTTGGAAAAGTGTTTCTAATTCTTTGCAAGTGGAAGTAACTTCTTGCCAATATCCACCGGCACTCATTAATCCCCGCAAAACTAAATGAATGGCAGCAATTTTATCTGGAATCGTTTGTGATAAAGAATAACATAGTTTTGCTTTCTCTATGCCTTGGGAATAATTACCGTAATTTTGATTAAAAGTAGCAAGGTGCTTTAAAGCTTCTATATTTTCAGCATCTCTATGTAAATATAATTCTAAAATACGGGCTGCCAGTTGGGGATTTTTTAATGTATGACCTATTTTCATCGCCGCTGGTAGTATTATCCAAAAATATTCTTGGGGATGAGAGAACTTTGTTATAGAAGCTTCTAGAAATTCAACTGTTGCGGGATGTAATGGTACATTTTCGAGAAATTCTTGTAATACTTGCTGTAATAATTCTAAATTGAGATTATTCTCTTGTTTTAAAATTTCAATTATTCCCCAATTCTCTAAAGTATTATCTTCTAAGTTTTCCTGTTTGATGGAAATTTTAATTAATGTGAGCAAATTATTAATGTGATCTGGATTAATTTCTCGTATATGCTGCCGAATTGCCCAAGCAATAGAATATTCTTCTTTAATTTCGTGTCTTTCTGCTTCCCTTTGTAAAACTAGAATTAATTCATTGGTATAAAAATCAATTTCTTCTGGTTCTACCTCAGTTATAGGTAGCATCCAAGTCATTTGGGCTTCCGTTTCTTGTCCTTGTAATAGTAAAACTAATCCTAAATACCAGTAATAAGATTTGATATGAGGTTCTATTGCGATCGCTTGCTCATATAAACTTGTTGCTTTACTGTAATTCCCTTGAATTAGATATTGATAAGCCTCTTGTTGTAAATTAGTTAGATTTGTAATCATAGTTATTTTTTAGTATTTTTTGACGTAAAAACAGAAAGTGAGTAGAACATTCTACCCACTCTTAAAAAAGTTTGATTTCTGCTGAGAAAAACCGCTATTACAATCAAATATTTTGGTTTAATAAATTCAATTAGTAGCGTAAAACTTATTTTGATTACAAAGCCTCGTAAGTACCAGGACATTCAGGAGGTTTTGCACTAGTAAACTTGGGAGTTTCTTTACCTGTGGCAGCACCATTAATTCCCCTAGCTGTCTTAGCTTCACATAAGGAAGCAAGAGTTGTTGCCTCACTTGTCGCAGCAATTGAACCTAAGGATACACCACCAATGTATGCTTTAATTGCATTTACTATTGGTTGCGCTTGGTTAGTAACTGAGGTTCCCTTCGCATCGGGATCTGTAATTTTGTATTCATAATTCTCAGTTTTTGTAGCAACCCCAAGACCAAGACTACCAAATCCTTTAGATCCAGCAAAAGTACCTTTTTCAGTAAAGTAGGCTTGCTGCGCCCGATTCATTGAACCTACAACTGTTTTCGCTTCAGATTGTTTAGCTTTATTCGCTTGATTTAAAAAGGCAGGTAAAGCAATAGCAGAAAGAATACCGATAATAATAATTACAACCAATAATTCAATTAGGGTAAAACCCTCATCTTCCTTTTTATTACGAAGAATATTTTGTAAAAACTTTGCTTTAAGTTCGGTTTTCATTAGTGTTTCCTGTAGGTAGAGATTAATTATTGCGTTCTAAATGTAACTTACCCACTTCGAGAGATTTATTATCATTTTCCGCAATTTTTTTTTAGACAAATTGGAAAACCAAGAATGACAAGAGATTTCATCTATGGTTTTGGAGGCATCTGTAAAAGAAACTGTTACCCCCTATCCGCGAGTACCTCAGGCTTCTAACATTACATAACCGAGATTTTCTAGCATTAGCAGTAGTTGTTGCACTAGATAAAATGCTTGCTTGTCGTCAGTGGGTTCTAAAGTCACGGGATTCAAAGGCCTAACTTGCTTCCAGTGCTTAACCAAGCTTGTCATTGATTGGGGTTGCTCCAGTAAAGGTATTAAGCAAACTGACATTGAACTATCTATACTGACAACATTTTCAATTAGTGATAAGTGTTTGCTGATAACAAAAGGTTTTATTGTTGTAACGCAGGCTATTAATTCCTCTCGAAATAATGAAGTTTTTAACTGGGGATGTAGATGCACTTTTGCCTGTTCCCAGTCACAATCATTCCATTCTTCAACCGGTACAAAGGATTGCCCTTGGTTGGGATGCCCGCACCAAAAATCAAGTAGTCTATGTACGGGATGGATCAATTCAAATAACTGTAGCTGCTCCTCTACAGAAGATTCGGGTAAACTCATTGCAATCAAAGCAGGTAAATTATCTGGCTCTTTGAATAAACTTTCTAAATTCCATTCTCGCCAATTAACCATACTGATAAATTCTAAGTTTGCCGTTCTAAAACCATTAAACATATCAGTAATGGTGTATCCTTTATCTCCTTGGAACAAATAATTCATTAAAATTCTTTGTTTCCCATTCTCCCCTTCATAATTAGAGTCCCAAGTTGATTCTTTGAGTTTGACTGTATCTTTCAAAGCATTCATAATTTCTACTACAATTCCCATCTCCAAGTCTTCTGGATTTTCATCCATCAAACCCATCATTGTAAAGATTTTTTGGGCGCGGAAATAGCTGACGCGCTGGATTGAACTATGTAGATTACTACGAATAATTCCTTGTGGTTTTAAAACCGCCTTCATTGCTTGTAATGCTTTACCGATATCATTAAAAAGATAAAGTAGTTCATCACAATTTATATAGTCAAATTCCCAATCAGATAATGGTAAATCCTCTACTCCTAAAACATGAAATTCCGCGTTGTCAATTCCGTGAAATTCCAAACGTTGACGTGCTAATTTAATAGATTCTTCTGAAATATCAATACCAACAATTTTTGCACCCGGATTCGCTTCTGCGAGTATAAGGGATGTATATCCACTACCACATCCAGCATCTAAAATAATTTTTCCTTTAGTATCTATAACTTTTTGATTTCTTAAATAGTAGGACGTTACTAAGTTATGAATATAGAGGGAACTCGGTTTATATTTAGGAGATTTATCAACAGGAATTCTCGGATAAGGCGCACTATCAAATTGCTGACGAATTTTTTCTAGTAAATCTGATGCTTGAGCTTGCATGGATTTTTCTCCTAATACTAATTTTTCCCATCCACATTTGGACTTTAGCCAATGGCTTACTCAAGCATTAGTATTCCCAATTTTTTCAATTTCTAACATTTAATTGATTTTTTTCACGCTATAACGATGCTATTGGCTATTGTGTAATCCTTAAGAAAGTAAGGCCGCAAAGAATCACCAGTTTAAATGAGGTATTTTCAATATGGTGGCAATCTCAACACCAGCAGAAACCAGAACTTTACTTGAAAATATTAGCTGGCAAACTTTTAAAGCCATGCTCACTGACATGGGAAGTTCAAGAAATACCAGATTAGCCTACGAAAATGGTGTATTAGAAATCATGGCTCCTGATATGCCACATGAAAACTCAAATCGCGTTATTGAAGGTTTTACTGGAATATTGTGTGAGGAATTGGGCTTAGAAATCAAACGCTCTGGCTCTTTAACTTTCACGCGAGATGATTTACAACGAGGTGCTGAGCCAGACAGCAGCTACTACATCCAAAATGAGTACCGCGTTAGAAGTAAGGAAAAAATAGACTTAAAAATCGATCCACCGCCGGATTTGGTATTAGAAGTTGAATATTCCAAACCCAAAGTAGACAAGTTTAAAATTTATGCTGCAATTGGCATTCCGGAATTTTGGCGTTTTAATGGCAGCGTTTTACAAATTTATACAAGTAGTTCAGTTTGAAAAATTA
>DESS01000218.1:6303-8476 GCA_002361335.1 Richelia sp. UBA3308
AAGCGCTACTACAAGCCTAATACTCCACAAGATTAAGTAAATTTGTTATACTAAGTTAAACGAAGTCGTTATGAGTTTATTTTAAAAATTATGACAAATCCAACAGTAGAAAACATAGTAATTATAGGTTCTGGCCCTGCGGGTTACACGGCTGCAATTTATGCGGGGCGTGCGAACCTTAAACCCGTTGTATTTGAAGGGTTTGAAGCAGGAGGATTACCGGGTGGACAGTTGATGACAACTACAGAAGTGGAGAATTTTCCTGGCTTCCCGGCAGGTATTACCGGCCCGGATTTAATGGATAAAATGAAAGCGCAAGCAGAACGCTGGGGGGCTGAACTATATACTGAGGATGTGATTTCAGTTGATTTAAGTCAACGTCCCTTTACCGTGCGTTCATCGGAGAGGGAGTTTAAAACTAATAGTATAGTTATCGCAACAGGTGCGACGGCGAAGCGTTTGGGTTTACCCAGCGAACATGCATTTTGGAGTCGCGGCATTTCTGCTTGTGCTATTTGTGACGGAGCTACTCCGGTATTTCGCGGTGCGGAATTGGCTGTAATTGGTGCTGGTGATTCGGCGGCAGAAGAAGCTATTTATTTGACAAAATACGGCGATACAGTCAACTTATTGGTTCGTCGCGATCGAATGCGGGCAAGTAAAGCCATGCAAGATCGGGTTTTAAGTAATCCGAAAATTAAAGTGCATTGGAACACAGAAGCTGTGGACGTTTTTGGCGATCAAGAGCATATGCAGGGAATCAAAGTCCGTAATAACAAAACTGGCGAAGAAGGTCAATTGCACGTTAAAGGATTATTCTATGCCATTGGACATACTCCCAACACATCCTTATTTAAAGGACAGTTAGAACTGGATGATGTGGGTTACATTGTGACCAAAGGTAACTCCGTAGAAACCAGCGTCGAAGGGGTATTTGCGGCTGGCGACGTACAAGATCATGAATTTCGTCAAGCAATCACCGCAGCAGGTACCGGCTGTATGGGAGCAATGTTAGCAGAACGTTGGTTATCTACTCAAGGATTGATTCAGGAATTTCGTCAAAACCCGGAAAACAACGAATTAAAACCCCAGAAAGAAGAAGAAAAAACTACCGCCGATACCGAAGCCGACTTTGATATTAACGCCACCCGTCATATAGGAAGTTATGCTCTGAGAAAAATATTTCACGATGGCGATCGCCCTTTAATGGTAAAATATGTTTCTCCGGGTTGCGGACCATGCCATACTCTCAAACCGATATTAAATAAAGTAGTGGATGAATTTGACGGTAAAATCCACTTTGTAGAAATTGACATTGACAAAGATAGAGAAATTGCCGAACAAGCAGGAGTAACAGGAACGCCCACAGTACAAATTTTCAAAAATAAAGAATTGTTGCAAGAACTTAAAGGGGTAAAACAGAAGAGTCAGTATCGGCAGTTGCTTGAAAGCGTACTTTAGGGAATTGGGCATGGGGCATGGGGCATGGGGCATTGGGAATTGGGGATTAAATTGTGTATTTTCATCTTTCCTGGGAACCATCTTCTCTGTAAGAATAGTCAGCGGTTCTGTAATTGAAAGTGTTAATTTTTGAGTTAATGGTTGACAAAATGAGTCTCTTGAATTAACACTCATAACTCATAACTCCTTACTTTGAAATCAACCTATGACTCTTGCTAGAGGTTTCCTGCCGAGATTTTTACCTTTCATAAACAAAAAACCTAGCCTTTCTCAACAATTAATGTTGGTAGGGCTAACTATTACTTTGGTGTTTATTTTCCTGGCATTGTTTGCTCCCGCGCTCCAGGGTTTGGGATTGCTGCAAGATCCAACAGAGTTTTTGGATAACCCAATTCATACACCACCTTCATTAAAACACTGGTTTGGTACGAGTCGTTTGGGCTACGATATTTTTTCTCGTACTGTTTTTGGCGCTCAAGCAGCATTACAAGTAGTAATTTTGGCGACTGCATTAAGTATGCTAGTTGGCGTGCCTTTGGGGATGTTGAGCGGGTATATTGGCGGTAGGTTGGATAAAGTACTGCTATTTATAATGGATAGCATTTATACTTTGCCGGGACTACTGCTTTCAGTAACGCTAGCGTTTGTTGTGGGGCGGGGAATTTTAAATGCGGCTTTGGCGATTAGTATTGCCTACGTACCGCAATATTAC
>DESS01000223.1 GCA_002361335.1 Richelia sp. UBA3308
CGTGTAATCAGTGAAATCCATCTAAGCCGTGATAGTTGTTAGTTGTTAATTCGGGCATTCTAAATTCGGGCATTCTAAATTCTAAATTAAAAAAACCCTACCTCCCCAAAGGAAGTAGGGTTAATTTATTTACCAGTGAAAAAACTTATAGAGTTCCAGGAATATCTCCTTGTGTCGGCATTCCAGGTCTACTTGTATCTCCATATCCGATACCGTCATCTTCTTTCTTAAAACCAGTATAAGCTTCCATGCCGTGTTCGCCAATATCCAAACCTTCTAATTCTTCTTCTGGAGTTACACGGATACCCAATGTAGCTTTCAATGCTACCCAGAAGATGGTGCTCAGCAATACAGTCATACCGCCAACAGCCAAAGCACCTGCTAATTGAACAATTAGTGGATTGATTCCACCACCGAAGAATAAACCAGCATCTGGTCCTTCAGTATAAATACCGTTTTCACTTGCTCCAGCAGCAAATAAACCTACTGCCAAAGTACCCCAAAAACCACACACCAAGTGAACCGAAATTGCACCTACTGGATCGTCAATTTTGATTTGATCGAAGAAAGCAACGGAAAATACTACCAAAGCTCCAGCAACTGCACCGATAATTACCGCGCTAGGCAAATTAACCCAAGCGCAAGGTGCGGTGATACCTACTAAGCCAGCCAAGATACCGTTGATAATCATCGTTAAGTCTGGCTTACCAAACTTACCCCAAGCAACAAAACAGGCAACTACTCCACCAGCCGCAGCAGCCAAGTTTGTAGTTAATGCAATGTGAGCGATCGCATTTGCATCAGCTGCCATTGTGGAACCAGGGTTGAAACCAAACCAACCTAACCATAGAATCAAACAACCCAAGGTAGCAATACTCAAATTATGAGGAGGTATAGCATTAGTTCTACCGTCACTGCTATATTTACCAATACGTGGCCCAAGTATGGCTGCTCCCATCAAAGCTGCCCAACCACCAACTGAGTGTACAACTGTAGAACCAGCAAAATCCCAGAATCCTGCATCAGCTAACCAGCCACCACCCCAAATCCAATGTCCGGTAATTGGGTAAGCTATACCAACTAATAAAATACTGAAAATCAAGAAGTCAATAAACTTAATTCTCTCTGCTACAGCCCCTGATACAATTGTGGCAGCTGTTCCAGCAAATGCTAATTGGAATAAGAATTTCGCAGATAAGGGAACGCCAGCCCAATTCAGAGAACCAAAAACCCCTTGATAAGCATCCCCTGTCACGGGGCTATTATCTGCACCACTCAGCAAGAAACCACTCAAACCAAAGAATGGAGTTCCATCACCGAACATGATGCCAAAGCCGATTACCCAAAATGCCAGGGTAGCCAAAGCAAACACAATCAAGTTCTTGGAAAGAATGTTGACGGCGTTTTTCTGACGACACATTCCGGTTTCTAACATTCCGAAACCAGCGTTCATGAAAATTACCAAAAACGCTGCAACTGCAACCCAAAGGGTATCTAATGCTATTTTAAGTTCTGCTGTGCTAGGTCCTTCACTAGGAGCTTGAGCAACTGCTACATAACTCCAAGCTAATACAATCAAACAGGCAATAGGCAGACAAGCACGCAAGCTGGGATTTAAACCTTTGATTCCTTCCCCTACTTGTTTGACAAATGAGCTATTTCGTGTTGCACTTGTAGATCGTTTTAAATTACCTTGTCTACCGTTTTTATTAATTCTTTTTCGCGTCAATTTTTGCATCTTTACTCCTTTACTTCCTTGACTGGAAACACCGCCAGAGTACCCCTAATACTCTTATAAGCCGAAATTCACAAATTCTATGCTTTTAAGCCGGTTAGATATCAAAACCCGAATCTTGACAAACAGTAAAATTTACTATTCCACAAATTCATGTTTGATTGTTATACCTATGAATAATGTTGCTCACAACGCTTATTTAAAAACTAGGAAATCAAATAATCTAGTTATCATCAACCAACCAATGATACATATGTTGATGTAATCAGTTTTTCTTAAAAAATTATTATTATGTATTTTTGCAAACCTCCTAACAAACCCCATTAATTATTTTATATTTCGATTTTTGTCTGAAAGTCTTTCTATTTCATAATTTGCTGTATTTGTTAAATTTATAACGGTTAAGAAATCATTACAACACGCTCTTTCATAAATCTGTAGTTTTTGCTACTTTATTTCTGATTTTGAATTATTCCTGATGGGATTTAAAGCTGAATATGATTGCTAAAATTTGCTTTGCGTCAATATTTCATAACTTTTTGACTCAATAAAATTACGATCATTATTAATTTTTTATACAAAAAAACACTTTGTTTATTAATATGTCTAACTATGAAGTTTTTATAACTTTTGTAAATAAATAAGATTATAGTTAGTACTTAGGCAATTGGCACATATTTTATTGTAGGGATGTGTACTCAGAGGAATTATTGTGAGTGTAATAAATATGGTTTTTAGTGTCAGGCATCAACAGAATAAGTAAGTGGGCAAAAATAAACTCAACTCCCCTCAACTTTGTTACAGCTTGGGTAAACTGAGTTCCAAGCCTTATTACCACTCACCCCATCACCCCATCTTTATTCTCTTATCCAGCATTACTATTTTCAATGCAGACCTACTTAGGGGTTTTACATTTGATTTAAATAATCTTGATAGCCTAATTTTTCCAACTTATCTTGCTTAGCGATCACAGAATCAGTGAGATTTTGACGATATAGAATCACCTTTTCCATTAAATCTGGTTGATGAGTAGCGAGTATTTGTACCGCTAAAAGTCCGGCATTTTTAGCATTGCCGATAGCCACAGTTGCTACAGGTATACCAGCTGGCATTTGTACGATGGAATGTAAAGAATCTACACCTTTTAAATAACGGCTGGGAACGGGAACTCCAATAACCGGAAGTGGAGTTAAAGAAGCAACCATACCGGGAAGATGAGCGGCACCACCAGCACCAGCAATAATCACCTTAATACCGCGAGAAATAGCAGATTGGGCATATTCCACCATACGATGTGGAGTACGATGGGCGCTGACAATAGCCACATCGGTGTTAACTGCAAATTCTTCACAAATTGCGATCGCCGATTGCATAGTGGGTAAATCTGAGTCGCTGCCCATAATAATGCCGATTTTAGTTGTCATAAGCAATAAAAATGAAAAACCAATTAATTAAATTTCATAATTAATAATCTCATTTTAGGCGTTTTTCTTCTTGATTAATTGTTGTGATTTCCATCAAAATCGATTCAGCCGTGTTCGTAAATTGCGTAAATCCTATGACTAAAACAACACTTCCTTTAAATATTATTAATGCTCTGATCCCAGGTTACGAAGATAGACAAATGGTGTTTATTAACCGCGATGGCATTATTGAACAAATTGTGCCAATGTCTAATATTATCATCAGGGTGCCGTTAAGCGATTTACAAATGCTTGATGCTGAAGGTGATTGGATTTCTTTGGGTGGTGTGGATTTACAAATTAACGGAGGGTTAGGAACTGCTTTTCCAGATTTAAATGCAGAAAATGCTGGTAATTTGCAGAAAATTTGCGATTATCTTTGGCATAGTGGCGTTGATGCATTTTTACCAACTCTGGTGACAACTTCTGTCGAAAATATCCAGCGTTCCCTTACAGTAGTTGCCGATTTTATACAAAATCAAACTTCCGGCGCAAAAGTTTTGGGAGTACATTTAGAAGGACCATTTTTAAATCCTCAAAAGCGGGGAGCACATCCAGAAGAATATCTTTTACCTTTATCCCTTGGGGAAGTAAGACGAGTTTTGGGCAATTTCAGCGAGATTGTTAAAGTGATGACTTTAGCCCCGGAATTAGACTGCGATCGCGAAGTGATTCCTTATTTACGCAATGCCGGTATCATCGTCAGTTTAGGGCATTCTCAAGCCACTGCAGAGCAAGCACAAAGCGCTTTTGATATGGGGGCAACTATGGTGACTCACGCTTTTAATGCCATGCCACCATTACATCACCGACAACCCGGTTTGTTAGCTGCGGCTATTATTAACGAAAACGTAATGTGTGGTTTTATTGCTGACGGTAAACATGTCTCGCCGATGATGATAGATTTACTGTTCCGGGCAAGCGATTATACCAAAGGACTTTTCTTGGTAAGTGATGCTTTAGCTCCTTTAGGATTACCTGATGGCACTTATCCCTGGGATAGTCGAGAAATTACAGTTACTCAAGGAACTGCACGATTAGCAGATGGAACTTTATCGGGAACAACTTTACCATTACTTGCAGGAGTAGAAAATTTGCTTAAATGGGGAATATGTGACTTTCAAACAGCAATTTCACTGGCAACCACAGCACCACGAACAGCAATTGGTTTAACTGGAATTGAAGGCGCTCATGCTAGTAATCTCTTGCGTTGGAAGTGCGATCGAGCAACCAAAAATTTGACTTACCAGCGCTTATTGTCCTAAAATGCTTCTCCTAACTAAATATATTTTTTAAAACTAATAGGACTTACGTAAGTGTCACAAAACTCGGGTGGTGCCGTACACTCATTGCCTTATTATTTCCTTAACAATTAGTCAGTGTACAAGCACCCTACAAAAAAATGTGCCAGTTGCGTAAGTCCAAACTAAATATTATTTTTTCTCAACAAACCACAAAATTTTACCCATATATTTGTGGTTTTCTGTTTTTTTAAAAGTTTTGTTGTCCTCAATTGATGTATCCTACCGATAATAGGCACTCTTCTCGTCGATTTGGAACCGTTAAATATCAAGTTTTATGAACGTAGCAGACGATAAAACCATTGTTAAGGAATATTTCAATTCTACGGGTTTTGACCGTTGGAAACGCATTTATGGCAATGGTGAAGTTAATACAGTCCAGCTTGATATCCGCAAGGGACATCAAAAAACCGTAGATACGGTACTGAGCTGGTTAAAGAGTGACAAAAATTTGGCAGAAATATCAATATGCGACGCTGGATGTGGTGTGGGTAGTCTGAGCATACCCCTAGCCCAAGCAGGAGCAACAGTTTATGCCAGCGATATTTCTGAAAAAATGGTCGAAGAAGGGGCATATCGAGCCAAGGAAATTTTAGGAAATGCTGATAATCCAATTTTTGCGGTGCAAGATTTAGAAGCCTTGAATGGTAAGTATCATACGGTTGTTTGTCTGGATGTTCTAATTCATTATCCTCAAGAAAAGGCTGCCGAAATGATATCTCATTTATGCAGTAGGGCAGAATCGCGGATAATTGTCAGTTTTGCGCCTAAAACCTTTTTATTGACTATACTAAAAAAAATCGGAAGTTTTTTTCCAGGTCCTAGTAAAACTACCCGTGCATATCAGCATAGAGAAGCCGATATCATTGATTTTCTGCAAAAAAACGGCTTTAATATCCAACGTCAAGCAATGACACGCACCCGTTTTTACTTTTCCACCATATTGGAAGCTACAGGTAACTGAGGTTAAGATCGCGTCAAGATTTACATCTTGTCGCGTTTCTATGAAGTTTATCACAAAAGTTTCGGCTGGTTTGCTACTCTCATTCGGTTCTATTTTTCTCATGCACGTAACTGTGGAGGCATTATCGATCGATCGCCAAGGTACTCAAGAGGAAAAACAACAAATTACAGATAAAGCCATGGCAGGTTTAGCTTTGGGTTTACCCGCTGTTGGATTGGGTACTTGGCTGATATTAGGATTACGTCATTCTCATCAAAGACAACTAACAAGTCATCTTCAATCTATTTTTTATCGCCTTGTTGAAGAAGAAAAAGGACAAATTTCTTTACTCCGCTTTGCCAAAGAAGCTGAAATATCCGGAGAGGAAGCCAAACTATTCTTAGATTGCAAGGCTAAAGAATTCAATGCCACCTTCGATCACGGTCGAAACGGTGGTGTTTATTATCACTTTCATCTTTAATAGGATTTACGCAACTGGCACATTTTTATTGTAGGGTGCCGGCGTTGAGAAAAAATTTGAACGTAGTAATAAGGCAATGAGAGTACGGCACCAACGAGTAAGTATGAGAATAACGTAAGTGCTGTTGAATTAAATTGTAGAAACGTTGCAATCAGCACGTTTCTGCATTAAATATAAAAAAATACTAAGTATGATTAATAAGTATAAAACTGATGATACCCGGTAAATTACCGATAATATCAAGTCCGGCTTATTACTTACTATATAACCCACATCTTCATTGATGGCGGTTATTACACCTAACATGAATACTCATTACTCATTACTCATTACTCATTACTCAACCCCCACAGATATGATAACTGTTTAACCGGACATGATATGAGTGATAGTTTGAAGATTGGCTACTGGAAGCTTTGATGAAAGTGGGGTTAGAATCACTTTTAAAGTTTAAACTTTAAAAAGACTATGAAAACTTCCGAGAAATTAGCTGCTGGTTGGTTAATTGTATTAGGGTTTATGCTGACAACAATATCAGCCCAGGCGATGATAAATAAACATCTTATGTTTAAACAGATACCACCTGGTGCCTACGATCAAAATGATTATATTAATCATCATGCAGTAGCCGAGCTAGATACAACAGCAGTAAATGGTATTATTTTTGGTTTGCCTAGCTTAGTTTTGGGAGGGTGGTTAGCCTTGGGAATGCGCCGTCAAGGTAAGAAAGAACATTCTGCGATCGCCAAGCAAATGGATCTGCATCTGCAATCGATGTTTTATCGCATGATAGCCGAAAACGAAGGACGAATCACAGTTTTAGGGTTTGCAATGCAATCCCAACTACCAGCAGCAGAAGCAAGAGAATTTTTGGACGAACAAGCCAAACAATTTAATGCTAACTTCAAAGTTAGTGAAGACGGTGCAGTTTCTTATCACTTTGATATTTAAATTTGGCTGGGGATTGGGGATGGGGCATTGGGCATAGGGCATTGGAATTTAAAGATTTTATATTTTGGATTATTCCTTCCAATCTCCCCATCTGCTGTATACCATAAAATGGGTAAAATGGTCAAAATATTCATGAGTTTAGCAGCCTTGTTCGGTGGATTATCAGTGGCTGCTGGTGCTTTCGCTTCTCACGCCTTAAAAGAAAGACTTAGCAATCGCGCTATGGAAATTTTTGAAGTTGGCGCTCGCTATCAGATGTATCATGCCCTGGCACTGTTACTAGTGGCAATCTTGCTCAGTCAAACAGAATCACCAGCAACAAGCTTAGTCGCTAGCGGTTGGTTATTTATCGTCGGTATATTTATTTTTTCAGGTAGCTTGTACGCATTGAGTTTAAGCGACATCAAAATATTGGGAGCAATAACACCATTAGGTGGCGCAGCATTTATTGCCGGTTGGGGTGCATTGGCGATCGCAGCATTCAGTTATCAGTAAAGATAACCACCATAGGATTAGACATTTTGTACCATTTCCGCTAAAAGTAATTAATTAGTAAAGCATAAAGACCAAGGGGAATTTAAACTTGATAATCCTAAATTCCCCATACCTCATGCCCAATGCCCCATGCCCTAATTTATTATGTGCCGATTACTTGCTTATCTTGGTCCATCTCTTTTATTAGAAAGTTTACTGTACAACTACGAACATTCACTGATAACCCAAAGCTATCAACCCCAGGAAATGATATCAGGAACTGTTAATGCTGATGGCTTTGGTGTCGGTTGGTATCATACTCTTAAGGATACAGAACCTTTTACCTATAGAAGTACGCTACCGATTTGGAATGATATTAATTTACCCAGCCTCAGCCGTTATATTGAGTCTGGATGCATGGTTTCTTATGTTCGTAGCGCTACTTCAGGACAAGCACTCGATTTCAGTAATTGTCAACCATTTCAATATGGGCGTTTATTATTTATTCATAATGGTAAAATTAATAAGTTTCGTCAGACCTTATACAGACCTATACGCAGTCAATTAAGGGATGAAATTTATCAATGGGTAAATGGAACTACCGATTCAGAGCATATTTTTGCTCTCTTACTTAATGAGTTGCAAAATAATCCTGGTAAAAGTTTAGAGCAAGCTATGCATCTAACTTTATTAAAGCTAAAAGAGTTAGTTAAACGCCATGAAACTTATACTTTAGCTAACTTAGTTGTCAGTGACGGGAATCGTCTTGTGGCTTGTCGCTTCAGTACAAAACCTCCATTCCCTTCACTTTACTGGCTGCAAAATGATGCAAATTTTCCCAACTCCCTAATCATAGTTTCCGAACCAATGTTTAAAGGTAATTGGGAATCATTCCCAGAAAATAGCATTCTCAGTGTGGTAGAAGATGGTGATATCACAATCGAACCAATCTAGTTTAAAAAAATCCTCCATAAAAGAAAATCTTATTCATGCTTTCGTCGAATGTCGGGCTAAAACTCTTGAGTTATTTCAAAATATGGATGAAGCTACTTTTTGCCGCCAAGCTCATCCCGATTTTAGCCCCGTAGGCTGGCATTTGGGGCATATAGGCTACACTGAATCTTTATGGATATTACAACGTACTGCTGCTTTACCTTGTTTGTTTCCACAATATCGGAAACTTTATGCAGCCGACGGTTTACCTAAAAATCAGCGGGTAAAATTACCTTCTTTAAAACAAACTCGCCATTATCTCGATACAATTCGAGACAAAGTTCTTAATCACATGGAAAAAACCGATTTAGAACATCAAGAAGGTTTATGGCGCTTTTTGCTACAACATGAAAGCCAGCATAGCGAAACTATTAGTTTTGTGTTGGAGTTGATCAAATTTCAGTTGTCGGAAGATGAGAAAGAAAATTCTTCGCATCTTTCTAACTTTTCTTCCCCCCTACTTCCCAATCCTCTCAACGAGATGATTCAAATTCCAGAAGGTGAATTTGAAATGGGTAGTAATTCTTTAGATGCACTCGATAACGAACGTCCGAGACACAAAGTGTATTTAGATACCTATTCTATTGATCGCTATCCAGTAACCTGTAAGCAATATCGAGTATTTATAGAAGCTGGTGGTTATAAAAATGCTCAGTGGTGGTCGGAAGCAGGCTGGGAATGGTTGTACAAAGAACAAGTGACACAACCACTTTATTGGCAGGATAACCCAGCTTGGTACAATCATCCGGTTTCGGGCGTAAGTTGGTATGAAGCAGAAGCTTATGCGAAGTTTGTCGGTAAACGTTTACCTACAGAGGCAGAATGGGAAAAAGCCGCAAGTTGGGATGAAAAATTAAAATGTCGTCGTATTTATCCTTGGGGAGATAAACAACCCACCCCCGAAAATTGCAATTATAGTAATATTCATAATCATACAACACCAGTAAACGCTTATCCAGCAGGAAAAAGCGCCTATGGTTTATACGATACTTTAGGAAACGTTTGGGAATGGACTGCAAGTTGGTTTGATGGCTATCAAGGCTTTCAACATTACCCATACAAAGGTTACTCCCAAGTTTACTTCGACAACCAACATCGTGTTCTCAAAGGCGGAAGCAAAGCAACTCGTGCCTGGGCATTACGTTGTAGCTTTCGTAATTGGTACCATCCCGGCGTGCGTCAGATATTTGCTGGATTTCGCTGCGCCGCTTGAGGGAGGGGAGCAGGGGGAGCAGGGGGAGAAATTTTTATCGTTTATCGATAAGCGAGAAGGGAGTAATCATGTCTCGACGGCGTGCACACTGTGCACGCCGTCTCTAAATCTTGATTGATAAACTGAGTAGGCAATACCTAATGCCCAATTGATAATTGATCATTAGTAATTGATAACCGATTGCTGATAATCTAGATTTGGTTTGAGGTTTTTTAAAAAAGCAACCTCTGAAACCAAGAAATGGGAGAACTTAATGAAATTTTCTAAAGCGACTAACAGCAAAATTGGTTATTCTCAAAGCGTAGAAAGTCGCTTAAAAATACAAAATTTACAACAAGCAACGCCAGAACTTTCTTGTCTTTCAGGAAGTGATGTAGTTAAAGGATTGACTCAGAAACCATTATCTCTTTCTCCTCATTATTTATATGACGATCGCGGTTCTGAGTTGTTTGAAAAAATTTGTGAATTACCAGAATATTATGTTACGAGAACTGAGACTTCGATTTTACAAAATTGTGCGGAAGAAATCGTTAAGATAACTGGTGCTTGCGAGTTAATTGAACTTGGTAGTGGTAGTTCAACTAAAACTCGTATTCTATTAGATGCTTACCAAAAACTTGGACAAGAAGTGCGTTATTTACCAATTGATGTGAGCGCGGGTATTTTGGAAGCAAGTGCTAGACAACTTTTGGTTGATTATCCCTCATTAAAAGTTCATGCATTGGTGGGAACTTATGAACAGGCATTAAGAGAATTGCAGTTAAGTGAATTACCTAACCGTATGATTGCCTTTATCGGTAGTACTTTGGGAAATTTGAATCCCCAAGCGTGCGATGATTTTCTATCTCAAATAACTGCTGCTTTACAGTTAGAAGAATATTTCCTTTTGGGAGTAGATTTGCAAAAACCGAAAGATATTTTAGAAGCTGCTTACAATGATTATGCGGGAGTAACGGCGACTTTTAACCTTAATATTTTGAATCATTTAAATAACCGTTTTAATGGAAACTTTGATTTAAGCAAATTTGAACATTGGGCATTTTATAACGAAACAAAAAATCAAATTGAAATGCATTTACGTTCTTTAGAACCTCAAACAGTGGAATTAGGTTCTCTTAATCTCAAAGTTGATTTTGAAAAAGGCGAAACCATTAACACCGAAATTTCTCGCAAATTCGATATCAATGCCATTCAAGATTTACTTAAAACCAAGGGTTTAATTCCGCAAAAAGTATGGACAGATGATAATCAATGGTTTGGTTTAATTTTGTCTAAACTTTCTTAGATAATTAGGTGGGCATTATTTTTGTCCACCTGAAACAAACGATCGTAAAATTTTACTCGCTTTACATATTAAGTATTTCAACCTATTTTCTCACCTTTTCAGCTAGAAATTTTGAAAGTAATTACTCACGGCATAATTATATTAATAAGATCGAAAATTATTCTATTCCAATTTGTTTTTAATACTTAACTACATTTATATAAAATTAGGACTTACGCAACTGGAACATTTTTCTCCTAGGTTGTGTGATGCATTTACAGCATATTTCATCGAAGGTGAGGTACATGATAAACGGGCAGGATGCGCGTACCACAAGATTTTTATAATATAAGGCTGAACATATATAGGAATCCGGTTTGATTTTTGAAATTATTTGTTTGGGTAGGCTGTCATGCTGTCTTGCTGTCATGGTTTCATCAAATTAAGGTGTACCCTCGTATTTTTCAATTTTCAATTAGGATTCCTATATGTACTTGCTGCTGTATCTAACCGGAAGTACTGATAACACTTCTAGCGTCAGGGTTGCCATAAAAAATTTTTTATGGCAACCCGTCACCCACTAACAACTACTTGTGACAATATCGTAAATTATCAAAATATTACCAAATTCTCTGACTGAAGGTGTTTTTATAAACAACTAAAAATTAAGAAAAGAATAAGCTTCATTGAAATATAAAAAAAAATTATAGATGTAAAATAAACAGCCATCAATTAGTTAGATAATTGATTAAGCTATAAAAATGAATAGTATTAATTATGATTTCAACATAAAATAACTAGTTAAATGAATTCTGAAACACAATGTTTCATTATTTTCATTTTCTTATTAAAAAAACTAAATAAATGAAACTTAAAACACCATTATTTTAAATAAAAACAATGGATAAATTCCAAGCAATTTTCGAGATTTTACTGATTTTATCTGGAGTGGATGGTCATATTCACAAAAGAGAAATCAAAGTTATAAAAGAATTTCTAGAAGTAAACATAGGTGATATAAAATTTGAACCTCAAGTAGTTGTTAAAAAAATTAGTAATCTAAAAAGAGAAGTAATAATCGAAGAATTAAAGTTTGCTGCTACTGTTTTAAAAAATCAATGTGATACACAAGAAAGAATAACTATATTAAAATTTGCAGTAGAATTAATCAGTGCTGATGGCAAAATAATAGATAAAGAAAATGCTTTACTATGTGCTTTAGGTGAATTATGGGATATTGATATGCAAAAGTTTACAGCCTATTCAAGATTTATGAGGTAGAGTAACAACAAGTAATGTACATTAACTTTTTAGTTATTGATTATTAAACAAGTTCCGTCAAGGAAAAATAGCACAAATTGACTTATTGAATTATTACAGAAAACTAATGGATAAATTTCAAGCAGCTTTCGAGATTTTACTAATTTTGTCTGATATTGACGGTAATATTGACCCAAGAGAAATAGAAGTCATCAATTATTTTATAGAATCAAATATAGGTAGTATAGAATTCGATACTGAAAAAGTTATTAAAAATCTTAGTAAGCTAACAGGAGAAGGAATAATTGAAGAATTAAGTCATGCTGCTACTGTTTTTAAAAATCAAAGTAGTGCACAAGATAGAATAACTATCTTAGAGTTTTCAATAGAATTAATCAGTGCTGATGATAAAATTACAGATGAAGAAGTTGCTTTACTATATGCTTTAGGTGAAGTATGGAATATTGATATGGAAGAATTTATTCAAGATTTATAATTTAAAAATATTGAATATTGATAATTACCAAATACAAGTACTTGTTCCCTCCAGTAATGCTGGAGTTTTTTTATTTGGAAACTTTCTGTTACATATAAAATCACTTGCTAAGACTTTCAAAATCAACTGAGAATTACCTAGAATATTATGTTATCTGTAAAATACAAATATAATACTCGTTAATGCCAATAAAAATGAAGAATATCCAGTTTTATCAAGATAAAAAAGTCCTTTACCAATCTTCTAAAGTAACTTCTTCACCTTTATATCCAATTGATTTAAGAGCTTGATTGAATCGTTGCAAACCAACTTTTTTGATGTCGTCTACCATTTCCGAAAGCATCATATAACCAAGCTTAGAACCTTGATCGTCTAATTCTTGAGCTTCCATGTAAGAACGTGCTAGCTTCCGAGCTTCAGTCATTTTCTCAGCTTCTTTTGCTGATATACCATTTTTAACTACACCTTGAGAAACAAGGTATTCTGATGTTTGATCGCGATGCCATAAGTAATAAGGTTTACCTTGCTTGGGTGTGATTCTTTCAAAAAAACTACCATCTTTTGCGAACTGAGTGGGTTCGCCATCTTTTTCACGTAATCCATGTTGCTTGAGTAGATTACCAAATTTTACTGCCGATACTCCAAATTCTTGACCTAGTTCAGTTAAGGTTTTCCAAGTTTTTCGGAAGTTATTTTTCTTAGCCATGATAAAATCATCTTGGTCAATAATGTGTTATTATTATAGACTTTATCAAAATTAATGTTTTTAATTAATTTTCATACTTAAATCCAACCACTTGGATTGAGTAATTGGGGCACTACTGGAAATATAGTCAACTCCAGTTTTAGCGATAGTGCGGATAGTTTCTAGTGTGACATTACCGGAAGCTTCGATTTTGACTTTCTTATCCTGCTGACGAATAATTTTTACAGCCTCGTGGATTATATCTGGCTTCATGTTATCCAACATAATGATATCGGCTTGATATTCTAAAGCTTCTTTTACTTGCTGCAAATTTTCTGTTTCTACTTCTATAGTCAAAGGATAAGGAATCCTCGAACGAATACAAGTAATAGCTTTGCCAATTCCCCCCGCAGCTGCAATGTGATTATCTTTAATCATCACTGCATCATCCAAACCCATACGATGATTGATAGCACCACCCACTTGAGTTGCGTACTTTTCTAATATTCTTAAACCAGGTGTAGTCTTGCGAGTATCCACAAATAAGGTAGGTAAATCAGCAATTGTTTCTACATACTTCCGAGTCAGCGTTGCAATACCACTCAAACGCATCGCCAAATTCAACGCGACTCTTTCCCCTGTTAATAAAGCATCAAGAGAACCCCGTATTTGTGCGATTACTGTTCCTGAATGACAAAATTCTCCTTCCTTTACCAAAACAGTAAAATCAATTTTTTGATTCAGAAGTTGAAATATTCTAGCTGCAATAGGTAATCCAGCTACTATTCCATCAGCTTTGGCTATCCACTGCGCTTTACCTTCGGTTGCATTTTGATTTAGAAGGCATTGGGTAGTGCGATCGCCCCTACCAATATCTTCTAGCAACCACTCTTTAAGATAATTGTCCAAGATAATCAAGGTCGGTAATACACCAGTTCCAGTTTCCATAAAAAATTATTTTAATAAAAAGCTTGGGTTTCACTATTCTCAAGTTAGTACGAGATTATCCGACTTAGTTGATTTTTCCATCGTCGGCTAACTTTTCTCGCGGGTGAAGAGCAAGCAAAACACCACCCATCTGAAAAAATGCAATATTTTCATTTCTAGCGCTTGATGACTTCCATCAAGCGCCCACCTTCGTAGAAGTTTAAAGAAGGCTCTAAATCTTTAACTGCCAAAGTAAATATATTTAATTTCTACCTGATTAACTAAAATTCCTTGATTTTTAGTTGATTTATTCCCTTCTCCCACATAAGGTTACCTGCTTTTACTACCTCATGAGCCATTTTTCATATATATAGAGTGCCCACTGCCATATCCCAAGCTCACATCCGCGGGAGTATTGCGATCGCGTAGCGCATGGGTGAGCGGCTTATCGCCGAATTACGCTTTCCCAAATTGAACTGTTTATGGGCGACTTTTCGCTAAATATAGTCTTCGACATCAAGCAAGTTCCTAGCTTCCCCCCGAAATTACCATCTACTTTGAGCCAGAAATTTGAAATTTAATTTGCCCACAATCACCCCAGACTGAACAAAACACAGTCACAAGCAAAGGTTTTTCAAAAAAAATCAAAAAAAATATAGCTGAAAACCCTTGACCTACAAGGATTTCAGCCATCGACGAAAAAAAAATCGAAAAAACTTTGA
>DESS01000339.1:0-243 GCA_002361335.1 Richelia sp. UBA3308
GAGTTGAAGTTGTTGGTGTTGAATGTGCAGGAAGCGGAGTTGTAGAGGTAAGCAACGCGAGATACAAAGTAATTACGTTAACTTGAATGTAAAAAAAATACAGAATCGCTCAGGACACTAAAACCCTTAGCAGCCGGAAACTTCACACATAATGCTAAAATACCAATTATTTCGCTGTCAAATTATAAGGAATTAATGTTGTTAGATTCCGCGTATTTCTTAGCAAAGTGCTGGCGTAGTAAA
>DESS01000339.1:377-4790 GCA_002361335.1 Richelia sp. UBA3308
AAACTAAGTGTTTAATGGCTGGTATACCACTTCTGAGTATTCCAATCAATATTCCATACAACAACCCTACGACTAAACTAGTAATTAAGACTTGATGAAAATTTTCATCATTTAATATGATTATCTGAATTATAAAGATTAATGGTGTAGTGAATAAAGCAATCCAGGAATTTATAATTAAAGTATTAATAATTGACTGACGAATGCCTTGATTAGGCAAAACTTTATTTTCAATTTCAACCCCATCTATTCCAGAAATTAGCCAGAAAGTTACCCAAACAATCACCCCAGACATCAGCCCGATAATCAGCCCATCAATCAGCCTATCAATCAGCTCAAAAACTACCCAAATTAGCCCAAGCATTCCAAAAATAAGTACAGAGCTCACCCCATAAATCGCTCCATAATAAGACTTTTTTAGATTAAATTTTATAGACTCAATTGTTTTTATTTCATCTCCAATTAGTCCAAAAATAAACCAAAAAACCAGTACAGAAACCAGCCCACAAACTAACCCAAAAGTCACGCCATCAACCACACCAAAAATCATTCCAGAAATCATTCCAGAAATTAGTCCATAAATCAGTCCATAAATTAGTCCAGAAATCAGTCCAAAGAGCAGTCTTTTCGTAACTACTTTGCTAAAATTTCGTAAAGGAGCAGTAAAAATGATTATTTTTTTTACTTTATTTTCTACTAGCTCATAAATCAGTCCATAAATCAGTCCATAAATTATTCCAGAAATCAGCCCATAAATTAGCCCATAAATTAGCCCATAAATCCCATAAAATTCCTCAGAACTAGTATTCGACCCAAAAATATACTTAGTCAGCTTCCCATAAATCCCATAAAAACCATCATTAATACTAGTACCCAACCAATAAATCAGCCCAGAAATTAACCCACAAATTAGCCCTACTATAACTCCCCATACAATCAAATTATAAACAAGTTTTTGAAATTTATTTTTAAACCAATATGGCTGCATTTTTTCAATAAAAAACTCAGTTGAACGCTCCTCAATCAATCGTTGAGCCAACCAACCTAACCAGGGTTTTATCTTTTCCTGATGAGGCTGTTTATTATTATAACGAAGTTTGAGCATTCTACGAATATAAGCTTCTAATAAATAATTCAAACGCTCATCGGAAGATTGAAACTGTTGCCATTTTTCTAAAGATATTTCTTCAACGGCAAGAACAATAATATTTAATATGAATGGTGTTTTAGCTAGATTATTAAAATCAGAATAATTATTAATACTATTCCATAATATTTCATTTCCTGTAGAGTGTAGATATTCATATACTTGTTGAGAAGTATAGGGGGATAATTCTAAGCAGTAATTGAGTTGCAGTAAAATTTCAGAATTTTGGTGATATTCTTCTGTGCGACTGCAAACCACCAAAGGATTAGTCCAATTTTCTGACTTTAGAAAATGATTAATTTTCCTAATACACTCTTCTTGACGTTCTGCTGCTAACTCATCTAAACCATCTAAGAGTGGAATAATATCTTGATTTTCAACCCATTGTTTACTAATATCTTTTCGTACTCCGTATTTTGTTTTAAGCTTCTCAATTAACCAATTTTTTATACTCTGATTATTATTCTTCCAAGTTGGCAAAGAAAATAGTACTGGAACAGGTTTTTTTGAGTCTTCTTTAGCTCGTTTCAACAATTCTTCTGCTAACTTAAGTAGCATGGTAGTTTTTCCTGACCCAGGTTTACCCAAAATCAATAACTTGCCGCCAATATCTTCTTCATCAAAAACTGTAATAATTTTTGTGTTCTTCAGAAGAAGAATTTTTGATTCATTGGGAACTTTTACATATCTTTCCCAAGGAATTTCTACCTCAGATAAATCTTCTTCTTTATTTAATACAATAAATACTTTGTTATGAAGAGATTGTTTTAATCTGCTACTAACTTCTTCAGATATTATCTTAATTAGCTTATTTCTAAGTTGAAAATTTGGCTGTTCATCATTATTTGGAGTTATAATATAATTATTAAAATTTTGTATATTAGTTGCTCCACCTCCGGTTGTAAGTACTCCAATTCTCTCTGCAAATTTACTTGCTTTAAGTATTTTATTTAAGGGCATATGTTAGACCTTATTCAAAATTAAAATTCTCAATATTCACTTCACCACCCTGAACAACTATGCCTATTTTTTCTGCTAGCTTTGTATAATTATTAATAGTAGATGATTGAGATTTTACAGCATCCGTTATTGCTTGAATTGCTGCTGCAATTTCTGAATCTCCGGAAGCAGCATCTTCTAATTGTTTAATTAATTCCCTGTAATTTTGTGATTGTTGTTCAGCTGACTCTTGCTGTTGTACAACTTTTTCAACAGATTCGACTGTATCGGGTTTTTTACTCTTTAACAGTGATAACAACCTATTACCTTCTTCTACTACATTTTCTCCTATCTCTTTGCCCTCTTTATTTAAGGCTTTTGTAATTACTAAAGCTGCAATCGTTGCTGGTGTAGCACTAGTCGATAATTCTTTTATTACAAAATCTTTTACACCAAGATAAACTAAGTCACTTTTTTGAGGCTTAGCAATGGAATTGTGGTCTTTTGATATTGCAATGGGCTTTACATTCTTAATACCTGGATTTGCACTATCCTCATCTACAACCAAAATTCCATTCATTGGTTGAGTTTCGTAAAAAATTTTAGTTTCAATTGTCAAATTCTCAATATTTTGTCGATACCATTCATTGAGGTTACGTAATTCAGGCTTGTGGGTTTCTAATTCTTGAACATTGACACTGGGTGCTGCTAAAGCTCCAAGATTTTTGATTAAACTAGCTAAGTGAGAACCTGTGTGTGGAGTTGCCAAAAATACAATTCCCTTAGTCTGTTTAATAATTGTTTTATAATCATCGAAATTTTGAGCAGAACGAATTGCTTCTTTTACAAGTAAACCACCCATACTATGGGTAACGAAGATGAGCGGACGCTCACCTATGTTTTTAACTTTTAGGTATTCCAGTAGATTACTTGCTTGATCAAAAAGTGGCATCGCTGCACCGCTGAATTTAAAGCGAGCTGCTTCATATCCAAAAGTCCAAATGCAAACATTAATTTCTTCTTGTTGTAATTCTTCCCCAAGCCAATAGAGCCAGAAATTTAAATCTTTAGAGTCTTTTTTGTTTTGTGGATGCCAAGTACTCCATGAGTGACCAGCTAAACCATGAACAAAAATAATATCGCCTTTTCGAGTTGAAGAGTCACACCCAAATACTGGCAGTAAACCATTCATATTATTATTTTCTGGCTGTGAATTAGAATCGCTATTTTTACCAAAAATACTCATTTGTTTTATTGTTAAAAAATAATTTCAAAATAGGTAGTTTGACTATTTCTAGTATTACTTTGGGTGAAAGCGTCATTATAATAACAACGTGTCAAAGTTAATCAAGGCTAATTAGATTACATCAGCTAGAATTACACGTCAATTTTTCCTAGATGCGTTAGGTAAAACACTTTTCACAACTTCTACTATTTTTATTTGAGTAAATAAAATGATAGCTATTTTTGCTTCAAATCCCGAACACGAAACTATTAAACACACGTTAATTTTTCCAGGACTTACGCAATTGTCACAATACCCGGCTGGTGCGTGACACCACAACCCTTATTACTAGGTTGAAAATCAGTCAATCAGTGTACAAGCACCCTACAAGAAAAATGTGCCGGTTGCGGGCCGTCCTATTTTCATCTAAAGCTGTACCCGGATTTCTTACAAGTGAGAAATCCGGGTCTCGGTAATCTTTAAAACACGCTGTCAGCCGTGATGTTATTCTCTTTTTCTATCCAGTTTTGCAACGCCGTGAAAATCGGCGCATTTGATGTTACAAATTCAGCCTTGAAATTAACTATAACTGGACAAGATTTTACTTGTTCAAATATGAACTGTTCTGGTATAAAATCATTTTCCCGTAGGGGTCATACTTTAAATTGTTGTAATTATTGTGCAATATACATTGCGCAATTTTTGACCCCTGTTTTTTTAAGCTTTGTGATAAATCCGGGTTATATAAGCTACTTGTAGCTATACAAATAATTTCGCAATTATTTACGTATCCTGCTCGGACAACTGGCATTCCCCCCTAACTTAACAGGGTAGTATGTTGATAGCTTAAGTCCAGTCGCAAATAGTTGTCAGCACCAATGTATCCTTTCACCTTAACTAGAACAGCAGAAGGAGTCAAAGTTGTAAGTAATCTAATGAAGGCGATACACCAGAGGGCGTGATGCAAGAGGCATATCGCTTTAAAATTCATCTTTCTTCTTCACCAAGTCGATGGTACATACCCAGTGTAAGTTCTGGTACCGTTGTTTGCTGTGGTAGAACGGCAAACCGGAGGAGATCCAGCATCGGGGAGACTGGCTAC
>DESS01000315.1 GCA_002361335.1 Richelia sp. UBA3308
ATGTATTTTGAGACACGTAGTGCGAAAAAATACGGAGTCCTTGTTAGAAACCCCTTATTTTAATTATGGGGTTCCCTAACCCCTAATCCCTAACACCCAACCCCTTTCATCTGGGGAATTATGTTGGGTGCCTCAATTCATTTATGATAAAAATTGAAATGTCATTGTTCACTGGGTGAAACAATCCCAAACTCCTGCGATTGCTTTATTTCCCTTGGCTACACTAGCTTCGGACAATGCACAATTTATTTTGCGTCAGTACTTTTGTGTGGGAGATTGTGGGGGATAATATGATGCGATCGCCTTATCCACAGAGGTTGGGACAAGCAAGGTCAAATTAATTCATGGTACAATCTAAAATTAAACTAAAAATTACAAATTACAAAGTATATTGACGACTAACCTAATGTAGATTAACAATTAACCTGCATAACCGTTCGCAATTAAGGAAAAGCTGGCAGTGGTTAACCAGGAAGTACCATCTCCGCGTAAAAACGTAGAAACAGATATTATTGCAGTTGCCGTTTACACTAATCAAGCATTGGTGACGCGCCGTGGTGTAGTGGAATTAAGCGGAATAGAGGGGGAGTTGATTGTCTCCCAACTGCCAGTAACTTTGGAAACAGAGTCGGTGCGGGTTAGCGGTAAAGGTAATGTGGCGGTGCGTTTGTTGGGTGTGAATGTAGAGCGTATTTACACTACTGAATCGGTTGTGGCACGAGTCTCGCAGTTAAATCAGCAAATCGAGCATTTGAAAGCCCAAAAGCGTCAGTTTCAAGCTCAAATGGATGCTTTGGCGTTACAGTCACGGTTTATTGAAGGTTTGCGGGAGAAAACTGAGGACCAAATTTCCATTAGTTTAGCGCGTAAAAGCATTAGTCTGAGCGAAACTTTGGATTTGCTCAACTTCCTCGGCAGCCAGTATACTGAATATGCGATCGCCACGGAAGATTATAAAAATCAGCAACAGGAATTAGATAAGCAGTTAAAGGTGCTATATGCTTCGTTAAAACAAATTCAGTCACCTCAACCCCAGGAAAGTTTTAATTTGACAGTAGGGATTGAAAGCACTGGTGAAGGAGAGTTTGAGTTAGAAGTATCTTATGTAGTCAACAGTGCCATTTGGAAACCCCTTTACGATATTCGAGTAGATACCAAAAGTCTTAAGGTAAATTTAGGATATTTGGGGGAAATAATTCAAAATAGCGGCGAAGATTGGACAAATGTAAATTTAACCCTTTCTACAGCTAAACCGGGTAGGGGTACCTTACCACCGAAGCCACAACCTTGGTATATTGATATTTCACAACCGCCAATCAATCCCAGAAGAGGAAGAAAATTTGCAGCAGCGCCAATGCTTGCAGAATCTGCTAGCTTTGAGATGGAAGAGGATAATTACTCCTTGGAAATGGAAGAATTAGAAAACACAATTGTTGAAGCAGATGTAATTACTGCCGAAGTATCCCGAGAAGGAAACGTAGTTAGCTTTAACTTAGATGGTGGTAGAAATATACCCAGCGATGGGGCACCCCACAAAACTATAATTTTCCAAGATGATTATCCTTGTAATTTTAGTTATATTGCAATGCCGCGTTTGGTAAGCTTTGCTTATTTACAAGCCAGGGTGAAAAATAATTCCAACGGTGCGACTTTATTACCAGGTAAAGCCAACATTTTCCGGGATAATATCTTTGTGGGAACTTCTGAGTTAGAAAATACCGTACCGGGTGAAGAGTTTAAATTAAATTTGGGAATTGACGAAGGTTTGAAAATCGAACGGGATTTAGTTGAGCGTGAAGTCGATAAAAGATTTATTGGTAATCTTCGCAAAATCACTTATGCATATCGATTACAGATTAGCAACTTACTTCAGATAGAAGCGAACTTAGAACTTATGGAACAACTACCAGTAAGTCGCAACGAACAAATAAAAGTACGTCTGAATCGTACAAATCCCCAAATTCAACCTGGTGAAATGGGAATATTGCAATGGAATTTAACTCTTGCACCACAACAGAAACAAGAGATTTATTATCAGTTTACCGTAGAATATCCACCGCAATTAACAGTGATGGGATTGGATATCTGAATTTTAGATTTTAGATTTTAGATTTTAGATTTTGGATTAAAAGAGTTAAGAATTAAGAATTAAAAGTTAAAAATTAAGAGTGAAGAGTTAAGAGTAGTTAGATTAAGTACGGATGATTATAGCGATTTTCAAGTAAATGCAATACATTTACTGAAATATTTGATAAGAGCATCCAGATTTATTGTGGTACGGGCAGGGATGCCCATACTTAGCAACTTACTAATTTACCCACTTAGCAACGAACAAATTTGTTTTTAATCCTGATTAACCTTGTTTTTGAGAATACTTACGGCGTAATATAGCGCCAAACGCCAAAGCTACTCCCGAACCGAGAATGGTTAAAGGTTCCGGTACGACTTGGGCATCCCTGACTCGTAAGATAGATGTGCCAGTGAAATCATTGACATTAACAACGCCAATAGCTACTTCGTAATTACCGGCGGTGTCAAAGGTTTCATTAAAAGAATTGATGTTGTTAATTCCAGTAGTGTCAATTCCACCACTGTTTACATCACCTATTACAGTCACCTCACCATCAATTGCCACAAATGGAAAGTCGTTTTGAGCAGAATCTCCCTCTTCATTGGTGACAGCCTCCCATGTGAAGCTTAATTGCTGCCCAGCATCTGCTGCTAGGTTAAATTTCACAGCTGAACCTTCTTGAGCTTGATCGTCACCAAAATCTAAGTCAAGAGAATTTAAATTGAGAAATCCTTGTAAAGTACCATCTGCATCTGTTGCGTTAGTGTTAGATAGATTAATATCTCCGTCACCTACAACAACAAAATTACCAGTTTTTTCGACAAGGGGATCATTAAAGTCAATTACCGCCGCTTGGGATGGTTTGGCAGCAAAGGTATACAGACACAAAGCAATAGCTGTACTACTAATTAGGCTTAATTGTTTGATCAATGACATTTGAAAATACTTCCTTTGGTAAACATAAAATCAACTCGATCGGGTGAAGTAGGTATAATATAGCAATCCGGAATCAAACGTGAAAAAAAACTTAATCTATAAACATCGCTTTTGTTACTCACTTATTACTAGGTTTTGTGAATGAATTAATATATATTGCCTGATAAACAGTTTAAAAGCTAGTTGTATATATTACTAAAAATGGATCAGTGTTTTTTCATGAATTATTTAGGATTGCGATATAACGCTATCCTCACTCTCTTGTTAAAGACAGAGACTTAATTTACAAAAGATTTTTGCTTTATTAGAAATTGAGTTTATTACTCCCCTTCCGCTCCTGGCGATTTCCTATAACAATTTCTCCCTCACTCACTCCCTCCCTCCCTCACTCTCTCCCTCCGAGCAATAAGTAATCTTTCACCGGGAAGAGAGTAATTGGACGGGCAGGAATGCCCATCCCACAGAGTTGTAAGTAATTTCTAAATTACCCGCTCTGTTTAGAATACAAAGTTGTTGGGGTCGTTGATTTCACCAACAGTCATGTTTTCTAAGGTGATAAAATTCCTTGGAATAAGGTTATCTGCGGTTCCATCTTTATCAAGTTCCACAACGACATCACTTCCATCTGCACCAAAAATGATATATTCGTCGGCAATCGGGTCGGAACCTGTGTAACCTATACTATTGAATAGCTGTGTGAGAACAATTTTGTCGATACCTACTTCAAAGTCTGTGATAATATCCCCTGCATCGCGGGCGCTGATGTAAACAAATTGGTCAGCACCACCGGCTCCGGTGAGGATATCGCGACCTTGCAAACCTGTAATTATATCGTTAAACCTGGTTCCTGGGAGAGTGTCACGTCCTGTGGTACCTAGGATTGGGTTGATTCGATTTGAAACAGGTGAACCGATATCACGACCACTGTTACCACCTGCTGCTTCACTGGTATAAGTAACACCCGCAGGAGTTGTAACACCGTCAAAACTCAAAGCCCAGTTGGCACTATTGTTATTATCAGAACTTAAATTAGTAAGATAAATCGAAGCTAAATTGTTATCATTAGGCCAACCATTAGTACCATCCTCATAGTTAACGGTATCAAAAGCATTAGCATGGTTTACGTTGTCACCACCGTAGTCGGTAAAACTACTCCACAAACTTACTTGGTCCCCATCATTATTGAGTCGCATTGCTTGCCAATTGGTAACCGCAATTAAGTTAATTTCAGGTCCCCAAGCAGCTTCAAAATCAGCAGCAGATAGATCATCGGCATTATAGAGAATGGCTGTTTTGCCAGGCTCAATTGAGCCACTGGCAATATTGGGTGCTGTGTGAGCAAGATTATTATTGTCGTCAAGAACATAACCGGAAAGGTCAGCAGTCGTATTTCCAGTGTTGTAAACTTCTATCCACTCCCAATCATCTTCACTACTCCGTGGGTTATACATAATCTCGGAAATCACGAGATTAGCTGCGGGGTTGCTATTCAGTAGGACTGAGACGTTGTTATCAAGTTCGTTCGCTACCGCCAAATCTTCAACGTTGTCGCCGTCAAAGTCCCCTACTGTTAGAGAAGTTGGTCTTGTACCAACATTAAAGTTCTCGGGAGTACCGAAGCTACCACTACCATCTCCTAATAAGACTGAAACATCGTCATCATTTCGGTTAGCCACAGCTAGGTCAGAATTTCCATCTTCGTCAAAGTCCCCTACTGCTACAGAAATTGGTCTTCTACCAACATTAAAGTTTTGAGCAGTACCGAAGCTACCATTACCATTTCCTAATAAGACTGAAACGTTGTTAGAATTTCGGTTAGCCACAGCTAGGTCAGAATTTCCATTTCCGTCAAAGTCCCCTACTGCTACAGAAACAGGTTCAATGCCAACGTTAAAGTTTTGAGCAGTACCGAAGCTACCATTACCATTTCCTAATAAGACTGAAACGTTGTTATCATCTCGGTTAGCTACAGCTAGGTCAAAATTTCCATTTCCGTCAAAGTCCCCTACTGCTACAGAAGTTGGTCTTCTACCAACATTAAAGTTTTGAGCAGTACCGAAGCTACCATTACCATTTCCTAATAAGACTGAAACGTTGTCATCTCTTCGGTTAGTTACAGCCAGGTCAGAATTTCCATCTCCGTCAAAGTCCCCTACTGCTACAGAAGTTGGTCTTCTACCAACATTAAAGTTTTGAGCAATATTGAAGCTAGGACTACCATTTCCTAACAAGACTGAAACGTTGTTAGAATCTAGGTTAGCCACAACTAGGTCAGAATTTCCATCTCCGTCAAAGTCCCCTACTGCTACAGAAACAGGTTCAATGCCAACGTTAAAGTTATTCGCCGGATCAAAAGTAACTGTCATAATTTAATTCTCCAATATAAAATATAAAAAAAGCGATTATTCCATCAGATCCAAAGTCAACAAGCGACTAATTCGATCAGCTTCGCTGGTGCCGGAGGCAATCGCGCTCCTGGCGATTACCTATAAGAACTTCTCACTCCCTCCGTCTATCATTTAGGTAATCTTCCGCCGGGAGGGAAGTAATTTCATCAGACAGGAAAACCCAAGGCCATCGGTCACCTTACCTCCTCTAATACCTGTATATAATAGAAAATAGTAATTTAACTGATAAAAATAAAACACTCCACTGCACATAATTTTCAGAAAACATAATTTTTTGTATATACCCCGAAAAAAAAATAATCGGCTCAAAGCATTCACGGTCAATGTAGCATAAATTATCAGTACATGAGTTCCATGACCAAAGTTTATCTTTGTACCAACCAGGAAAATGAGGCATGAATAAACCTCTAACTATGACTTGATTAGAGGCAACATCAATCACAAAACGTCCATTCCTACCCTTTTCGTGCCATGCATCAACTACATTCGACTGAATGCAGGTAGGTAGTAGTTACATAAGTAGTTTTTCCTTCTCCCAGAGCTAATCGATTCAGATGAGATCTATGTTGATTAATGACTTTGGAAATAAAAGGTGGTTTCCACAATATACAACTATTCTTTTCCCTCACTGTTGCTAAACAATTGAGCAGACTACTGACAAAAATCACCTCTTGAATATTATTTACAGCTATATCATGAATATTTAAATCACTGATGGTGTAACCGATGCGGGTTAGATATAATTTGTCGTAACCCTTGTATAATTGTTCCAGTGTGACAATATGATTCACTTGCCACAAATTATAGCGAGAACTCAGATAAAGTCTATCAGGAGTGGCATATAGCCCCATTGCTTGCTCAAATATCCACTCAAAACCGGAAAAGGTACCCTGTTCATTTACCCTTATCTTTTGGGCTGTAATAAATAAAAATCTTGAATAACTTAATCCTCCATAGGCTATAAACTTGGGTTTATAATTACAAAACCTCCTGTTAAGTGGTCTAAATTAGATGCATTTTTACAAAGAGAGTAGAAAGCATTTTTTAGTTCCTGATTTTGTCGTATCTTAGCATTTATATCAGTTTTATATAAGTATTTTTCGGTACTTCCAAATATATAAAGCGTTAAAATCTACATTATTTTAATAGTATTAGCTAAGTAATAGTTGCTATAATTATAGAAGGAAGTTACTCGTGTAAATAATCACCTCTAAATAATTTATAACTGCGAGTTTTTACCAGTTTGGAGTTATAAACCCTATTTTAATACCATAAGTCTATTAAAATTTACCGGAATGCATCATTCACCCTCGGATGGAGTTACTAGCTCTGAAATCAATTTCAGGGCTACATAGAAGAAGTAGGTTGAAACCTACCTGAATCCAATTCGACGGTTCCTTGTGCTTTAAAAAAACTACGCAAATACCGATAAAATGAAGGTATCAGTTGACCATGGACAGTTAAAAGTTCAGAGATCACACTACAAAGGTGATTGCTGCACTTGGCCAACAAAAATCTGAACTTTGGGTAATCCCGCTGTGGGTTGCTCCGGTCAATGTAGGGATTTTAACTTAGATGTAATACCCCGTGACAGGAGCATCCCTGCTCGCGCTAACTCCACTAACAAATTTTCTATTACCGAAAACTGCTATAATGGCAAAAATTCAAAACAACTTCATATTAGAATTATTTGCAAGAAAAATTAAGCCTTAAAACCTAAAAGTTAAATAAATACTCACCTCCAGCCTTCTAAGTTCCTCTCCCCATCTCCCTGTGTTCCTTCGCTGCGGCACGAACAATTCGATTACCATCACAACTTAAAGCAGCGCGAATATTACAGGGAGTGTTGGGATTTTTGGCGATAGCGTATCTTTCCAACCAGGAAGAAGAATAAACATTTTGAGCTAAGATTTCCCTTGGCGTTGAGGGATGTAACAAAACCAGTAAGCGGGTGAATGTGGGAGTGTTAGATGTAATACAATCTGCTAAAATTTTACTGATTCTATCCGGAAAACGGTTTATTAAACTTTTGAGTGCAGTTTGCTTAATTGGATTACCAAGCTTTCCTAAAATGGCTAGTTGCTTGACTATATCTAAAGATGTATTCTCATGAGATGCTACCGCTATAACAATTTGATCATTTTTATCTACTGCTAATAATTCCAATAAGCTACTAGGGGCATTGGGATTTTCAGCGACACCCAAACGTACCATACTGATGTCATCTTCTGCAAGCTGTTTGAGTAGATTTTTGTTGGTGTTGGGATGACGTGCAACTCCTTGACGAATAATTACCCATTTGCTGTGAAAAAGTTCATTAAGAGTGTCTGGAGACGTGTTGGGATTTTTGAGAACAGATAACTGTTCTAAGATAGTTTTAGGGGCATAAGGATTATTTATAGCAGCTTCTCGAACTGTTATATGTTTATCTTGAATTAGTTTGATAAGGGTTTCGAGAGGAGTTTTGAGATTTTTCGCTACTATAGTGCGTACTTCCCAACGATGATGTTTTCCTAATTGTGTAAGCGTCATACTCGAAATATTGCGATGACGCGCTACAGCAGCGCAAATTTTCAAATCGGAAGTTTGCGCTAAACATTGTAAAGTAGTATCGGGGGTTTTGGAGTTGTGAGAAAGATTGCTAAGTGCGGCTTCCTGAATCGAATTATTTTCTTTATCGGCGAGTTTTTCTAAAACATGAATGGGAGTATTAGGATGTTGTGCGACTCTTTGACGAGTATCAAAGTTAGTACTCTCGGCCATCGCCGTTAAAAGTTTCGGGTCATAAACGGCGTATAATGGCATAATTGGTATTCCTTGAGAGCGAGCGGTATTTATATAGTCGTATATTGTATTTTTTTGTAGATTAGGACTAATTTTTGCTGGATTATTGGGATGATTAGCGACAATTTTACCAATCCAAGCATCATTATCCGTGGCTAATTTCTCTAAGGCTTCTGGGGGAGAATTAACATTAAGTGCTACAGCTTTACGTACCATTACATCTTCATCATTTGCTAACTGCAATAAGACATTGGCAGGAGTGTTAGAATGAGCCGCAACCCCCAAACGAATCCGCATCCATTGACTGGTAGAAAGTTGCCATAGGATATCTTCACAAGTAACTGGATTTTGGGTTGCTTCCAATTGCAGTTGAAACTGTTGGTGTAAACTCAGAGGTGTACGGGGATGATAAGCAACAGCTTCACGTACTATATCGCTGATATCTCCCATTAATTGTTCCACAATATTTATAGGAGTATGAGGATTTTGAGCAACCATTGCACGCACCTTGCTGTAACTATCCGTCGCCAATATTCCCAAAACTTCCTCGGAAGTATTTAAACTTTCAGCAATTCCTAAACGTACCTCAGTATCCAGGGTTTTTAATAGATATTTTGGTACCGCACTAATTGCCCATAGGTAAATTTCAAATTGGCGATCGCGTGGTAAATTTGTAGTTTCCATTGCAGCCCAGGCAGCTTCATCCCATCCCTGCTGCATTTCTCCAGCTAAAGTTACGTGTAACCCTGCAGCTTCAGCCACTTCTATATTTTGTACCTGAGTTAAGCTTTGCAAAGCCGTTTTCGGTGTTTTTGGATTCATGGCGATGGTTAACAACACTTCCACATCATTATGACTCGTCGCCAATTCCAAAAACTCTGATGATACCTCATCAAGCTTTAATAAAGCTTGTAAAGTAACAAGTGGAATATCCACCAATAAATTGGGATTTTCCAATAACAATAAAGAAAACACCGAATTTTTTAACAACTGCTGGGGAAATTCCCTACCCAATTCCCACAATATATCTGTTGGCGTATTAGGATTACCAGCAACATTTTTCCGGATAATATTATCCGTACTACTACTCAAATATCGCAATAAATTGGCAGTCGCATTTGCATTTTTGGCGACAATTCGTGCTAATTCAAGATTAATTTTAGCTAATTCTTCTAACCGCCGTGGCGAAGTATTCTCGCTCGCTGCTTCTTGCCGAAGTTTACATAAATTCGGGACATGGGAACGATTAGCCATAGCGATAATTAGTTAAATATACTAAGGAAAATTTACATTTTTTTTGGTGAATATTATATAATTCTTTAGGATATTTATAGTATTAGTCAATAGTAGTTAATCGTAATTTTTGTAGTATAAATTATCAATTACCACTGATTAAAAGTTATCTAAATGACAAATTGCCAATTAATAATTATATCAAATTAGATCAATTCTCTCTTTTATTCAGTTTACTTTCAGTAGCGATACCAACTAAATTTATAAATAAATATTAAAATTAATATTAAATCGAAGGAAGAGCCGAAGTTGGCTGGAATTGGGATGGTAATTTAGACCGGAGGCGGAGGGTCTCCGTCTCCGCCCCAACCGAATTCTTTCACCCTATGACGATGGGGAATTAAACCCATATTTAGAGGTTAATTATTACTCATTACTGATTACTCAGATCAAATATGATAACTGTTTAACCGGACATTATATGATTTTTAAGGTAATAATAAGACTGGGTGGTGTAGGGCACCAATCATCGATTGTGACAATTAAGTAAGTCCTGATAGTAAAACAATTGAAAATATAATCCCATCAGCAATTCTGCCGTTCCCAGATGAATTTTAGGGATAAATAGATTCTAAATTCTGCGCCAAAGTGATAATTCCCAAATCCCAGTTTTTTTTATGAGTTTCTCAACACCTTAAAATTTTTCATAACTTATACAAGATTGCTATAGTAAGGGACGAATAATCGCGGTGTAGATTAACTTCGTGCGATATTGCCGTTGGATTATGCCGGTGACTAATGCACCAGATGTTAAGCTACTAGGCATTTAAATTATATATTTTTAAATTATATATTTATGAATATCCTGCTGGTAGCTAAAAGTCTTATCCCTTTCGCTTCTTTACTTTTACCTCTTGCCTTGCTGTTGTGAATTTTTAATGCACCAGATGTTACAAATTCCTTCAGCCGTAATCGGTGCCTCTGATTACAAATTACACTTATTTTTATCCTTCATAAAAAATAAAGTGCTTTGGTTTGTGAGTGCGAATAAACTTTGTCATGATATTTCTTTCATTCACAGTAGGCGTTGCAAAACAACCTGCTGTGCCAACATTATAATTTCCTTTAAAAGTTGATGGATCGTAATGAACGCCTATTCCTGAGCGATTTGTACGGAAACTAGGTGTAATCGGCGACCAAACCCCCCCAAATTCTGGTTTCAAATCTTCTCCTTCATATACCCATCCAGGAGTATCAAAAGTGTAAATTCCAAAAGGCGGAGGAGTTTGAGAATCGGGGGTATGAGAAGGAGTTTGCTTGTTGATTCTACCGCAAATAAGTCTGACTCTGTCTACAACATTACCACTGCGATCGACTAATCGAGTTTTATATACTCTCAATCCACCTGCAATAGTTTCTTGGGAGCGAGTAGCTATTACTTTTGTATTTTTAATCGTTGTCAAAAACTCCGATGCTACCCAACGATTGTCACCAATTTCTACCCAATTCCAGTCTCCTTTAGCAACAGATTCTCCTCGTACCGTGACTTCACTACCATTGCTTAGGAAATCAATTTTATCTCCTAATGGTGCATTACGAACACTAAGAGAATCAGCATTTTTTGTGGAAACATAAGCAGTATAAGACATCAGGGTATGTACCTAGATTATTAATGATTTTGTACTATAATAATTTCCTCAATATTTTATCTGGAATTACGGATTAATAGTAATTGAGTCAACTAAAACAATTTTTTTTTATAAAAGAAAATACAAACTTGTTTGCTTTCCCTAACATCGGGCACTCCTAGTAATGCCATTGATTCCCAGTTTTGATCAATAATTTCAGATCGAGGTAACTAAATTGGCAATTATCCGAAGTTATTTCTAGCTTCAGTATCATCTAATCCCATATAATCAGCTATCAGGTTACATCGACGAAAGTTACAAAACTTAATCGAAAACATTAAACTGGGCTGTATAACCATTAACCCTTGAACAAGTTTTATTAAAAAAAATTTAAATTGAATTGTTTTAAGCTTAATGGTATTCATGAGCTAAAAATATAGTGATATTTGTCTAGGTGTAGTTAATGGTTTCGACTGTTGCAAATGTGTTTGATTCTTCGATAGCACCGAAGCCTTTTTTGAAGTGGGCTGGTGGTAAAACTCAATTAATCAAACAAATAAGTCAATTTTTACCAAAGGAATTAAATAATGGTTCAATAAAAAAATATGTAGAGCCATTTATAGGGGGAGGCGCACTATTTTTTTGGTTGGCACACAATTATCAAATAAAACAACTATTTATATCGGACATAAATACTGATTTAGTTTTAGCATATAAAACTATTCAATATAATGTAGAGGAATTAATTGAATTATTATTAGATTTTGAAACTAAATATTTATCTTTAAATCAAAATGAAAGGTCTAAATATTTTTATCATATTAGAAACAATTTTAATTATCAAAGAAATCAGATTGATTTAGTTAAATATCATGAGTTCTGGATAGAGAGAACGGCACAGATGATATTTTTAAATAAAACTTGTTTCAACGGATTATTTCGAGTTAATTCAAAAGGAGAATTTAATGTTCCTGTGGGCAAATATAAAAAACCCTCTTTATGTAATCCAGAAAACTTAAAAGTAATTGCGAATATTCTGCAAAGAACAGAGATTATCCAAGGAGATTTTAGTAAATGTGAAGATTTTGTCGATCGCAATACTTTGGTATATTTTGATCCGCCTTATAGACCTATTAGTAAAACATCTAATTTTACTTCTTATTCTCATCAAACATTTGATGATTATCAACAATTAAGATTACATCAATTTTTTAAAAAATTAGATAAAAAGAATGCGTTTATTCTTATGAGTAATTCCGATCCCAAAAATCATAATATTGACGATGATTTTTTTGAAAAACTTTATAGTGGTTATCCTATAGAAAAAGTAAAAGCTTCCCGGTTCATAAATAGTAATTCTTCAAAACGCAGCCAAATTAATGAATTATTAATTATGAATTATTCGATACAAGTAAACTAGGAGTATCCTAATTTAGGTAAAACCAAAACCCAGGCTGCATCAACAGAGTAAAGTCTGGAATTATTACATAAACCAAGCCTACCTTCGGGAGGCTTCTTTATTTTAGATAATTATTTGTTAAAATGTGGGATGCTCTCAATTACGTGCATCTACTATGAAATTTAATTATTTATTTCAAAGATACTTAAATTGTTCTGATGAATCAGAAGTATTTCAGTATTTTCAAGATACGTTAACAAATTCGATTACTTTATGGAATTATTTTGTAAATTGGCAAAAAGTGCTAGAAAAATTTCGAGCGATAGAAATTCATTTAAACACATTAAATTATTTAATTGGCAAAGAAGATATAGAAAATGAATTTCGTCTGTTATTACAACAATCACCGCAAATAATCAAGGTTATTCCTATTTTAATTGCCTGCCGTACTACTAACTTTCAGATATTGACAGATTACAATAATAATAATTTTCAATATAAAACATTTAATTTTAAAAACAAAATTAACAACAATAAAATTTTATCTTCGACAGAAATAGATGATATTGTAGAATTTACCAGGAATACCGGCATATTAGAGTTATTCAAAAATAAAACCCTTAAAAGTATTCCAGATTATGTATTAGGTATCGAAGTTGGTTTGGACACAAACGGTAGAAAAAATCGTGGTGGAACAACAATGGAGACTATTGTAGAAAGTTTAATTACTAGATTATGTCAAGAAAATAATTTTGTATTTATTGCCCAAGCAACTTCTGAAAAAATAAAAAAACAATGGAAAATTGATGTTAAAGTAGAAAAATCGAGTCCGCGTTTTGATTTTGCTGTGAAAAAAAATAATAATCTTTACTTGATCAAAGCTAATTTTTATGGTGGAGGCGGTTCTAAATTAAATGCTACCGCAAGAGAGTATAAAACTTTATTTGATTTTATATCCAGCCAAGGACATAAATTTATTTGGGTAACTGACGGTTTGGGGTGGAAAAGAACTTTACGTCCCTTAGAAGAGACATTTAGACATATTGATTACACTCTCAATTTAAATATGATTGTTAGTGGTTTACTTGAAGAGTTAATAACACAAAATTTGTGATTGTTTTTCTGTTTTTATAAAATTTGGATTACTGCAAAATATATTTGTATTTATTTAAATTATTCTAAATTATTCATTCTACAACCAAAAACCATTGTAGAGACGCTCATAGTTTCGCGTCTCTACAAAGCGCGATTCGCCATTAATTATTTTTTAAACAGATAATAACCGCACTGCTTCTCCAAAGGGGAATTCCTCTAATGCCAAACCACCAGGAGTAACTACCCACAACACAGGTAATTCGGGTGCTGTATCAGGGAAAGTACCATAACCATCTGTTAAATAAACACATACTCCTTGAGTTTGTCCATCCCATCTTTTAGCAACCTTATCAAAGAAAGGTACAAAAGATGTACCGCCACCACCTTGAGGTTTTGGCGGCATAGAATCCGTATTGATTTCGTAAGGGCCGTAAACTTCGGCATCAACGTAATAAAACTCACATTTAATGTGAGGGTAAGAACTTAAAATACCCTGCACTTCGGAGAAAAATAAACCTAGTAGCTTTGTATCAATCGAGCCGCTAGTATCCAAAGCTAAATAAACTCGAATGGATTCCCCTTGTAAACTTTCTAGATACATCCTGCGTCCGATAAAACGGCGATCGAATCCGGAAAAATCAGTAGGGGTTTGTACTAAATATCGCCATAGGTAAGAGCGCCAATCAATTTGAGCAGAATTTAAACTTTCCAACTCTCGTTCAATACCTCCGCCAAAATTACCCTTATTCGCGGTACGAGCAACAGTTGCAGCTTGCTGCATTGCATTTCGCCAATGGGCTTCCATTGCAGCTTTTTTGGCTTGAGACATACTATCGCCACTTTGGTTTGTGGGAGTGGAGGAACTATCTCCTTTTCCTTCTTTTTCTCCGCCTTCGTGAGTGTCTCCTTGATTACCTTCCCCTTGGGAACCACCAGCATCTTCCGGTGGGCTATCAAGTAAATCGGGGTTAGTTAATTGTGGTGCATTATCAGCATCTTGAAGCAGGATTTCATAAACTTCCTCAACGCTTAAATGTTCTAAATTAGCATCTCTTAAAGTTCCTTCGGGTAATTCAAAACCATGAGCAGTAATCATACCGTTGATAACGATATCAGCGGCAATATTCCACAACTGAGCATCCCGCACACCCCGACGGGGTACATGAAGCAACGCCGCGTGTAAAACTTCGTGTAGCAAGACACCATCAAGTTGTTTTGCAGGTAAAGATAATAAAAATTCTGCATTATAGAAAATATCTTTACCATCAGTAGCAGCAGTTGCTAATTTCTCTGTAGGAACAAAACGGGCAAACATTGCCAGGGTTGCAAAAAAAGGTGATTTAGTTTGCAAACGCAACAAAGAAGCGCTGATGCTTTTTTGAATTTCTTCAGTCATTTTATACTAATTAGTGGTTAAAATTTAGGAGTAAGGAGTAATAAGTAAGAAGTAAGAAGTAAGAAGTAAGAAGTAAGAAGTAATAAGTAATAAGTAAGAAGTAATAAGTAAGAAGCAAGAAGTAAGAAGTTAGGAGTAAGAAGTAAGAAGTAAGAAGTAAGAAGTTAGGAGTTAGTAGATAAAATATCAACTAACAACTAACAACTAACAACTAACAACTAACAACTAACAACTAACTATTTTTGAGATTCTAGGTAATCTTGCAATAATTTATTAAATTCAGGTTCTTTACTTAATAAATTTGCTAAAACTCCTCGCTTACCTTTACTTTCCATAACTCGCGATAAATCTACGGCGAAAAGTCTTACCCATTCGTTTGACGCAACTCGATTTAACCAGTTGAAGGCATTTAGTGCTTGGTTGGCATTCTCAGCCCGTACTGTTAATCCAATTACCGTTGCATATCTGACACTGGGTTCTTTGGGAAATTGAATGGTTTCCCCTTTTCCATCCAAAATCGCAATTAAATTAGGTAGATTCTCGTACATTGAAATGTATGAAGCGAATTCAGTAGCGGCAGCCGTACCTACTGCGGGATTAATGTCTAATCCGGTAGTATGTAATGCACTAGCCATAACCCAAGAGCGAGGAGAAGGCCAAGCCGGTTGCTGGGGGTCTATTTTATGTAATAAAGTGGTACGGAAGGAGAGAAAAGCAATGATCTGCTCGTGTACACCTTTTTCTAAAGCATAAGCCTTGAAACTTTCAAAATCCGCTTGTACTTCTAGATGCAAAAATCTGTTGGCTAAAGGGGAAGGCATATCAAATACAGCAGCACGATCTTCTTTGCGGTTCCCTGCTGCCCATACAAACCAACCATCTGGGACTTCGTAGGAACCTACACAGCGGTCTAAAATTAACTGTTGTGCGACTCCCTGCATTGCCGGAGGAGCCATATTTAACTCATCAAGGAACAATATACCTTTACCCTTACGTGGCAGAAATTCCGGTGGAAACCACTTAGAAATACCGCTTTCAGCAACCGGTAAACCCCGTAGGTCAGTAGGTGCTAACTGAGACAACCTAACATCAACGAAATCAATATCCGTTTCTTGTGCTAATTGACCAACAATACTAGATTTACCAATACCGGGAGGTCCCCAAATCATCGTACTGATTTGAATATTATTACGGATAAGCTGGTCTAAAAATACTTTGAGTTCGCTAGGAGTCATAGGATTTTGGATTTTAGATTTTAGATTAGTTAGGAGTGAGGAGTATTAGGAGTGAGGAGTTTAAGGTTTGAAATTTGTTCTCACCTATCTCCCCATCTCCCCATCAACTTCCCCTTCGTTTTTTCAACGAACGTTTTGCAGCTTTAGAAACAACTGGATCTTCATCTTCGGCTAGGTGTTCTAAAATTTCTACAGGTGTTTCTGCATGTCTTGCTACAAATAATCTTTCTGTTTCCACAACGCTGGTAGAAAATTCTTCTAATAACCTCTGGCGCAATGTGTATGGTGTGTTGGGATGCTGTACTATATGCCAGTCGTATCGGAAAAATTGCGTGAGTTGCTCTAATGCCGTAGCTGGAGTGTTAGGGTTTTGAGCAATAAATGAACGCAAATGCCAATCTTTAATTAGCATCTCCAGCATATCTCCAGGTGTGTTAGGGTTACTAGCTACAGCCTGACGCACTTCCAATCGCCAATCCTCAGCCAGCTTTTCTAAAACGTGAGGAGGGGTATTAATATTTTTTGCCACACCATAACGCACATCTTTTGATGTATCTTTGGCAAGATCCTCTAAAATCGCCGATGGAGTACGAACATTTAAGGCAATCCAGGGACGAAGTTCCGGTGAATGTTTCGCCCACTGAGTTAAAATCGACACTGGTGTGTGTTCGTGCTGGGCTACATATTTCCGAACCGATAAACGTTCATCTAATGCCAAACGCCAAAGCACTTTTTGTAAGGTTGATTCTGGAGTATTAGGATGACGTGCTAACAACAAGTCATGAAACGGAGTGCCACCTAATATTTCCAATACGTAACCAGGAGTATTAGGATTCCTAGCTACAGCTGCTTGTATATCTCCCCGGCTATCCATTGCCAATTCTTCGAGAACTTCTGGAGGAGTACTCGGGTTTTCGGCAACAAATTGACGCAGTTCTAAATCTTTTGCCGCTTGCACTAGTAAATGTACTGGTGTATTGGGATGCCTTGCAACCATTTGACGCACCCGTTCATTTTCGTGTTCTGCCATTTCCTCCAACCAATTGCTGGGGATCTGAGGATTCTGGGGTAGAAAATTCATCGTATGCACCCGATAATCCATTGCCAGTTCGATTATCAAATGCTTGGGCAAGTCAGAACGTTTGGCGATCGCATTTTTGACTTTGGTATAGGGTACCTTAATCAATGCTTCAAGAACATTTAGCGGCGTATTGGGATTTTTGGCAATACTTGTTTCAATAGCTACTCTTAAATTCCAATTTGGCTCTGGATTTTCGACTAAAATTTCCAAAACCCTTACAGGAATTTTCGGGTATGTAGCAAGATACAAGCGAACCGAACCCGCACCATGTTCCGCCAGTTTCTCTAAAACCCTTTGGGATACATCTTTGCGTTGTGCAATACATAAACCCAATTCTGGATCGTACCTACTCTTAATTGCTAACTGTTCTAAAACTTTTTCGGAAGCTTGTTTGTGTTTGGCTACAGCTTCCAATACCAACGAATTGGAATGCATTGCAGCACAAGCCAAAAACCACTCCGGCACATCATCCTGTTTTAACAGCTTTAACAAAGACCAGTATGATATATCTGTAGCTAAATTCGGATTTTCCAGCATCAATAGGGATAATACCGGATTTGAGAAAAATTGCCGAGGAAAATCCCCCGCCAATTTAAGCAGTACATCAGTTGGCGTATTGGGATTTGTCGTCACACCTTCCCGGGTAGCCTTATCTTGACTCGATGCCAACTCCCGCAATAACTCTGGTTCCGCACTGGGATTTGTTGCCACTAACCTTCCCAGTTCTACACTTTCATAAGCAAGAACCCTAAGCTTATCGGGTGGAGTAGTTTCGTCCGCTGCAAGTTGTTCTGGGGTTGGGTACATTAGCGCTAATCTACCTCATGCGTAGATGTATTATTTTATTCTGTAAACTATAGTAATTTCTAGTAATAAAGCTACATTTTCGCCCATAGTAATAAATTACCTTCACAACTTATAAATAAGCGTTATCTAGGTCACTTTATTTAGGAATAAATTTACCAAAAGACCTAGGAAAATCAACTTATTTGAATAGTTACCACAAGGGCGCGATCGCAATTACATATAACAATCTACATAAAATGATATCTAAATTCCGGTAGTAAAATTTTAAATTAGTTTTCAATATACAAAGTGTTTATAACTACAAAAAATATACCGTAAAAAAGAAAAATTATTCCTACCTGTTTTATCTAAATTTCTATAAATAAACAAGTCAATATTGCCTGATAAAATCAGGGAATGTTTAACAATATCTGTAAATTTTTAGCTGAGAACTTTTTTAATAAGAAGTCAATCATTTGGCTGGGTTACCCTTGACATTGCTACCGATACTCCATGTCAAGAGAACATTTTTAAACTTCTGCGCCCTCTGCGTCTTCACGGTTAATTATTTTTAGTTACCAAAGGCAATAAAAACCGGAAAATAAAATAAACTACTAAAAAACAACTATGACATTCCGCGAAGAGTTTAAACTACTACTGCGCGCTCGCTACTCCTTAATTTACATTCCCACTCTCGAAGAAGAGCGTTTAGAAGCCGTAATTCGGGAAGAAGCCGCCAACCAAGGTAATCGTCAAGTCTACACTTGGGATTTTGTAGACGGTTATCAAGGTAATCCGTCGGATGCCGGTTTTGGAAAACGCAACCCCCTACAAGCCCTAGAATTTGTGGAAAAGCTCCACCCAGGAGCACCCACTGTCTTGATTCTCCGAGATTTTCATCGATTTTTAGATGATGTGGCGATTTCTCGTAAACTCCGTAATCTAGCACGTTTATTAAAATCGCAACCAAAAAATATTGTCATACTTTCCCCACGTGTTGCAATTCCCGACGATTTAACAGAAGTTTTGACAGTTGTTGAATTCGCTTTACCTAGCGCTATAGAAATTCAAACCGAAATTGAAAGACTTTTAGCCGCTACTAATAATTCTCTCCCTGAGAGGGTTTTGAATGAACTAGTTCGTTCCGCTCAAGGCTTGAGTATGGAACGCATTCGCCGCGTTTTGTCAAGAGCGATCGCCGACAAAGGAGAATTACAATCGGAAGACGTAGAATTAGTTTTACAAGAAAAGCGCCAAACCATCCGTCAAACCCAAATCCTCGATTTTATCCCCGCCACAGAACAAATTTCCGATATTGGCGGATTAGATAATCTCAAAGATTGGTTATTACGTCGGGGTGGTGCCTTCAGCGAAAGAGCTAGACAATACGGTTTACCTCATCCTCGTGGTTTGCTGTTAGTAGGAATTCAAGGCACTGGTAAATCATTAACTGCAAAAGCGATCGCTCATCATTGGCATTTACCTTTACTCCGTTTAGATGTGGGAAGATTATTTGGCGGCTTAGTCGGTGAATCGGAATCCCGCACCCGTCAAATGATACAGGTATCTGAAGCCCTCGCCCCTTGTATTTTGTGGATAGATGAAATTGATAAAGCCTTTTCCGGACTTGGTAGCAAAGGCGACGGTGGAACTACCAGCCGAGTATTTGGTACATTTATTACTTGGATGGCAGAAAAAACCTCACCCGTATTTGTAGTCGCTACCGCCAACGATATTCAAGAATTACCGCCGGAATTGTTGCGTAAAGGTCGATTTGATGAAATATTCTTCGTTGGTTTACCTATCCAAGAAGAAAGAAAAGCCATTTTCAACGTGCATTTATCACGATTGCGTCCCCATAATATCAAAGACTACGACATGGAAAGATTAGCCTATGAAACACCCGATTTTTCCGGTGCAGAAATCGAACAAACATTAATTGAAGCCATGCACATCGGCTTTAGCCAAAACCGCGATTTTATTACAGAGGATATTTTAGAAGCCGCCAGTCAAATCATACCTTTGGCGCGAACTGCTCAAGAAAAAATTGAGCAACTACGTCAATGGGCAGCTTCGGGAAGGGCGCGTCTTGCATCTAAACATAATCCTTTGAACGACAGAATTCAACAACAGTTGAAGTAGGTAAAAAAACGGAGGAAACCCAGGAGGCAAAGGGAAAAATAGTACCTTTGCTTTCTCTGCTGGCATTGAAAATTAAATTTAAAAAATAAATGTAAAAAATAAATTTCAAAAAAATTAAAAATAAATTAAAAAATAAAATTAAAAATAAATTAAAAAATAAATTAAAAAACAAGTAATAAATGTCACAAAAAAAATTATGGCCGCTGTTATAATATAAGTAAAATTTCATACTTTACAAAGTGGAAATTTTGTCATAACTACATAAGTTTTTTGTAGTAACATACTGTGGTTTTGCCTTAAATGGCAATTGAAATCATTAGTTGCAATTACTCTCGTGAATAATACTTAGGTATCTATTATGTTAGAAACTGGGTGTTACCGAATTAATTAGTAATTAGTAATTAGTAATTCATACATTTTGGTTTAAAGCCCCCAAATCCGATGGAAATTAATTTAAACTTGCGGAGTTAAAGGGGCCGCCCTGCCTAAATTATGAATTATCAATTATCAATTATCAATTATCAATTACATTTACCTAAGTATTAGCTAATATCATGTCCGATATAACACCTATTGTAAGCCGAAATTGTAGCGCTTTAGTGTCATAAAAAAATTTGGCGAAGAGAGCGCTACTACAAACATATATGCTATAAATTGTCCCGCCACGTAAAACAGCAGGATAATTTATTTTTGGGTTCTGGATCGAAATGACATAGGGAAAATACTCAAGCCGGGAGTAATTTGATTCACAACTAAATACATCAGGGATGATTGCTTAACGCTGGCTACGCTGTTCGTTCGTTGCTTCGTAAATAACTAATCTACCCTCACAGTTGAACTTAAATATGGAAAACATTGGTTATATTCACGCTGCTTCAATCTATGAAGCACCCGAAAGTACCGAGATTGTTCCTTTCAATATTTTTGCCGGATTTAATAGAAAAAAACTGTCTAGTTTTGCTGCTATGCGTCTTTTATCTGTGGCGCTAACTTTATTCTTTTTAAGTACTATTGGACAAGCTTTAGCATTACAGAAATACGGAAATAAAGGTCCTGAAGTTACAGCAATTCAAAAATGCTTGAAACAATTAGGTTACTTAAAATCTTCAGAAACTGGTTATTACGGTTTGACAACCAAGAATGCTGTAATTAAGTTTCAAAAAGATAATAAACTAACAGCTGATGGTCTTGTAGGTAATAATACAAAACAAGCTCTAGAATCTAAATGTTCAACTTCAAAATCTACAACTAAGCAAACAGGTGTACTTCAACTTGGTAGTCGCAATCAAGCTGTGAAAAAACTTCAGCAAGATTTAAAACAGTTGAAATACTTTGTTGGCGATCCTGCTGGTTATTTTGGTCCTGTTACCAAAGATGCTGTGATTAGATTTCAGAAAGACAAAAATTTAATTGCTGATGGAATTGCCGGACCAAAAACTTTAGCCGCAATTAAACACAGTTTAAAAACAGCTAGTAATAGAAATGTTAGTAGTAAAGATTCAATTCTTGGTTTAGGTTCCAGAGGAGCCGAAGTTATATCGTTACAAAAACGTTTGCAGCAATTGAACTACTTTAAAGGTAACTTGAATGGTTATTTTGGTCCACTTACCAGAGATGCTGTAGTTCGATTTCAAAAAGATAAGGGACTAACTGTTGATGGTTTTGTTGGTGTGAAAACTCAACAAGCAATTGATAAGGCAATTAAACAATTATCAATTGAAAAAGTCCCGTCAGAAGCATTACCTTTTACAGTTGGTTCTTGCAGCAACGGTAAATGTCCCAATCTTAAATCTGGAGATAAAGGTCCTTATGTAGCATACCTGCAAACTAGATTACGCCATTGGGGTTATTTCAAATCCAATCCTAACGGCTATTATGATTCCAACACTGTGGAAGCCGTAAAAAGATTTCAGGGAGACAAAGGACTGTTTTCTGATGGCGTTGTAGGGCCGCAAACTTGGCAAAAAATTGAGAACCCTTATAAACAACCATTACCCGAGAAGCGCAGTAAATGCGATAAACCCCTTCTTCAACGAGGTGACAAAGGCAAGTGCGTCATCAAACTACAAAAAATGTTGCGGAAGTTGGGTTATTTCAAGGGTTATCCCACAAGTTACTTTGGAAAAATGACTTGGGAAGCCGTGAAAAAATTCCAGCTTAAAAATGAATTACCCCCCTACGGAATCGTAGATCCACAAACCTGGAAAGCATTAGAGAAAGCAATAGAAAAGCCAATTGAACAAAGATACTTTGTACTTGTACCTGTAACTAGTCCATACACTTTAGATGAAGTACGTCGTTTCGTACCCGATGCCTTTATCCGCGATACAAAACTAGGCAAATTTGTTCAAACTGCAGAGTTTGACAACCTCAAAGGCGCAAAACAATTTTCTCAATTTTTCTTGCGCGATCGCGGTTTTGATGTGCGAGTAATACCTAAAGATAAACTGTAATCTTGTACAAGTATTTTAATTGAGAACTGTTCCGCTTTATCAAAAGCAGGTTTTTTAGATATAGCGGTAAGGGCGGCTTTATCAATACAGTTATTGTGGTACGGGCATCCTGCCCGTACTCTATCTAAGCGTGGAGCTACCTTTACAAAGGCAAGCGAATGGTAGCACAATTGCGGCGCATTTTTATAAAGAAATTGTATTAGATAGAATAAAGTTCTTGTGGTACGGGCATCCTGCCCGTACAAAGCGCGGGGAATATTGACGGCGGAAAAATCTCAATTCCTTCTCCCATGGCCAATCATCCTAAGATGAAGCCGTTTAAGCCAGGAATGGGGGCGTATCCTATTACCCAATGTGTTTGTTAAACTTACCCCATTTAAGAGCAAATGCAATAATGATTGAGGATTTGATATTTTAAGAGTTATAATTTCTCACTCATAACTTTTAGTCCCTAAATTTTGGCAAGAGGTAGTTATTATGTTATCAAACATACTCAAGGTAATACTTGGTGTTTTATTAGCGATGGCGATTTTGGTGGGTGGCGGTGCAGCACTTGCAATCTATTTCATGAACCGAACTTCTATGAATCCTCCAAAACCTATTTTTTCTAATGACAAAGCCTCTGTGAAAGCCCAAGCGGCGAAAACTCCTACACCCGGCCAAGTAACTGCTGCTAGTTCTCTGCTAAAAACTACTCTAAAAACAAAACCGAACGATAAAAAATCATCTGAAAAATCATCAGAAAAGCCACTACCACCAGGTGCTTACCGGGCTAAAGTTACTTGGCCCCAAGGTTTAATTTTAAGAGCGGAACCAAACATTAATGGACAACGTCTTGGTGGAATTGGCTTTAATGCAAAAGTTATAGTTTTGCAATTAAGCCCTAATAAAACTTGGCAAAAAATTCGTATTGAAAGCAGCGGAAAAGAAGCTTGGGTAAAGGCAGGTAACACTAAAAAAGTAGCAGAATAAACTTGTTGATTTTAGCATAAAATTGACTATCCAATTTAAAATTTGTGCAAAGTAAACAAGCTGTAAATATAGCTTGTTCCTGGTTAATGCAATGCTTCTTGTTCGATTAACGATTCAAATCAAAAAAATAAAATTAAAACAGGACTTAGGCAATCAAAAATTGTCATTGCCACTGAAATTAAGAGTAGGAAAGCAATTCCAACCTCTAAATATATTACGCCGCCATGGAAATAATCACCATTATTCCTTGATGACGGCGTAAGTCCTGAAAAAAATACTATTATCAATTTTTTTTACCCATCCTTAATTTGGAATTAATACATCATCCCTTAAAAAATTAAGAAAATATTATCTACTTCCAGATTAAAAAACAAGATAATGTATAATCAATACATTAACTATTCATAAAAATACGCATTTTTTTATTTAATTTGTCATGTAATAAACCCTAATATCTGGTATATTTTGTATGGGTGCATCAAATCCCAGATGTATCAATGTTTAATTGCATATGTATTTGAGGATTCCGCAAATAGTTAAACTGTAAATGTTTGATTGCAGTTGAGATTGATAGAAGGCGTAGCATCTTAGAAACATATAGCTAGTAATGGTAGTTAAAAATTTTGCATTTACCTAGGCTTACTTGAGCGCGAAAGCATCTTGTAAATAATCGTCAGCTATAGTAGTTTGTCAAAAACTACTCATATTAACTACAAAAAATCTTGCTGTCAAGTTAATATCATCACAGGGAATTTTTTCATCTTAAAAACTTAAAAAACCATCAAAAAATTGGTTGCGATCGCCAAGATTTAGTAGAGGAAGCACCCTCCAAGGATCGGGTTCGGTAAAAGTTGATTTCAAGTTATTGACCCATATTTGTAGAAAAATGTTTAATAGTAGCAGGCTTGCTTTACCTTTGATATCTGTTGTAACAACTCTGACAATGCTAGGAAGCTATAACGAAGCTTTAGCTTTACAGAGGGGAGATAATAATTCTCAAGTCAGGAATCTTCAGAGTTGTTTGAAAAGGTTGGGTTATTTCAAAGGTCCGGTAAACGGCAATTTCGCATCGATGACTGAAGCTGCTGTGAGAAGATTTCAGCGAGCCAATGGAATATCTGCTATCGGGAAAGTTGGACCAAAAACCCGACGTGCATTGCAACGCAGGTGTCCTAGAGGTAGAAGTGCTAGTAAACCCAATTGTCAGCGGGGATTAAGATATGGTTGTGATGGTCCAGCAGTAAGAAGATTACAACGCAATTTAAGACAATTGGGCGTTTATAGCGGTCCGATTACAGGCAGATTTCGGGATTTAACTAGAAATGCGGTAATTAGATTTCAACGACAAAATGGGATAGATCCCATTGGTGTTGTGGGGCCTCGTACTAGAGAAGCAATAGGTATAGGGCTTGAACGAATTAGACAACCTATTCCTCAACCAAATCCTATTGATCGGGTCGATCGCGGTTTTTGCGATCTCAACAGAGAGATAATTACTATTGGTTGTAGGGGCGATTGGGTAACACGTATACAACAAAGATTAAAAGATTTAAGGTATTTTGATGGGAATCCTACCGGCTATTTTGGTACTTTGACAAGAAACGCTGTGTCCAGATTTCAACAAGCATATCGCCTCCGCGTTACTGGAGAAGTAGATTCACGTACCTGGCTGGCGATGATTGATCGATCCCCTTCTCAACCTGATAATCTAAGAATTGGTAGCACAGGTCCCCGAGTCACAACTTTACAACAAAAATTAAAGGAGTTGGGTTACTTTTACGGTAATGCCACGAGCTTTTTTGATCGCTCCACTCAAGAGGCAGTGGCGCGATTTCAGCAAGCTTATGGTCTACCCGTGACTGGAACTGTAGATTGGCGTACTTCTCAAACAATAGATAGAGAATGGAGAAATTCCCAAACAGGTAGAGGAGGAAGTTCCGATTTTATACCGCTTCAATTCGGTGATGAGAATCAAAGAGTGAAACAACTGCAAGAGGTTTTACGGCAAAGAGGTTTGTTAACAGTTATACCCACAGGTTATTTTGGTACTTTGACAAGAAACGCTGTGCTTGCATTCCAGCGATTTGAAAGATTACGCGAAACTGGCATTGTAGACGAACAAACCTGGAGAAGACTGGGATTACGGATTTCTCGGGAAAAGCGTTATGTAGTAGTTATACCTTTGCGAAATCGAGATATTATCAATCAAGTACTTGAGTACGTACCTACAGCTCGAATTGATAAATCCAGATTAGGAGATTTTGTCAACGCCGGAGAGTATAACGAGCGTAGTGAAGCACAAAGACAATCCGATCTTATGCGCGATCGCGGTTTTGATGCAAGGGTAGATTATTTCTAGAATCTCTCTTATGGGGAGATGGGGAGATAGGGAGAAAAAATTTCAATCCTTAAACTACTCACTCCTCAATCTAAGCAACCAAAACAGATGTATTAATCAATCGGTATTTAGACTTTAGTAATAATTCTGTAGCTTCTTGGGAGGAAACAGCAGGGCTAAAAAGATTTCCCTGCATTAATTCACATTCCAAAATTCTTAATAAATTCCATTGTTCCTCGGTTTCTACACCTTCAGCAACAACAGAGAGATTCAGTCCATGTGCTAAAGCTATCATTGCTTTAATAATAGCTGCATCGTTGGTATCATTAGTTAAATCTCGTACAAAAGACCGATCAATTTTCAAACAGTGAATGGGAAACTGTTTGAGATAATTAAACGAACAGTATCCAGTTCCAAAATCATCTATAGATATGGAAACACCCATATCATACAACTCAGTTAAAATGTCTTTACTAAAATCAACATTTTGCATTGCAGCACTTTCAGTAATTTCCAACTCTAAATATTGAGGAGATAAATTAGTTTCCGTTAATACGCGCCGTACCGTATCAACTAAGTCAGGTTGCTGAAATTGTCTTGCAGATAAGTTAACAGCTACACCCACAGATGTTGATTCTAGAATATTTTGCCAAATTTTATTTTGAGCGCAAGCCGTTTTTAAAACCCATTCGCTAATAGGTATAATTAATCCAGTTTCTTCGGCAAGGGGAATAAATTTACTAGGAGAAATCAATCCTAATTTTGGATGTTGCCAGCGTAATAAAGCTTCAAATTTACAAATCTCACCTGTAGTAATATCAACTTGAGGTTGGTAATATAACCGAAATTCATTTCGCTCCAAAGCATAATGCAAATTGTTTTCTAAACTAAGCAATTCTGAAGCTTGAGAATTAATTGCCGAATTATAAATTTGAAAGTGGTTTCTTCCTTGTAATTTGGCGTAATTTAATGCAGCGTCGGCGTTTTTAATTAAGGTTTCTCCATCTTTTCCGTGGTTGGGATAAACAGCAATTCCAACGCTGGCGCTGATATGTAAAAGATGATTATCTATCAAAAATCCTGGTTTTAAAGCAGTTAAAATATCTTCAGCAGCATTAGCAGCCTCTTGGGTACTGTTGATTTCAGATAACAGCAAAGTAAATTCATCACCCCCCCAACGAGAGATTATATTCCTCGAAGGCAGATATTTATTTAAACGTTGAGCAACGCTTTGTAACAATTTATCACCGATTCTATGGCCTAAAGTCTCGTTGATAGTTTTAAATCTATCTAAATCCAAGAAACACACGGCTAATTTATTGTTATTCTGCGACGCTTTTATTAAATACTCCAGCAGTTTTTGATTAAACTGCATTCTATTGGGTAAATTGGTTAAAAGGTCGTGTGAAGCTTGATGGCGTATTGTTGCTTCAGCTTGAAAACGTTCGCTGATATCACGAAAACTCCATACTCTACCCACAATTTCACTGCCAATATATTGTGGTTGAGAATAACGTTCGTATATTCTACCATCCTTAAATTCAATCAAGTCATAAATTTCCGCATCGGGATAAGCTTGTAGCTTTTTTACAGAAATAATATATTCATCAGGGTTTTTTAGTTGATTTGTTGCGAATTGCAGCACTTTTGCATAATTACCAGAATTCATTAGCGATTGAGGAATACCCCACATTTCTACAAGCTTATGATTGTAGCCAGCAATACAACCTTTACTGTCTACAAATAAAATACCGTCAGCAGTAGTTTCTAATGTTGTTTTTTGCAAAGAAAGAGATTCTTCTAATTCTTTCTCTATACATTGGCATTTTCTAATCTCCCTCTGCAATTCAATGGTACATTGATTAATTTTTTCTTCTAATTTTAAATTTATATTTTGATATTCTTTAATAGTTTGAGATAGCAATTTTTTACTTAATAAGTTTTCGTAAGCTAAAGAAATAGCCCATACTGTAGCTTGCAAAATTGCAATTTCTTTTGATTGCCAAACTCTATCTCTTACGCAGTGATCTAAGCCGATAAATCCGAAAAATTCGCCTTTAACAATAATAGGCAAAAGCAAGACAGAAACTACTCCCCTCCCTTCAAAAAACTTTTGTTCTTCAAAACAAAGTTCTTTTACCCTGCGCCAAGCAACTTCACCTCGTCCTAATATCTGTCCTAAATTAGGAAACAATTCTAAAATTGCTTTGTTTTGTTTTATGTTTTTATCAAATTTAGATATAATCCCGATATCGCACCATTCAGCTTTCTGATTAGTTAATAAATCACCATTTTGAGATTGATAATTTTCAAATATGTAAACTCGGCTAGGTTTATAAGCCAGTCCTAAAATAGACAGAATTTCGCTATAGCATTCATCGCTACCATCAAAAGAATGCAAAGCAGTTTCAACATTAATAAGAGCTTCAATAAGGGTTTGATTATTCTTCTTAATCACTTCTTCATCATCTTGATTCTCTCTTTGATGATGCTGGTTTTCGTTGTATTTTGGTTGCTCTTCAAAATCAATAAGTTCAAGACTACCAGAAGTACCAACCATCTCCCCTTGGCTATCAAGCAAAATTCGCACACTAATTTTAAAAAGACAAACATCGCCAATTGATGTTTTGTAATGAGTTTTGTATACGCTTTCTTCTATATATTGCGCTTTCAATTGTTTAAATAATTCTAAATTGCGTTGATAATCGCAAGGATGAACGTAATCAATAAAATTATTACCAATGCTTTCTGCAACAGTGAATCCGGTTAATTCATTCCAGATTGAATTCAGAAATGTCCATTTTCCCGAACTATCTGTTTTGAACAATATCTTTTTATCAAGAAGAGAAACTTGTTTCGTTTCATCTTTGCTATTTGCCAGCAATTTATTTTGGTCAAATGGACAGAAAAATTGTCGATTTACCGTTTTTAGCTTGACTTGTGTTTGCAAATTATATTTTGTCATATACGAACAAACCAATTTAGCTCGCAAGCAGGTAAGAAAACCAACCATTAGAAGCATCATGGTACTTTCTGGTGGTAGTAAATCCTCGATATTTTTATATCTAGAAACAATCAAATCAAATTTTCAGTTAATTAATTTTAATTTGGTTTTAATTTTAGCTCCTTTATTTTTATATCATGCAATTTTTTGGGTACTTTATGTCTGTTATACCGTTCAATTAAATATTAATAGTTAACATTTATATGATTATATTCGGTTTATTCAGAAAGGCAAAAAACATATCAGTGTTAATTATATAATGTTATAATCGCAAAAATAAATTGTAATGATTTAAATTTTTGATCCTCAATTTATCTTATATATCCTGTATAACCATACTCGCAACTACTGAATTATTTAATTCTATTTTTATTTTTACAATAATTAATCAGATTCGCTCTTAATCAATATTTGATTTCTTGCAAGTAATTTTGTCATCGACTCAAAACACTATTAAGTTGACACTTATGATAACTTAAATTTAGTATATTTACTTTAACTTTTATTAACTATTTGCAACATTTTATTCAGTTCTATGATGCTTGAAAGGCTACAAATTTGATTACCTAAGTCAAATGAGGATTTGTAGTAACTTAGTATTAAAAAATTAAGCATAATTGAAAATATTAAACAGACAGATTTTTGGTTAAGGATTATACTTTTGTCAAATTATAAATCAGACCCTTTAGAAGTTAATTACAATCGTTAATATCAAGTCTAGCAAATAAGTTATACTAGTGAGTATAGAGAAAATACGTAAGTACACGACTTCAAATAGATAGTTGTCTGTGTTTGAATAATTCTTTTAATAAAAATTAAGCAGTATTAACCTAGATGCTGCTTTGAAAATATGATTATAATTTTTGCAAATAGTCAGTTAAATTTAGTACGTTTTACTTTCCGCGTGCCCTTCGGAAAAACTTGGGCTTTTATTTGTCAGCTAACTCTCAAGGGAAGCTGTTTAAATAAGGATTTCACCCAAAATATTGATTTAAGCCGCCTGGATAGTCTTCGAGTTTAACTATGTAAAAAATGGATTAAAAATGGATTTTAGGACGGAAATGCCAGGATAACTTTGCCCTAAATCCTATAGATAATATTAATACAAGTAGTGTGGCGTTAAAAAATAGTAATGCCGGATAAGAGAGTAGATAATAGTAAGTAGTAATAAGACTTTGAGGTCGGTTTGCATTCTGTAACATAGTTGAGTTTATTTGTGCCGACTTACTTATTGTAGTTCTAAAATTATGCAACTATAGCTCAAAGGGATCAAATTTTGGGCTTTGGTTTATTAAACTTAGTTTTTTTTGCCAGCAAATCATCGAGATACAGCTACAACGCAAATTTTTTATTCGTAGAAAAATATAGCTATATATTCATAAAACAATTAAAGATTAAAAAAATACTTTTCTCAAATGTAATTTAGCCTACATATCCTGGTAAAATTTTGCAGCACTTCAAGTTAAGTAGAGGTTAATATGAGACACGAAAAACTTTCTCCTGGAATATTGTTGGCTTATGAAGATTATCACAGAGAAGGAAACCAAGCATTAACAACTCATAGGCGATCCCTTGGTATAATTTCTCCCAGAAGTGCCTTGAAGCCGATTCGTACTGTAATTTTTATTTACTGTGACGAACAAGCAGACTTAAGTCACTTAACACAGTATGGTATTAAAATCAATCAAAATAGGGGTCGAGTACGAACAGCTTTTGTACCTATTGAGAGTTTAGACCGTTTATCTGAAGAACCAGCGATTGAGCGTATCAAGCCATCGCGAAAACTACATTGGCGCATGGATATTGCACCCGAGAAAGTTGCTTTACCAAAGTTTCAGGAAAGAAACTCCCAACTAAAGGGTAAAGGTGTAGTCATCGGTATTATAGATAGCGGTATTGATTCAGAACACCCTGCTTTCGAGGGACGTATTTTACGCATTTGGGATCAAACATTATCGGGAAAGGGGGTTACAGAAGGTGGATATGGCGCTGAATTAACCGAGAAATTTTTGGCGATGTCTCTTGATACCGACGGACACGGTACTCATGTTGCCGGTATTGCTGGCGGTTCCGACACAAAGTTTTGCGGTGTTGCGCCAGAAGCAGAATTAATAATTGTCAAAACTGATTTACAGGATGCTCATATAGCCGATGGGGTTCGTTATATTTTCCGAGTAGCCGGGGAAATGGGGCTTCCATCTGTAGTAAATCTGAGTCTAGGGGGACATGCCGATGGTCATGATGGTAGTGATTCTCTCTCTAAAATTATTAACGCTGAAACTGGCCCAGGAAGGATTGTTTGTGCTGCTGCGGGTAACGAAGGTAACGACAATATTCACGGTCAAACCGTTGTTAACAGTGGTGAACTTGGTACCATGCATTTTTCTGCACCATTAAATCAAGTAGGTATAGTATGGTTAAATGGTTGGTATTCTAGATATTCCGAACTGGAAGTTTCGGTACGGAGTCCTAACGGTTTTGTTACCCCTTTCCAGCCAATTATTACTAAGGATAATCCCGCACGAGAATACAATTTGTCAGATGCACGGGTAGAAATAGTAACACCGGGCAAAGATCCAATGAATGGGGATTATAACTTCTTCGTACAAATTCGCGGTACTGCTAAAGGAGAATTTAATCAGCCCGTACCTGGCGGTGTGTGGCAATTACGGTTACGCAACACATCATCAAGAGAAACTCGTGTAGACGTTTGGACTTTAGATGACGCTAATTCAGTATTTGTTACAGGTAAAAGTATCGCTGATTCTGTAAAAATTGGTTCTCCCGGATGTGCTGATAATGCGATTACAGTTGCTTCTTATACATCAAAAGCTGAATATATTGACATTGATGGCAAAGAGCAAGAAATGGGTTTAGAGTTAGATACTATTTCAGAATTTAGCAGCGAAGGACCTTTAAGAAATGGCGCTCCCAAGCCAGATGTTGCTGCACCAGGGGCGATGATAGTTTCAGCCCTTTCTAGCGATGCCGATTTGAGTCGCTCGATGATTATTAATTCCAAGTTTGTTGCATTAGCAGGTACTAGTATGGCTACGCCTTTCGTAACCGGTTTAGTGGCACTACTATTACAGCGCAACCCCAAACTTAACCCCGAAACCATCAAACAGCTGCTTTGCAAAAATTGTTCTATTCCTGGAAAACAAAAAGGAAAATTTGATCCCAAGTGGGGATTTGGCTTAATTAATACAAAAAATATTTAAATTTAGGTAAGGTCGATGAGGGGATGGAAGGAAGGGGACAAGGGGACAAGGGGAAAGAGGTAGTAGTTCATTTCCAGCCGTTTTGGCTGGTTCGTTTTTTCAAAAATTGTGTAGAGACGTTATATATAACGTCTCTACATAAAGATGGATTGGAATTAATTCTATACTTGATAGGCTTCAAATGGGATAAGTAAGATGACTATTACTTGTCCCTTGTTTAAACAGTTTATGAACTTTAGTAAGCTAGATAACGCCCTTATACTGGCACTTAAACGAGTTAATGACCCATCAAAACCTTGTTTCGTAGTTTTTATTCATACTGAATCAGTTCTAGATTCTGCGGCAATTGCTCTTTTGGAAAGTTTAGGTGTCAGTGGTATTACTGATGGCAAAAAAGTGTATACAGCAACGTTATCGCCAAATGCAATTTCTCAACTTTCGGAGCAGCCTTGGATACATTCTCTGAAGCTTTCTCGGGAATTGGGTTTTGTTAGCGAGGATTAGGATACTTTGATTATAGTTGGTCGATGATTTTTAATGTTAATTGATACATGACTATAATCCTCAAGTTATTGAAAGTTTTATTTTTTACTACAACCATAGTGTTTTCATTAACTTAGCTTAATCTTTGATTCCCCCTGTGCGAGCTGCCACACACAGTCATAAACTGATTAGTGATAGCAGATTGGCAGTTTGGAGAAATTTCAATGAAAAAAGTTTTAGGTATTATTCTTGGTGGTGGTGCGGGTACCCGTCTTTATCCGTTAACGAAGTTCCGTGCTAAACCAGCAGTGCCATTAGCTGGGAAATATCGTTTAATCGATATTCCGGTAAGTAACTGTATAAATTCAGAAATATTTAAAATTTATGTTTTGACACAGTTCAACTCGGCTTCACTCAACCGTCACCTTGCTCGTACTTACAGCTTTGCTGGTTTTACTGAGGGTTTCGTAGAGGTGCTTGCTCCACAGAAAACCCCCAGCAGTTCCAGTTGGTTCCAAGGTACAGCCGATGCGGTGCGTCAATATCTATGGCTTTTTCAAGAATGGGATATAGATGAGTATCTAATTTTATCCGGCGATCACCTTTATCGCATGGATTATCGTCAGTTTGTCCAACGCCATCGAGAAACTGGAGCTGATGTGACTTTATCAGTGGTTCCCATGGACGAAAGTGGTGCTTCTGCCTTTGGTTTAATAAAAATTGACGATAATGGTAAGGTTTTGAGCTTCAGCGAAAAACCTAAAGGTGATGCTTTAAAGAAAATGGCTGTTGATACAACCGTACTTGGTTTGGATGCAGAACAAGCCAAAGAAAAGCCATACATTGCCTCAATGGGAATCTATGTCTTTAAAAAACAAGTTTTACTCAACTTGCTAAAACAATCACAAGATGAAACCGATTTTGGTAAGGAAATTCTTCCTAGTGCATTAGATAAATACAGCGTTCAAGCTTTCTTGTTCGATGACTACTGGGAAGATATTGGGACAATTGAAGCGTTTTACAACTCAAACCTGGCATTAACTCACCAACCCCAACCACCTTTTAGTTTCTACGATGAAGAAGCGCCGATTTACACCCGTTCTCGTTATCTACCTCCTTCTAAATTATTAAATTGTCAAATAGCACAATCCATTGTTGGTGAAGGTTGTATTCTCAAAGATTGCCGGATTGTTAATTCGGTTTTAGGAGTGCGATCGCGTGTTGAATCTGGATGCAATATCGAAGATACTTTAATTATGGGGTCAGATTTTTACCAGCCTTATGCCGAACGTCAGTCTGACTATAGCAATGGTTCTGCGAATTTAGGTATCGGAGCTAACAGTACAATCCGCCGGGCAATTATTGATAAAAATGCTCACATCGGTTGTGATGTACAAATTATCAATAAAGATAATGTTCAAGAAGCTGACCGTGAAAACGAAGGCTTTTACATCCGCAATGGTATTGTAGTAGTAATTAAAAATGCGGTGATTGCTGATGGAACAATCATTTAGCACTCTCGGTTGTGTTGCCTCCCGTTTACACAAAGTGTGGGCGGTGAGATGATAATCGAGGCAAGGTTTATGGTATAACCAATAAAGTAGGTGTAACCCAATTAAATGCAGAAATGCAGCCTACAAGCAAAAAAATGAATTGCAATAAAACCCGGTGCGGAGGGGCATCCCGTATCGTTAATAAAGCTCGGTTAATGTTCGATGGGGTACCAGGAGTCGCCGAGAAGCCCACACTTACAACTTTTTTAAGTGTGTGAGTATGTCACTCAAATTTCTAACAACTAATAACGATCAAACAATCGGACTTACGCGCTTTTGACTTCATTTTGAAGGCAGGCAGAGGTAATATCCCCTGTAAATTTAATTTGTGGTTAAGAGTGCGTAAGTCCTGTTATTCAGGATTTTTTGTTTTTGATTTTTCCTATATAAGCATGTCTGTTGCAAAAAGAAAGTATTCAAATTAACAATCACCTCAAAAACTTTTAAGGGTGCCCGTCAATGTGCGGAAATTTCCCTGTTCACAACTAGCAAGAACCGCACCTAAAATTTATTTTATATTTGCTAATTTGATATCAGAGTCACAATGGGCGTAATTATAATTTACGGAGTTTATTGACTCAATTAATACATAGAAAAAATATAAAGTAAATATAAGCAAGGAGGCTAGTAGATGGCTGCAACCGACTTCAAAGATTATTATCAGATTTTGGGAGTAAATAAAAGCGCGACTCAAGAAGATATTAAAAAAGCTTTTCGTAAATTAGCCCGTAAATATCATCCTGATGTAAACCAAGGTAATAAGGAAGCTGAGGCACGTTTTAAGGAAGTTAACGAAGCATACGAAGTATTATCAGACTCCGAAAAGCGTCAAAAGTACGACCAATTCGGTCAATATTGGAAACAAGTTGGACAAGGTTTCCCCGGTGGTGCTGGCGGTGTTGATATGAATGGCTTTGATTTCGGGCAGTATACTAGCTTTGATGAATTTATTAATGAATTATTAGGGCGTTTTGCTGGTGGAAATCGTGGAGGAAGACAAAGTTATTCTTACCGCACTTCAACTAATGGTGGGAGTGGTTTCAGTGGCTTTAATGACTTTGGCGGTTTTCAGGATATGGGTAAGGCTAGTACTACTGCTCAAGATAGCGAAGCCACAATTTCTTTAACTTATAGTGAAGCTTTCAATGGCGTACAAAAGCGTTTTAATTTAGGAAATGAAACCATTGATGTTCGTATTCCTGCTGGTGCAAAACCCGGTAGTCGTTTACGAGTCAGAGGAAAAGGGGCAATCAGTCCTTTAAATCAAAGTCGTGGCGATTTATATCTGGTAGTTGAACTTGCAAATCATCCGTTTTTCAAATTTGATGACGATAATTTGGTATGTGAAATACAGATTACTCCTGATGAAGCAGTATTGGGAGCAACAATTGGAGTTCCAACGCCAGACGGTATGGTTGATGTCAAACTCCCACCCGGAGTGCGGGCAGGGCAATCCTTACGGTTACGCGGTAAAGGTTGGCGCAACCCAAAAGGCGATCGCAGCGATCAATTAGTCAAAATTGCGATCGCTACACCTAAAGATATTAGTCCCCAAGAACGAGAATATTATCAAAAAATCCGAGATATACGTACCTTTGATCCTCGCAGTCATTTAGGGCAGGTCAAATTATGATTAAAAGTTAACAAATACTCGTACCTTTTAACTCCTAATTATTTCCCATTCCCCATCTCAGTACTATTGTTCTACCATAACAACAGTAACAATAGTATGATAAAGGATTGTCCCTTGCCGCCATCACACCCTGCTGATATGTCAGAAACTAAGTTAGCTGCATCCTTAAACGGGCACTTTCCTAACTCTAATAATCAAAATACTAATAATCAAAATACAATCCGCATTCGCGGTGCTAGGCAGCATAATTTAAAAAATGTAGATTTAGAAATACCTTCACGCCAATTGATTGTTTTTACAGGCGTTTCCGGTTCTGGTAAATCTTCTTTGGCTTTTGATACCATCTTCGCTGAAGGGCAGCGTCGTTATGTTGAGTCCCTTAGTTCCTATGCGCGGCAATTTTTGGGACAAATGGACAAGCCGGATGTGGAGTCCATTGAAGGTTTAAGTCCGGCTATTTCTATTGATCAAAAATCAACTTCTCATAATCCACGTTCTACTGTCGGAACTGTAACAGAAATTTACGATTACCTACGTCTGTTGTTTGGTAGGGCTGGCGAACCCCATTGTCCGATATGCGATCGCTCTATTGCTCCCCAAACCATTGATGAAATGGTAGATAAAATTATGGAGCTACCGGAACGTACCAAGTTCCAAATCCTCGCGCCGGTGGTACGGGGTAAAAAAGGTACTCACGCCAAGTTGTTATCTAGTCTGGCTTCTCAAGGTTTTGTCCGGGTTCGTATTGATGGCGAGGTGCGAGAACTTTCTGACTCTATAGAATTAGATAAAAAATATACTCATACCATAGAAGTTGTTATAGACCGTTTAATTAAAAAACCAGGCATTGAAGAGCGTTTGGTCGATTCTTTATCTACGTGTTTAAAACAGTCTAACGGAATAGCAGTTATCCTCTATACTCCATCTGCAGATGCAGAAACCTCCCCTAAAGAAAAGAAGGGGGATAAGAACCAAGAATTAGTCTTCTCGGAAAACTTCGCTTGTCCAGAACATGGTGCGGTAATGGAAGAATTATCGCCGCGCTTATTTTCCTTTAATTCTCCTTATGGTGCTTGTCCCAATTGTCATGGAATCGGGACATTAAAAAGATTTTCACCGGATTTAGTTGTACCCGATCCAGAAGTACCAGTATACGCGGCGATCGCACCTTGGTCAGAAAAGGATAATTCCTATTATTTAGAGTTACTTTACGCTCTGGGACAGGATTACGGGTTTGAGTTGCAGACGCAATGGCAAAATTTAACAGAGGAACAGCGGGAGATAATTTTACAAGGAGAAAAGAAAACCCCTGATTCGGAACGAAGCAAGAAATTTAAAGGGGTGTTACCGATATTACAGCGGCAGTATGAGGGCGGTTCGGAGTTAATTAAGCATAAATTAGAACAGTTTATTATCGATCAACCTTGTCCGGTGTGTGAGGGCAAAAAGTTGAAACCGGAGGCTTTGGCAGTAAGGTTGGGACAATACCGAATTTTAGATTTGACTGGAGTTTCCATTACTGAGGCTCAAGAAAGAATCAATAATTTAAAGTTAAGTAAGCGCCAAATGCAAATTGCTGACTTGGTATTGCGGGAAATTAAAGCGCGGTTGCAGTTTCTGTTGGATGTTGGTTTGAATTATTTAACTTTAAATCGTACTGCGATGACGCTTTCTGGTGGGGAAGCCCAGCGAATTCGGTTAGCAACTCAAATTGGTTCTGGTTTAACAGGGGTATTATATGTACTAGACGAACCGAGTATCGGTTTACATCAGCGCGACAACGCTAAATTGCTACAAACTTTATTTAGATTGCGGGATTTAGGCAATACTTTGATTGTGGTAGAACACGATGAAGAAACAATTCGTGCTGCCAATCACGTTGTTGATATCGGTCCGGGTGCGGGTATTCACGGAGGAAATGTTATAGCTCAAGGTGATTTACAGGCATTGTTAGATGCGGAAAATTCCTTAACTGGTGCTTATTTATCGGGAAGGAGAGTAATCAAAACTCCAGCCCAGAGAAGAGAAGGAAATGGCATAAATTTAGTAATTGAAAATGCCCATCGTAACAACCTGCGGAATATCAATGTAGAAATTCCCTTGGGTAAACTAGTAACGGTGACAGGTGTTTCGGGTTCGGGAAAATCAACTTTAGTCAACGAATTACTTTATCCGGCACTACAACACCACCTAAGTAAAAAAGTGCCGATGCCCAAAGAAATTGACGGCATCAAGGGATTAAAGGCCATTGATAAAGCAATTGTCATCGATCAGTCACCCATTGGTAGAACTCCTCGTTCCAACCCAGCCACCTACACGGGAGTATTTGATGCGATTCGCTCAGTATTTTCCGAAACAATAGAAGCCAAAGCGCGGGGTTATAAACCAGGACAATTTTCTTTCAATGTTAAAGGTGGGCGTTGCGAAGCCTGTGCGGGGCAAGGTGTCAACGTCATCGAAATGAACTTTTTACCTGATGTTTACGTACAGTGTGAAGTCTGTAAGGGTGCTAGATATAATCGCGAAACTCTACAGGTAAAATACAAAGATAAATCGATCTCCGATGTTCTCAACATGACAGTTGAAGAAGCATTAGAATTTTTCACCAACATTCCCAAAGCAGTTAACAAACTGCAAACCCTAGTTGATGTAGGTTTGGGATACGTAAGACTCGGGCAACCTGCTACAACTTTATCTGGTGGTGAAGCGCAACGGGTGAAGTTAGCGACAGAATTGTCGCGTCGCGCTACTGGGAAGACACTTTATTTAATTGATGAACCTACTACCGGATTATCCTTCTACGACGTACATAAATTATTAGATGTGCTGCAAAGATTAGTAGATAAAGGTAATTCCATATTAGTTATAGAACATAACTTAGACGTAATTCGTTGTGCTGATTGGGTGATAGACTTAGGACCTGAAGGTGGTGATAAAGGTGGGGAAGTTATTGCAGTAGGTACTCCTGAAGATGTAGCCAAGAATGAAAAATCCCATACAGGGAAGTATTTGAAGCAGGTTTTGCAGCAGTATCCGGCTGTTAGTAAAGTGGGGTAGAAATTTATAAAACTTATTAATTGTCATCAAATTTTAACACAAGCTGTTTGGGTTTTAATTGAGGTGTTGATTTACCTTTAATATATTCAACGATGGAATTAGCAACATACTCAGCCAATTTTACCGGTACCGCATTACCTATCATTTGTTCCAAATCTGTTTTTGATTGATTTTCCAAATCAAAATCAAAATCTTGAGGAAATGTTTGTATGTAGCTTCTTTCAATTGTTGTCAGCGGTCGAATTTTTTCGATAAAATAACATGCATCTGCTTTATGTAACTTATATGTTTTTGGTATCGGTCTATTAACACCTCTAATAGTAGGACTTGGTTCATCTATACTAAAAATACCTCTTCTTGCATAAGTTCTAGGATGTCTATAGTAGTATTCTATTCCGAGAGTATTTCCTAAATAATCTCTCACTGACATAGGTTTTTTCGCAAGATTTTTATTAATGTATGGTAAGAGTTCATCATCTTCACCATTTAATTTACCTATACAAATATATCTCTTTCTATTCTGAGGTACGCCACAAAGACTTGCTTTTATTATTGTTTCGGTTAAACCATAATTATTGGCTTTAAATATGTCTACTGCTTGACATCTTTTGTCACTTTTTTTATATCTTTCAACATTTTCCATGACAAACCATTCAGGCTCAAGAAAAGCAATTATATTGGCAAAAACAATACTTAAATCTCCTCTACCCAAATTTTCATTTCTTTTACCTGCACTGGAAAAATCTTGACAAGGTGGTCCTCCAAATACTATATTAAAATCAAATTTTTCAAATATTGAGTAATCATTATTTAAACTACTTAAATCATAATTGTATATCGGATGATGAAAATTTTTTTTATAAACTTGAATCGGAGGTTCCCAATTATCAAAAGCAGCGATTATTTTAAATCCAGCATTTTGAAACCCTAGTGATAAACCTCCACATCCGGCAAAAATATCTATTGCTTTTAAATTTAATTTTTTATTAATACCAGATTGCATAATAATATTTTTTAAATATCCTTCAACGACTCATCAAAAATTTCTGGATTACTTAGAACAATAGCATCAAAACGTCTCTCAGGACTTAAATAGTTTTGTCCACCACCAAGAATAATATTTCTTATTTCTTCTTTTTTTATTCTCGGTGTTCTTAGTTCTGGAGATGCCATATAAGCATAAGTACTTATTCCATTGATTGCAAATGCTTTATCATTTTTAGTATTGTAAGTGTAGTTGTCTATTATTGATTGATGATTAATTTTTCCACTAGTTCCAAAATCATATAACATTTTTGCCAGCCAAATTACAGTTCTTGTATATCTGTTTATTGATTCTTCACTTTTAATCTTTTTCTTAGCGACATCGAAAAATAATCTAGTAAATGCAAAATCACTCCATATAAACATATCTAAACAATTTGTAAATAACTTAGAAGTTTTCCCCACAGTTTTCCATACAGGCTGCATCACTAAAGGTGATTGTAAATCTATATAATTTAAAAGTAAATTATCTATAGCATTGATAATTTCAGGTATTTTAGGAAGAACATACTTAATTTTAGTCAAGTCTTCTATATTAGAAAATGCCGATTCCAAATATTGAATAATATTTTGCTTCTGATTTTGCAGCTTACTTACAATACTTAAAGCTAAATAAATTATAGTATCTGGTCTTACAACTATTTCACAACCATATTTATCTTCACTAAGTTTATATGTAGAATTATCTGGTAAAGCCGTTAATTTAATCTCCATACATTTCAAACATGAGTCTCCTTGCGAAATATTTAGTGTAACTAAATCAACTCTTGGTAGCTTTCCAATAACCAATTTTCGATAAGGTACATAATCACTTTCAAATGCGAAAAATAATTTTTCAGATAAGGGAATTTCTCCAAATATTTCCGCCACATCAATTTTTTCATGTACAGTTTTTAAAGACTTATTAAGTTTAATATATACAGGCTTTATTCCACAGGAATACATATAGCAGGCTAATGAAGCAGGGAAAGAAGAATTAAACTGATTTTTTCCCCAACATTCTTTTTGAGTAAAGTCTCTATTAGATTGAGAAATACCAAATAAGGACGGTTTTAGTTGGTTTTCATCCATTTTTTGTCATTCATATTCTAACTATATAATTATCTATTTATCATAAGCATCAATACCAGTCACCACATCCGACATCAAATATCTTCACGGGGAAAATTACTCCACATTTCTTTTCTAACTTCATTAATATCTGATTCAGCAATATTAGCACCTCGCCAAATTCCTCTCAAAGACTGTCGGGGTTTTGATTGAATTTTTGTTAATTATTTTTCAATTTGAGGTGCAATTTTTTCAACTAAGCGTACTTTATCCACCAGCGAAAGTTGCTTTACTAATTCTAGTGTTGCTTCTAAAGTTACCGTTTTCTCCATTTTTCTCACCTCTGACTTCTAAGTCGGGCATTGGGCATAGGGCATTGGGCATGGAAAAATAAATTCACGACTTAGATAATTGGTGGTGACAATTATTTTTTCATGGGGACTACCTTTTTTTTTTTAACTATCACATTTAAATAAACAGCCATATAAAAGTAACCGAATTTTACTTACTTCAAGCAATTCTCTGTGTATATTGCTTTACTTTATTTTATTTACTTCTCGTTATAAATTTAATTATGATACTGAAAGTAGTAAAATATAACTGTATAAATAAATAATTTATAATTCACATTAGTTAATTCCACTTTAAAGAAAAAATAAATAGTATAATGCAATTCATATCTAATCTAAAAAATATTTTTTTAGCAATTATTTTTGTAACTATTTTTTATATAACGATGGCATTTGCTTTGCAAACTATAGGCTTAGAAAATGCTCAATTTTTTATCAAAAAAACTGGAGTATGGGCACCTATAATATTTATAACTTTATGTGCTGGAAGTTTAATAATTGCACCTTTAAGCGGAAGTTCATTATTTGTAGTTGGTGGAACATTATTTGGTAAACATAATGCTTTTTTACTATGTTATATAGCGACTCTTATTGGATGTAGCGCCAACTTTTGGATATCGAGAAAGTTTGGCAGAAAAGTAGCTCAAAGATTCATCGGCAAAGCTAGTTTAGATGAGCTAGATAAATTTATTAATAGATTAAAAAGTCGTAGCAGCATTTTGTATATGATAATCATCATGCCTCTTTCGCAAGATATAATTAGCTACGCCATTGGTTTAACAAAAATCAAATATAACCAATTTTTAATTGCTTTAATATTAAGCAGTACTATAATTATTTCTGGATATGTATATATTGGTTCGAGTGTATTAGAAATTTTAATTCAACCGAAATAAAGCTTAAAATTCTTCAGGTTAAAAGTTAAGTGTAAAAGCGGCTAAAATTACAACAATTGGAATCAAAAGATTATCAATTTCTTTTGGACTACAAGCTTCTACAATTGTCGCGATCGCAGTTAATAAAAAAATCCTCATAATATTAAATTCAGTTGGTATAATCAACCAAACAAAAAATAGACTTGCAGCAAAAGCAGCGATAAACATTGATAAACTTCCTTCCACACTTTTAGTGCTGAGTACTTCATATTTCAATTTACCAAAACGAGAACCAATAATCGGCGCAATACCATCTCCCCAACCAAGAGTTGTCATTGCCATAACTCCGGGAAAAGTTTTATAAAATAAAGTACCGCAAATAGTTGCTACAATTACAAAATATAAAGGTCCTTTAAGAAGTTCGCTTTTATCACCAGTGCGAGTCATAGTTTTAACAGCTTCATCTTCATCACTGGCAAATAAACCTTTCTGTATTAAAAGGATTATCCAAACTATAAAAATAGTCACATTAAGATATTTTGACCAGTGTGAATCATTATAAAACGCTAAAAACCCAATTAAAGAACCTGCGCCAATATGAGTAATTTTGCGGCTAATATCCTGCGGTAAACTAAAGCGGGTTACACAGAAATTCATAACCGCCACAAGCCCGAAAACATAAATAAAAGTCAGCGCAGTTAAGATTATATTTATAAAAAAAGGATTCATCAGCTTAATAATCCAAAATCTAAAATCCAAAATCTCAAATCCTCTTGAGTAAGAGGATGTTTGTAAAGTAAAATTGTATACTTTCCTGGCGACTGGAAGTCGCGGCTACACAAGCAAAACCCATCTTCATGGGTTTAAAATTTACTAGTCCACCATTAGGTGGACTTCGCTTGTGTAGTAGCGCGGAGCCATCAATCGCTCCGCCGACCGGTAATAAAGCGCCGGATACTTTTAAAACATCCTCTAAAATTATTTCTCTCCTTTCCGAAAAAATTGACGTAAAATTTTACTAGGTTCTCGATCCCAAGTATCAATATGTTCGTAGATAAAACCATCTTTATTTAACTTATAATTTGAATGACCATTGAAAAAAATCTTTGCTTTCCAAGGAACCCGTAATGTACCTCGTACAGTCCATTTTGCAAAAATAGTATTTTCATCTAACTGATATACATCATGTAAATCAAAGAATATCTCAGTAAAAAACAAACCCGCATGAAATCTTAAAGTCCAGAAAATGATTCTATAATTAAATTTCCACTTAAACTTATTTACAGGGTCTTCAAAGTAGATCTCATCTGTATAAATATCATAGGAAATATCTTTTTCAAACAAAGTTGGTAAATCCTGTTTGAGAATTTCAATATCTTTTTCTACTTGAGATTTGTATTCTAACTGCATAATTTATACCATTTTAGATTTTAGATTTTAGATTTTAGATTTTATATCTTTGACCTGTACATTAAAATTATTCAATAGCATATTTAATCTTTATTCGGTACATTATTACGGGCAGGGATGCCCGTACCACAAGAATTTTAAAATATAGTACTGTACTCAAAATAGAAGCTTTTGGCTGTATCTATCAGTCAAAAAACTCTCCGTAAATGCGAAGGGATTTGATATTAGATTTTGGATTGATACAGGTTGATGTAAAATGTTTTTCAAAATATATCTGTTGTATTGATTAATAATGAAATTACTTACTATGTATCATTTTTCATTAACTTTATTTTGGAATTTTTGATAATTTAACTAACAATAATCAATCAAAGCAAAAATATTAAAAATTTAACAATATTTATCAGTTTGTTATGGTATTGGCATCTTGGTATCTCTTATGCTAAAGACATCTTGCCTGTTTAATTGCTACAGGCATCTTGCCATCTCTTATGCTTATAGACATCTTGCCCGTTTAATTGGTAGAGGCATCTTGCCATCTCTTGTGGTACGAGCCGAACGAACAGCCCGTTTAATTTTGACCAAAATCACAACATCAAAACAAATTTTTCAAAAAATTAATCAAACCTCCCTTCTTATTAGCCACTTCCTTCCTATTCCCATAACCTTGATTCAAATCTTCCAAACAAGGAAATGCAGCAGACTTAGAATAATAACCTTGCCGTAACACCTTTCCTAAAGCATTATTACGATCTCGCAAACCTTCGTAAAAGAAAAATACCTCACCTCGAATACCACAAGCACGGTTGTACTCAATTACCTGCACCAAATAATCAGGATTGATATTATAAGAACCCAACTTCATTAACACACCTGGTGCCAATTTACCCCGCGTATTTTCCGTAAACTGCTGTTTTATTAACCTATCAATAATATTCTTATAACTATTAAAATCGCGGCGATAGACTTGGGGATGAATAATATCTACCAACCCCCTTTCTAACCACCTTTGTGAATCTTGTAAATATTCTTTCAATGCCCAATCGTGAATATTGGGAGCCATTGATATTAATAAATTATGATTAACAGCTTTAACTTCTCCATATAAACGCGCCAAAAAATCAGTCAAAATATCCGCACGCCACTGTAACCATTGCTTATCCTTGGGATTTTGTGGTGGATTTTTACCGAATTCTTGCTGATAACGTTTTACGGTAACATTATCATAACCACCTTCACATGGTAAAGCTGGTAAACGGTCATCTCCTTGAATACCGTCAACATCATAATTCTTAACAACTTCAAGTATTAAACTTAATAAAAAATCCTGTACTTGAAAATTAAGGGAATTAAGCCATTCAAAACCATTTTTATTTAGCAAATTACCTTTAGAGTCTCGTGCAGCCCACTGTGGTTTTTTTGCCAATAACATTCCCCCATTAGAATTGTAAGAACTAGCAAAGCCATATTCAAACCAAGGAATTACCTTTAACCCGACTCGATGCGCTTCGATAATTACTTCTTGTAAAACATCCCTTCCCCGATACTGCGGATTGATTTCTACACCAAAATTTTGTTGCATTACTTGGGAAGGAAACTGCGTTACCGCCTTATTCCACACCACTGGAAACACAACATTAAATCCAGTTTCAGCGAGAAAATCCATTGCTTCAACAATATTATCCCGAGAATTCAAAACTTGACTTGCCGTAGTCGTCAGCCAAACACCACGTATTTCAGTAACAGACATTTTTAATATTACATATTAGGGTCAAGATGACGATAGCGTGCTTGAACAACCATATATACCCCATAAGCCATCAAACCCAACGCCACAATCATCAACAACCATGGTCCATAAGGCTGCTCTGCTAAAGTTTCCAATGCCTCATCAAGTCCTCCAACTTGACTTGCTTGAGCCATATAAGCTGCTTCAATCACAAACCAACCAATTAAAAAGAATACAATACTTCGTGCTGCTAAACCAAATCTACAAATAGCAATAATCCACTCGCGTTCAGTACGACTCAATTCAGATAAATATAACTTTCTACGAAATTTTGCGGTAAAAGCTTTATAGAAATAATAACATCCAAAAGCAATAACACCTACACCAATCGTTCCCACTAACCATTGTCCAAAAGGTTGATTGAGCAAACGAGCAGTCCAATCTTGTTTGCTATCGGCGTTACCACTACTTGAACCTCCGGTAATAATTTGTACCGCACTCCAAGCTAAACCAGCATAAGCCAAACCGTTAGCTACATAACTAAGTCTTGTAGCGATACCTTTTATATCATTACCTTTATTTTCTGGATCGTTGATTGCTTCCACAAAACGCCATATTACATAACCCATTAAACCGATGGCAACCAAACCAAGCAAAATTTGACCAAAAGGTTGCTGTACCAGTGTTTCCAAAGCTCCTTGGGTATCAGTAGTTCTTCCTCCTCTACCAAAAGCCGCCTGTAGTGCCAGCAATCCCACAAGAAAGTAAACTGCTCCTTTAGAAGCATAACCAAACCGCGCCAATCGCTCAATCCATGCAGCAGGATGGTGTGATATATTTTGTGTCATAGTTTAGATAAACAATAGCTATTGTTATCTAGCCACATAAAACAACAATAGACATCTACCTCCAGAAAAATCAAAAGTATAGATTTTAGAGGAAGGGAGTTAGAATTTAGAATTTAGAATTTAGAATTTAGAATTTAGAATTTAGAATTTAGAATTTAGAATTTAGAATTTAGAATTTAGAATTTGGGAGTTAGAATTTAGAATTTAG
>DESS01000049.1:0-24003 GCA_002361335.1 Richelia sp. UBA3308
CCTCCGCCCAGTATTGGTATTAGCTGGGCGGAGGCGCTCATTTATAACTAGCTAGGGATAAAAAAACAGAATCAAAATTCCCAAAAACCTAACATACATGGTAAGAAACATTAATATACTATTCCATTGACCAAATTTTCGACATAAATCTAAAGGTCGTCTCTACATTAAATAAGAAAAACCACTTTAATCTAAAATCTAAAATCTAAAATCTAAAATCTAAAATCTAAAATCTAAAATTCAAAATTCAAAATCTAAAATCTAAAATTTTATGTCCGACAATCAACAAGTAAGCAACGCCGTCGCCAAGCTTTACAATACTTATCCTTTCCCACCAGAACCTTTACTCGACGAACCACCACCGGGCTATAATTGGCGCTGGAATTGGTTGTCTGCTTACAGTTTTTGTACAGGACAAAAACCGCACAAGCAAGACATTCGCATTCTCGATGCTGGTTGCGGTACAGGGGTAGGAACTGAATATTTAGTTCACCTCAACCCCCAAGCAACGGTTGTGGGAATAGATTTAAGCGAAGGTGCCCTAAATGTTGCCAAAGAACGCACTCAACGTTCCGGCGCAAATCGCGTTGAATTCCATCACTTGAGTTTATTCGATGTAGAACAGTTACAAGGTAACTTCAGTTTAATCAACTGCGTTGGCGTTTTACATCATACATCAGACCCGATGCGCGGAATACAAGCTTTAGCAAAAAAATTGGCTCCTGGTGGTTTAATGCATATCTTTGTATATGCTGAATTAGGGCGCTGGGAAATTAGCTTAATGCAAAAGGCGATCGCCATACTCCAAGGCGACAAACGCGGCGATTATCGCGATGGTGTTAGTGTTGGGAGAAAAATTTTCGATTCATTACCAGAAAATAACCGAATAGTCAAACGAGAAAAATCACGTTGGGCATTAGAAAATCAGCGGGATGAAAATTTTGCGGATATGTATGTTCATCCCCAAGAGATTGATTACAATATTGAAACATTATTTGAGTTGATTGACGCTTCCGGCTTAGATTTCGTGGGTTTTTCCAATCCCGGTTACTGGAACTTAGAAAGACTTTTAGGAAAAGCCCCAGAATTAATCGAACGAGCAGAAAATTTGGGAGAACGGCAGCGTTACCGACTGATAGAATTATTAGACCCAGATATTAGTCATTACGAGTTTTTTCTGAATCGTCCACCTTTAAATAAAATAGATTGGTCTGACAATAATCAGCTTCTTGCAGCAATTCCAGAATTAAATCCTTGTTTAAGTGGATTTCCGGCTTCAAGTATATTTAACTACGACTACCAACTAGTTAAATTGTCAGAACATCAGATAGAGTTCATGGAAGCCTGTGATGGAAACTCCACAGTAGAAGATATATTAACAAAAGTTGAATTTGACATAGAAAAAGTTAAAGAACTTCAGAAACAGCAATTGATCATGCTAAGTACTTTTTAAAGCTAAAAGGTTAAAATTCCATCCCCCCTTGTCCCCTTGTCCCCTTGTTTCGTGCCCCATGCCCAATTCCCCATGCCCCATGCCCAATTTAAGACTGTTAACAGATAACAGTTAAACCTGGGCGAAATGCTAATATCGCTGATGACAAACCTGAAAATTCGGGGATAAAATCCTGGATAAGAGTTCTTCTGCCAGCTATGCTCTTCTCTGCAAGAACACCGATTTAGAGATAGCATCAGGAGGACATAATCTGGGGTTTGTCATCCGTGTTGAGTGGTTATTTTTACGACCATATTTCGCAGCCAATGTTGTTTATGCTTGTTAATATGTCGCAAAATGGAGGAGAACAGCTAGTTGAATGATGTTCGATGGTAACAAGAAGTAAATTGTTTTTTTCTAAAGTAATGTTACCCAACCGTGATATGATTCAACTGACTGGATTTGCAGTCAACATCAAACTTCTGTACTGGTTTCAAGTCCCGTGAGCTTGTCAGACGAATCGATTGAATCCGCGCCTTCGACAATAGAAAATGCTCAACCTGGTTTTGAAGAAGCAGAGCCAGAAAGTTCTATGGGAGAGTTCTACAAACTCTATCAGGAGTTGTTAGTTATAACTCTTGCTTTAACGGGGATGATTTTTGTCTTCGTTTGGATATTTTATTCCTTAAATATTGCTATCAATTATTTAATTGGAGGATGTACGGGTTTAATTTATCTAAGAATGTTGGCAAAAGATGTTGAGCGTTTGGGTAGAGAAAAGCAAGAACTGAGTAAGACTCGGTTAGCTTTATTAGTGTTGTTGATTCTGCTTGCAGGAAAGTGGAATCAATTGGAAATCTTGCCGATATTTTTGGGCTTTTTAACCTACAAAGCAACACTGATAATCTATGTAATCCGCACCACGGCATTCAATTCTGACTAGCATTGAACTGGGTAAGTTTAAGAAGCTCTTTTCCACTTAATATAGTAGAAATGTAGTAGTAGTCGAGAGAATGATAAATTTTCTGAACGTTTTCAATTCTGTTACTCTTGCAGAATTGGAAGTAGGAAAACATCTGTACTGGGAAATCGGTAATTTAAAATTACATGGACAAGTCTTTTTGACTTCCTGGTTTGTAATTGCCGTACTAGTGCTTGTTTCCATCTTAGCAAGCAGTAATATTAAGCGGATTCCGAGTGGTATACAGAACTTAATGGAGTATGCCCTCGAATTCATTCGGGATTTGGCAAAAAACCAGATTGGCGAGAAAGAATATCGCCCTTGGGTGCCATTTGTAGGCACTTTGTTTTTGTTCATTTTTGTGTCAAATTGGTCTGGGGCACTTGTTCCTTTCAGGTTGATAGAGTTACCAGAAGGCGAATTAACAGCTCCTACTAGTGACATCAATACAACTATTGCCTTAGCATTGTTGACATCATTAGCGTATTTTTACGCTGGATTCAGCAAGAAGGGTTTAGGGTATTTTGGCAACTATGTCCAGCCGGTTTCATTTATGTTGCCTTTCAAGATAATTGAAGACTTTACAAAGCCCCTTTCCCTTAGCTTCCGTTTATTTGGTAATATTTTGGCTGATGAACTGGTAGTGGGAGTATTGGTCTTATTGGTACCTTTATTTGTGCCACTACCTGTAATGGCTTTAGGTTTATTTACCAGCGCTATTCAGGCACTAATTTTTGCTACCTTGGCGGCTGCTTACATTGGAGAAGCATTAGAAGACCACCACGGTGAAGAGCATTGAGGGAATTCAAAAACCCTCATGAATCCGTTAGTTGTTAATAGTAAAGGGTTAGTTGATTGAGTAATTAACAACTAACTACTAACTACTAACTACTAACAAATATCAAATTGAAAACCAATTGTATTAAGTAAACAAAGGAAATTTATCATGGATCCATTAATTTCTGCTGCTTCCGTATTAGCTGCTGCTTTAGCTGTTGGTTTGGCTGCTATCGGACCTGGTATCGGTCAAGGTAACGCTGCTGGTCAAGCTGTAGAAGGTATTGCTCGTCAGCCAGAAGCAGAAGGTAAAATTCGCGGTACCTTGCTATTGAGTTTGGCATTCATGGAAGCGCTAACCATCTACGGTCTAGTGGTATCCTTGGTGCTATTGTTTGCTAACCCCTTCTCATAGTTTCAGTACTGAGTACTGAAAAAAGTTAGGAGTTAAGAGTTAGGAATTAACAGTTAGGAATTAAGAGTTAGGAGTGAGAAGTTATTCGTTTCGAGTTAGCAGTGAAGAGTTAAGAATTAGTTTATATGTACGCTAGCTCGGGATGCGTATTTACTAACAACTAACAAGGCTCCAACTAACAAGGCTCCAAATAACAACTAACAACGCTCCAACTAACAACTAACTAGTAATTCATAACTCATAACTCATAACTTGGAATTAGTAACTTCATTAATTTGATTTTCCTCTCTCAGAAGGGCGAGTAATAATTGGAGCAAACAAGATGATACACTGGATGACCCTATTAGCTGTAGAAGAGGTTGCTCAAGAGGGTGGTCTTTTTGATATAGACGCAACTCTACCTTTGATGGCAATTCAATTTCTAGTTTTAGCTTTAATTCTGAACGCGATTTTTTATAAGCCCTTAGGGAAAGCAATTGATGAACGGAACGATTATATCCGTAATAATCAATTGCAATCGAAAGAACGCTTGGAAAAAGCAGAAAACTTAGCGCAGCAATACGAACAAGAATTAGCTGGTGCAAGAAGACAAGCACAACAAGTGATTGCTGATGCTCAAAAAGAAGCTGAGAAAACAGCTGCTGAAAAGGTAGCGGCAGCTCAAAAAGAAGCGCAAGCACAAAGAGAACAAGCCGCTCAAGAAATTGAGCAGCAAAAACAAGAAGCCTTTGCTTCTTTGGAAAAAGAAGTTGATGGTTTATCTCGCCAAATATTAGAAAAGCTTTTAGGAGCGGATCTAGCTGCACAACGCTAACAAACTGTAAAAGTAGAGAACGCCGGAAAGTTTGTAAAGTTGTTTAAGGCAAATTCGGTAATTGCTAGGCAAGTAATTCGTAATTATTGCCCCATAAGTAAAGGGACAATTCAATTTTAGCAAACGCCGATTTTGGATTTTGGATTTTTATCTGCTTGAAAGAAGAGATGGATAAATTTTAGATATTAGCTAAACCGGGTTTTCCTGGTCATCCACGTCCGAGTTGGAGTTGAATCTAAAAGTTTAATCTAAAAGAGAAAATCTAGAATCTGTTTGCTAAGTGTTGTTCAGTTAAATATAGAAAAATAAAAAAATACAAATAAAAAGAATAAAAATATTTGATTTATTTTTCTATAAATGAAACTGTTTAAAATAAAAATTGATTAATTACGAATTATTAAGCATAAGTAAATTACTGTAAATTATTTGGTTATAGATAGATTTTGATAGATGCTTAAATTATATAGCATCGAAATTTTTAAAGCTGAAGACAGCGCAGTAGTGGATGTAATAACATGGGGACTTTTTTGATATTGTTGGCGGAAGCCAGCGCCGTCGGAAGTGACTTGGTAGAGGAAGCAGCAGGTGAAGGTTTTGGTTTTAATACCAATGTCTTAGATACCAACCTGGTTAACCTGGCAATTATTATCACAGTGTTGTTTGTTTTTGGGCGGAAAGTTCTGGGTAGTACTCTACAAGAACGTCGCGAGAAAATTGAAACTGCGATCAAAAGTGCTGAAAAACGTGCCCAGGATGCAGCTGCAGCTTTAGCGGATCAACAACAAAAATTGGCTCAAGCTCAAGCAGAAGCTGAAAGAATCAAGCAGGCAGCACAAGAAAACGCAGCGAAAGCGAAAGAATCGATACTCGCCCAAGCAGTTGTTGATGTGGAAAGAATGAAGCAGACAGCAGCCGCTGATATGAATACAGAAAGAGACAAAGCCATTAATCAACTGCGACAGCGCGTAGTCGCTCAGGCTTTAGAAAAAGTAGAGTCGGAACTCCGTGGTGGAATTGCCGACGATGCTCAGCATACATTAGTTGACCGTAGCATCGCGCAACTAGGGAGTTAATAAATATGAAAAGTAATGTAGCAACCGCTGAAATATCGCGTCCTTATGCTGAAGCACTGATGTCTGTGGCGCAGTCAAACAACGTTGAGGATAAGTTTGACTCTGATGTACGTTCTTTATTGAACTTACTAAAAGAAAGCGAAGCCCTGCAAAACTTTTTTGCGAATCCATTTATTAGTGCTGAAGATAAGAAAGGTGTTGTTAACAAAATTCTTAGCGATGACACCAATCCAATGTTCCGCAACTTTTTAATGCTGTTGGTAGATAGACGGCGAATTATATTGCTGGAAGATATAGCCCAGGAATATTTAGCGAAGTTGCGAGAATTGAATCAAATAGTATTAGCTGAAGTAATTTCTGCCGTACCTCTGAGCGAGGAACAGCAGCAGACAATCAAAGAAAAAGTCAAATCAATTGAACCAAATGCTCGGGAAGTCGAGTTAGACAGTAAGATTGATAGCGACATAATTGGTGGCGTAATTATTAAAGTCGGTTCTCAGGTAGTTGACTCTAGTTTACGAGGTCAGTTACGTCGCTTATCTTTGAGTTTGAATAACGGCTAAAAGAATTTTAGATTTTAGATGTTGGATTTTGGATTGAAAATACTATTAGTTGTTAGTGGCTATATTTTAGATTATTTTTCTCACAATTTGTCTAACAATTTTTCTAACAACTATTTAAGTCTTAACGATTAACTTCTCAGTAATCTAAAATCTAGAATTATCATCCATCTCTTTTTCGTATTGTAAGAAAGAAGATAAAAAAAATGGCAATTAGCATCAGACCAGACGAAATTAGTAACATTATCCAACAGCAAATCGAGCAATACGACCAACAGGTTAAAGTTGCCAATGTTGGTACTGTATTACAAGTAGGTGACGGTATCGCTCGTATCTATGGCTTGGAAAAAGCTATGGCTGGCGAATTGTTGGAATTTGAAGATGGTACCACAGGCGTTGCACTCAACTTGGAAGAAGACAACGTTGGTGCGGTATTGATGGGTGATGGCCGTCAAATTCAAGAAGGTAGTACCGTTACAGCTACTGGTAAAATTGCTCAGGTACCCGTTGGCGACGCGATGATTGGTCGGGTTATTAATGCCTTGGGTGAAGCAATCGATGGTAAAGGTGAAATCCAGACCACAGAAGGTCGTTTGATTGAATCCATGGCTCCTGGTATCATCGAACGTCGTTCCGTACACGAACCGATGCAAACCGGTATTACCGCGATCGACGCGATGATTCCTGTAGGACGTGGACAGCGGGAATTAATTATTGGTGACAGACAAACTGGTAAAACTACGATCGCCATCGATACGATTATTAACCAGAAGTCAGAAGATGTAATTTGTGTTTACGTAGCTATCGGTCAAAAAGCTTCTACCGTTGCTAACGTAGTCCAAACCCTGCAAGATAAAGGTGCGATGGATTACACCATCGTAGTTGCTGCAAACGCTTCCGATCCAGCACCTTTACAGTGGTTGGCTCCTTATGCTGGTGCTGCGATCGCCGAGTACTTTATGTACAAAGGTAAAGCTACTTTAATTATTTACGACGATTTGACCAAGCAAGCTCAAGCTTACCGTCAAATGTCCTTGTTACTACGTCGTCCACCCGGTCGTGAAGCATATCCTGGAGACGTATTTTACCTCCACTCCCGCTTGTTGGAACGTGCTGCTAAACTCAGCGATGACCTTGGCAAAGGTAGCATGACCGCGTTACCAATCATTGAAACCCAAGCTGGTGACGTATCCGCTTACATTCCTACCAACGTAATTTCTATTACCGACGGTCAGATATTCTTATCTTCCGACTTATTTAACGCTGGTATTCGTCCGGCAATCAACCCTGGTATTTCTGTATCCCGTGTGGGTTCCGCGGCTCAAACCAAGGCAATGAAAAAAGTTGCCGGTAAATTGAAGTTGGAATTGGCGCAATTCGACGAATTGCAGGCATTCTCGCAGTTTGCATCCGACTTAGATAAAGCCACCCAAGACCAATTGGCACAAGGTGTACGCTTACGGGAATTGTTGAAGCAACCCCAAAGTGAGCCACGTGCAGTATACGAACAAGTTGCAATTCTGTATGCGGGTCTTAACGGATATTTAAGCGATATCGAAGTTAACAAAATTACAAGTTTTGTGGAAGGATTCCAGGAATACTTGAAGAATAATAAAACCGAATTCAAGCAAGGAATTCAAGAGAAAAAAGTGCTTGGTGAAGACGAAGAAAAAGCACTCAAAGAAGCGATTACCGAGTACAAAAAGACCTTCTTAGCAACAGTCTAGTAATTTTGGATTTGGGATTTTGGATTTTGGATTGAATCTAAAGTCCAAAATCTCATCAAAGTTTCAATGTGAAATAGACATTTTCTCTCAAAGCTATCAAGTAAAAAGCTATCAAGTAATTAAATTACAGCATATTTCATCTTTATGAAGTACATTTGGACGGGCAGGGATGCCCGTACCACAAGAGTTTGAAAATATACTGCTGTACTCAAAATAAAAGTAAAGTGCTCTAAGGTACATTGAATACTAATCCAAAATCAGAAGAGCGAAAATCTAAAATAGAAATATGCCTAATCTAAAAGCAATACGCGATCGCATCAAATCAGTTAAAAATACCAAGAAAATAACAGAAGCCATGCGGCTGGTTGCTGCAGCTAGGGTACGTCGCGCCCAGGAACAGGTAACTTCTACCCGTCCATTTGCCGATCGTTTGGCGCAGGTATTATTTGGTTTGCAAAGCCGTCTTACCTTTGAAGATGTAGATTTACCACTGCTGAAAAAGCGCGAAGTAAAATCAGTTGGATTGCTAGTAATTTCTGGCGATCGCGGTTTGTGCGGCGGTTATAATACCAACGTCATCAAGCGTGCGGAGAATCGTGCTAAAGAATTACAGTCGGAAGGTTTAGAGTATAAATATGTACTGGTAGGACGCAAAGCCACCCAGTATTTTCAACGTCGGGAACAACCAATTGACGCTACATACACCGGCTTAGAACAAATTCCGACTGCAGCGGAAGCTTCTAAAATCGCCGATGAATTACTTTCTTTATTCTTATCAGAAAGCGTAGACAGAATCGAATTAGTTTATACCAAATTCGTGTCTTTGGTTAGTTCTCGTCCAGTAGTACAAACCCTACTTCCTTTAGATCCTAAAGGTTTAACAGCAGACGATGAATTCTTCCGCTTAACAAGTCGTGGTGGTGAATTTGAAGTCCAAAGAGAAAAAATTACTACGGAAATGCGAGCTTTCCCTCGCGACATGATTTTTGAACAAGATCCAGTACAAATTCTGGATTCTTTATTACCACTGTACTTAAGCAACCAATTATTAAGAGCATTGCAAGAATCCGCAGCCAGCGAATTAGCAGCACGGATGACAGCAATGAGTAACGCCAGCGACAACGCAGCGGAATTGATTAGAACCTTGTCATTGTCTTACAACAAAGCGCGACAAGCTGCAATTACCCAAGAAATTCTAGAAGTTGTGGGTGGTGCTTCTGCTCTGAATGGTTAAGATTTTAAATATTGAAAATAGTTGATAGCTAATTGTTGATTTTATTGGAATTGATAATTAGCTATTTTTATATTGAAATTAAAATTAAACTAATTTAGGATTTATATCAATTCTGTATGAGGCTGCGCTTAATCGCCCTCACTCTGGCTATGGTGGGGCTACCCAAACAAAGCCCACCTGCGTGGGCTGAATTCGGCGTATCTTTATAAAGAAATGGTATTACAATAAAAACTTTTGACTTTTGACTTTTGACTTTTGACTTCCGCCCAGGTTTATGGTGCATGACGGTAATTTCGATTCTCTTGGTTATAGGTGTTAAATGATTGTAACCGTCACACACCCGACAAAAAATGTGGCGATTGCCTCCGGCACCCTTTCGTTGCTGATCGCATAAGCTTTAATCAAAAATCCAAAATCCAAAAACCGTTGTGGCAACTTTTAAAAACGCGCACTATAATAAAATATGAAAAACATGGGTCTGTAATGGTTTCGACGGGGTGGTGAAAGCTGCTCGTTGATTCAGGTCGAGAGAGAGTCAAATCTCGTAAATAACGACTCATCTTAAATATAAATGCAAACAACATTGTAGCATTCAAGCGTCAAGCAGTAGCTGCTTAATCTTTTTTTCGTACGCTTCTCTCTAGTTCGACTCCGTTAAGGATTAGGGAGCAACCCCAACGGATGCTCTAATAAGTTCCCTTTGGTGGACTTGTTAGAAAAGACTTAACCAAAGCATCCCACCGTTCGGGATAATGAGCGGTCCCTGCCTTAAGGGTAAACGAGGCTAAGCCTGTGAACGATGCGGGGGTAAATAACCATTTCGGACGGCAGTTCAATTCTGCCCAGATCCACTAGTAAATATGTACTAAATCCACCTTGTACTTAAATGTTGAGGTGGATTTGTTTTTTGGGGTTGCCTACCTCAAATGTAGAGATGTGATATATAATACCAATTCTGTATGAGGCCGCCCTTAGTAACCCGCAGCCGTCGAGAGGCTGGGGCTATTGAAACAAAGCCCGTCTGCACGGGCACAATTGCGGCGCATCTTTATAAATAAATGGTATAATTTCTGCTACATATATAACGTCGAGACATCGGTTCTGGATATCCAACCAATCAAATTCATACATCGTTGGGAGCAGCGCCTGTTTTTTTATAAATAATTTAAAAGCATTTCAATTACTTCGCGGAGATTCTCGCGCAATTCCTCTAAAGTTTCTCCTTGGGAATGCGCTCCGGGAAATCCAGGAACATAGCGAACATAAAGATTTGTGTCAGAATCTTGCTCTACAATTGCAGTGAAGACTTTCATGAGTGGGATTATATAGCGGTTTTCACTTGGCTGCAATACACTTCGGGAAACCTCACCCCGCCTCCGGCACCCCTCTCCTTAGTAAGGAGAGGGGAAGGGGTAAGGTTAAACTTTTATTCTAACTCTTAAATTTCCGCTTAGTCCACAGCCAGGTTAGAAAGCCAAGAGTAATAGTACCCAGAGTACTCCAAAACATAGAAGATATCATTGGATGAACTGGATACTTGGGATTAAGGGGTTTGAAGGGTTTGTCAATATGGGCTGAAATTGAAGCAGCGGCGATCGCACCACTACCTAATGCTACAGTAGCTACTTGAATAGTGCGCTCTAAAGAGCGATCGCGTTCAGCTTTTTCTGCATCTAGTTTTATTTTTTCTTCCTCTAGTTTTGCTTCTTTTATTTCAACTATCCCTCGAATTGAATCAATCATCTGTTCAAAAAGATCTTTACCGGGAGCAAGAAAATTAATATCGGTTTTAATTTGAGTTTGCCATAGTTTACAATCACGATTCAGAAAAGTTTGCCAATAATGGGGAACTTCGCCTATTTCAGTTATTTTTTGTAGGCACTTTCTGTAGTTAGCAATATTGGTTCTTATTGATGTGTTATGAGCGTCTAAATCACGTAAATATATATTATATTTAAGTGCATCTTGGGCTATTTTTATTAACCAATCCTTCATTTGGTCTAGTTCTGTATCAGATTTTGCAATTAGATTAAAATAATTTAATGTTTCTCTATTTAGTTTGCTATAAATTCTTCTAGCTTCAGGTTTACGTTGACAAGCTTGTTGATAAATATAGAAAATTTTGTGGTAGCAACAAAGTAAATTTATTATCCAATCGTAGGCTTTTCCGAATAGTTCTAGTGTGGGAGCTTGATTATTGTTTAACAATATTAATATATGGCATCGTTTTGTACAGTTATAAGGCTCATTTGGGTCATCTGCTTGATATTCAAATAGCAAACTACCAAAAAGCTTTCCCTGGTTTAATAAAATAGGTTTTAAGTTTGTATCTTTTAACAAACCTTCTGCAATTTCATCAGCAAGTTTCTGACAATTTACATTTTCATCTACTTCCCCATAAATCCATAAAGTTTGACCCAAAGATGCTTCAATTTTAGAAGGTAATAAGGAACTTGGTTGGAATTGATTTATTTGCGATACATCTACAGGTGTATTTGCCGATTCTGGGGAAATATTTAGGTCAAAAGCATAAGTATCCTTAAGAAGGAAAGGCTGGAGTTCTGCTTTTATTTTTAAATTTTTAGTGTTGATATTTCCTAATTCTAAAGTGCCACTATTTGTTAACCAAAAATGTGGTCTTGCTTGATCAAAATTGGAATCGTACTCATCGTTTTGGTAGCAAACTAAGTTTGAACGTAAATTTTTTAAACCATCAAATGGCAAGGAGTTCTCTCCCACTTTTACCAGATTTTCCCACAAAAGACTTTCTTTTTGAAAATCAACCTCATCTGGAGAATCTGTGAGTGTGTGACGCAGGTGAAATGCGTAGAGGGAGATGGTGAAATTTTTCACGATTATTGATTAGATGGTGGATTGTCAGAGGAAGGGGAATTTATATGAATTGTGTTATCTAAGAGTCCCTTGGTTGATTGGCTAGTTTGGCCAGGAGGAGTAGGAGAATGGCTGATGTTAGATACCATATTGTTATAAGCTTCTGAAATATGACTACGATGTTCTGGTTGCAACCAATTTTCAATCCTGCTATAAATTTCCTCATCATCATCATCTGATACTCCCTCAGTTATTTGACTTAATTCAACCCAATCTGGCTCCTTAATTAAATGAGAATGTGATTCTATTACATGAATAAAAGCTAAGATGTTGTTTCTTCTATTAACTGACATTTTTTTACTCCTTCGCCACCAAAGTTAATTCGATACTTATCGGGAAAGCATTTTTATAGTAGCAATGTGTCGAAGTTTATCAACGTACAGTAAAATACATAGGCAAAAATCAAGCTATGACTGATATCATGTCCGGTTAATCACTATGAGTCCACGCAGGTGGACTTTGCCTGTGTAGTAGCGGTTTTAACCGCCAGAACCTTAAAAACATCCTCTTACTAAGGAAAGGGAAAGAGGCCTAGTTTCCTGTATTGGGATCAATCAATTTCAGTTACTAATAATTGCCATTCAATAACAAGAGATTTAGGAATTTTTAAAATAAACTTTTCTTTATCTAACAATGGTAAATTTAATTGCAAAGATTGAATTGTAGTTAATTGCGGTAAAACATCAGTTAAATCATATTCTCCAACATTTGGCGCTGGCGATGAGGAAGCGAAAACATCAGATGCACCGAGTAATTTACCATTAGCTGTGACTATTTCTAAAGAATGGGGATGAGAAAATTCAAATACACCGGGAAACCCAACTAATCTTAAATGTAAACTTTGTTTTGCACCAGGATTAATCTTTTTAAAAAGTAAGACTTGCCAACTATATCCTTGTTTATCTTTGATAGATACCTGGGAATGATAGCGTAACACTCCTGGTGCATCATGATGCTGCCGAAGCATAGCTGTGGATTCTTGGGTAGTAAATCCGATTCCAATGAATACTAAAATTACGATTACAAAACAGCGCCGCAGTAATTGTCTCAACATTAATTTGATTTGGGCATTGGGCATGGGGCATTGGGCATTGGGCATGGGGTGTTGTACTGTTTTTACACTGCTTCGAGTATTCCGCCACATTAATTTTGACGAGTGTCTTGTGAAAATACAAGGGCTTTTTCTCCCCCTGCCTCCCAAGATCCCCTGCTCCCCCTGCTTATCCTCACCCGGCATTTTTTATCGGACAGACTACTAGGTTCGTGTCGAACATACATGAAAGTGTGTAAGTGCTTATCTGTTATGTACCCTTAAAGCTTTTACTGTTTGAATAAATTAAAAGAACTAGGAGAAAACATGGCTAAAAATCCAGTTGAAAATATCATTCCATCACAACCTCCTGTAGACAGAAAATCAGATGTTCAGGCACTTAAATCTCGCTTACAGTGGGGTGAACCTGCATTTACCATTCTTGACGTGCGCGATCGCCAAACTTACAATCAAGGGCACATCATGGGCGCATTACCAATGACGATAGATAGTTTGGTAGACGCAGCAGCGAAAAGTTTATCTAGAAGCCGCGATATCTACGTTTACGGTACTACCGATGCAGATACTGCCCAAGCTGTACAAGCTTTGAAAAGGGCTGGTTTTGAAAATGTATCCGAACTTAAGGGTGGATTTGCTGCATGGAAAGTAATCGGTGGTCCTACTGAGGGTATCCTATAATCAATGACTGCTAATGGGAAGGATAATTATAGCGGTTTATACTTCGATGCAATATAAATTTTACCTCAGCCAACTTTGGCTCTTCCTTCTTCCCTCTTCCTTCGGTTTAATACAAGACTGTATTTAAAAGACTTGTGGTACGGGCATCCTGCCCGTCCCAAATTGGTTAAGTAATATGAAATCTCCTATATGTAAACTATTACCTATTACCGATTACTAAATTCAATGTTCAAACAAATCTTTAAATTGTAATAAATCCAAAGTTACAATTGTTGGTAAACATTTAAAACAATCTTCCGCTAACTCCAATCTCTCTTCACGTTTAAGCATTTCTACTAACTTCCGTTGTATATTAACTAAGTAACGCACATCATTAGCTGCGTAACTAAGTTGCTCGTCGGATAAATTAGCAGCATTACCCCAGTCAGAAGATTGGGCGGTTTTATCGAGTTCTACTTGTTCTAATTGTTGCACCAATTCCTTAAGTCCGTGTTTTGGAGTATAAGTACGAACTAATTTACTCGCAATCTTGGTACAAAAAACGGGATTTACCATTATACCCAGATAATGACGTAAGGTTGCTAAATCAAAACGGGCGAAATGAAATATTTTCAGGACATTAGTTGCTTCTAAGAGTTTTTTCAAATTGGGTGCTGAGGTTTGTCCCTTAGCAATCCTAACAACTGTAACTCTACCTTTATCGTCCGCTATCTGCACCAAACATAAACGATCGCGTAAAGGTAATAATCCCATCGTTTCCGTATCTACAGCAATCGCCTCACAGCTTAAATACTGCTCCATGGTAGCCAGATCAAAATCGCGATCGCAAACCTGAAAATCTTGTAATTCCATGAATCCTAAAAAAACAATATAGTATCCGCCGTTTTAACTTTCTCGTCAAACACTACTTTATTGTTTTAAGAATCATAAATCAAACTTATCTAATTTACGTTTCTTAATATAGTAGTCCACCAAGTACCGAGTGCTGGTAATATTTTTACTCCTAATACTACTCACTTTTTTTGCGCCAACTTACTTACTAAGAATAAAAATTTGTGTGAGAAAATACTCCTCTTGTGTGTTCACAGCCACACCAACCCCAGTTAAATTATATTTACCCTTAATATTCTTAAGATGTGTCGGACTTTCAATCCAACCTTTTACCGCTTCTGCAACAGGATCGTCATATCCAGAGTTGAATGCGACATTTTCAGAAGCACTTTTGTAGCGAATAGAGATAGTATCCACTCGTTTAGCAAATCCATTATGACTAAAGGGTACTTGATGCTTAGCCATATTCTGACTATGAATTCTAGCTTGCTTAGAAATTTTGGCATCTAACTTCAGCTTTGGTAATTTCTTAGAAGCCCGATATTGATTTATTTTGTCAAATATTGATTTTTCTAATTGAGTAGTTTTTACTGTTGTCGATAACTGAACAGGATGTGATTTTATTAACAATAATTCTGTGTTATTTTCTTCGCTTCTAGACGTATGGCCTGGTACAGGCTTTGTCGTCATAGCGCTAGCAAGGATCATTGTGGTAAAAACAATGCCAAGAAAAGTTTTTCGGCTCATGGGCAAAAACTCATGGTTTATAGGGTCTTGAGACGTTAACCAAGATTTAAAGGTTTCTTTATATACCAGTGTTAAAAAAACGGTATTTTATTATTTAAAGAATCTTTGCACATCGGAACTTAGCCGTCAAGACTAGCCAATTAAGGCAATTTTGATATTAAGTGATTCAAAATTATAAATGAAGAATTCAAAAAGTGGTTAGTCCTATTTCAGCAAATTTTCGGACTCAGTATCATAATTATCAATTTGACAGAAAAAATCAGCTTTGCTTAGTAATTTGTGACAAAACGTGATAAAAAATACATTTTTTTTGGTAGTAAACTGATAGACGAAGGAAGAAGGAAGAGCCGAAGTGCCGAAGTTGGCTGGAATTGGGATGGGGTATAATGCCCAACCCAATTAAAACACCACGCTTACGGTGGGGAATTAAACCCATATGTTTAAGTTAAAAAATAAGTAATAATTGAGACTATTTATCTACTAGCGATTTACTTCTGGTAAATCAATGCTAGGATTGAAGCGGCATGGGGATTATCACCGGCGTTGAAACCTTCTTGCTTGAAAGCGTTGATAATTTAATCGAAAATCTAAAATTAATCTAAAATCTAAAATACAGCAGTTTTCAGGTAAATGAAGTACAGTACTATACTTTAAAACTCTTGTGGTACGGGCAGAGAAGGCCCGTAAGAATGTACCTCCCGAGAGATGAAATTTGCTGTATTTTTGATCGTAGCCAAAGCGGCAAGGTACCCTATTAAGCAGAAAAAGCCCTAAGAGGATTATCGGCAATTATCGGATTATCCCCCCTCTCCCCCTGATGAATTGGAGAGTTAAAGTCCCCATTTTTAAGGGGGATTTAGGGGGATATCAAAGGTAAGAGTCCCCCTTTTTAAGTGGGATGTAGGGGAATCTCAAAGTCTACGAGTTTTATTTATAACTTGTCCAACATCCTCTAAGGTTGGGTAAAATCAGAATTACAACAGAAATTACCTCGTTTATTTACCTTATGGCTGCTGCAAAACGCAAATCTTCAGATAAATCCGCTGTATGGCGTGAATTTGGTTCGGATAACTCCGCTGCGACTCAAAGAGCAACACCCGATTTACCCCCCGAAAAGCAAGATTTGCGCGTACAAGCAACCCGCGCCGGGCGTAAAGGTAAAACTGTTACGGTGATTACAGGATTTCAAAGTAAACCGGAAACTTTACAAACTTTATTAAAACAGTTAAAAAGTCAATGCGGTTGCGGTGGTACTGTTAAAGATAACGAAATCGAAATTCAGGGCGAACACAAACAAAAAATACTGGAAATTTTAAAGAAATTGGGTTATAAAGCCAAAATCAGCGGTGGCTGATTATCTATCTTTAAAAACCAACCTTATTAATATAGAAATGCTATGGTTGGAATACAAACAAAGTCCTACTCATTTTAATATTAATTGGAGGCAAATCATGGATTTAATTCGCATACTTGTTGCGATTGTACTTCCCCCTTTAGGAGTATTTTTACAGGTTGGTATCGGTGCTGATTTTTGGATTAATATTCTTTTAACTTTATTCGGATATTTTCCTGGAATCATTCATGCAGTATGGGTAATTGCGAAAAAGTAATATTAAACTGATTAAAGGAAAAATTAATAATAATAAAATATGGAGGAAAGAGTAAATGGTTACTTTTTCCTTTTATTTTTGATCTAATTTTACTTAAGTTAATGGGTTACAGTGCGATATTGTAGATACGGGATACTATGAGTGTCTCATTACTTCTTACTTCTTACTTCTTACTTCTTACTTCTTACTTCTTACTCAACCCCGTAAGGAATGCTAGTTTAACCGGACATGATATGATTACCCAAATCCGCCACCACCAGGGGTTTCTATGACAAAAACATCCCCAGGATTCATTTCTACGGTGGCGGTACTATCTAATATTTGTTCATTTGCATCTTTACGTATTACTAAATTACGTCCAACTTTTCCGGCTTCCCCATTATTCAAACCAAAGGGGGGTACCAATCGATGACTGCAAAGAATATTGGCTGTCATGGTTTCTAAAAAGCGGATGCGGCGAATCACTCCATTGCCACCGGAATGTTTTCCCTTACCACCGCTACCGAGACGCAAACTAAAGTTTTCTAAAAGTACCGGATATCTAGATTCTAATACTTCGGGATCCGTTAAGCGGGAATTTGTCATGTGAGTTTGCACGGCATCAGTACCGTCAAAGTCAGCACCAGCACCGGAGCCGCCACATATTGTTTCATAATATTGATAATTTTGGTTGCCAAAAGTAAAATTATTCATCGTACCTTGGGAACCAGCCATTACGCCCAAAGCACCATATAAAGCATCAACAATGGTTTGAGAAGTTTCCACATTACCGGCGACTACTGCTGCTGGATAAGTTGGGTTGAGCATACAGCCTTGGGGGATAATAATTTCTAAAGGCTTAAGACAACCTGCATTTAAGGGAATATTATCTTTAACTAAGGTACGGAAGACATATAAAACGGCGGCTTGAGTGACAGCTTTGGGAGCATTAAAGTTACTATTGAGTTGCTTGGATGTGCCGGTAAAATCAATTATGGCGCTGCGATTTTCTTTATTGATAGTGACTTTAACTTGAATTTTTGCACCGCTATCCATTTCATAACTAAAGTCACCATCTTTTAAAACGTCAATGGCTTTTCGTACAGCTTCTTCAGCATTGTCTTGCACAAATATCATATAATTTTGCACGGTTTGAAGTTGATATTGCTCAACCATCTTCAGAAGTTCTTGAACTCCTCGATTATTTGCAGCAATTTGTGCTTTAAAGTCAGCGATATTTTGGTCGGGATTCCTTGCTGGATATGGATGATTTGCAATAATTTCTCTAACTGCAATTTCTCTAAAATTTCCTTGTTCAACTAAGATAAAATTATCAAATAAAATCCCTTCTTCTTCTATATTTTTACTATGAGGAGGCATAGAACCGGGTGTAATTCCACCGATATCAGCTTGATGTCCGCGAGAAGCAACGTAGAAGATTGGAGTAGTAGAATCAGGTAAGAAAACGGGGGTAATTGCTGTTACGTCGGGGAGGTGAGTTCCACCGTTATAAGGATTGTTTGATAAGTAGATATTTCCGGGTTTTAAAGTGTCGCCAAAATCCTTTATTAAACTACGGACGCTTTCACTCATTGAACCTAAATGTACGGGAATATGAGGAGCATTTGCAACTAGTGAACCGGAATTATCAAAGATTGCACAGGAAAAATCTAATCGTTCTTTGATATTTACCGATGCTGCAGTATTTTGCAGCACAATTCCCATTTGTTCGGCGATGAATTGATAGAGATTTTTAAAGATTTCTAAACGAACTGGATCGGGTTTGTTTGTTTTTTGCATATTGATTTTTTGATTATGTAGATCGGGCCTATTCTTATTTTATTATTTTCGGACGGGCAGGGTTATCACAACATTTTTATTTTGCATTAAAGACGGGCAGGGTTATCACAAGATTTTTATTGTGCATTAAAGACGGGCAGGGATGCCCATCATAAGAGTTTTATTTTGCATTGCAGACGGGCAGGGTTATCACAAGAGTTTTATTTTGCATTACGACAATTATCTAAAAGTAAATTTAATTGCGATATTGCTTCCCAGGGATTTTCACCTTTTTTTGCAGTTGTGACTATAAATTCGTAGGGATTTCTTTTCATTCGCATTACTGTTGATATGGCTTCTTTATTCGTAAATCCCCTTTCATAAACTAACCAAGCTGCTAAAACTTGTCCAGTGCGTCCAATTCCAGCGGAGCAATGAACTACTACTTTTTCATTGTTTTGATTTGCTTCTTTTAGAAATGGTAAAATATTTTGAGTCAGTATTTGACTATCAATTAAATTAAAATCTTCAATTGGTGTCCAACAAACTTGGTTTAATCCAAATTCTTGTTTATATAAGTCTAGTAAATTTGCATAATTATTTAATTGAGTTTGAGTAAGCAAACAGCAAACGCGTTTTATTTCTTGATTCTGCATAAATTTAATCCACTCTAAAACCTCTTCATCACTGTATCCAGGTTTTGCAGAACCATATACTATTGTTTCATTTTCACTCGCTTTCTCAAATCTATACATACTAATTTTTGTCCAATCAAATATATCTCCTAATCAGTATAAAAATATTGCCTCTATTTATTTTTGTGTTACATTTGTAGTAAGGTAGTAGTAAGGAACTTTGCTTAAGTTTGGGTTTTTTATGCCTAACTGGTGCGCCAAGCAATGCTTTGAGCGTATTCCGCAGGTTACTTGCAACTATTTCAACAGTTTGATTAGCTCAATGTTAGAGCGCCCAACTCATAATTGGGATGTCGTAGGTTAGATTCCTATATCAAACAACCGAAAGTTAGCTCAATGTTAGAGCGATAGACTCATAATCTATTGGTAACGGGTTAGATTCGGGTACTTTCCCCACAAATAAAAGTCTTTGGCAAAAGACTTCCTTTGCAGGATAGAGCAGTCTGGATAGCTCGTTGGATATAAATCCAAATGTCAGTGGTTCAAATCCACTTCTTGCTCCCAAAATTCCCCATATAACGCTCCTGAGCTTCTTTGATGGAAACAAAGTTCCCGATGGTTGATTTATCGACACAGGGGAGCGCAATTTCAACAAAATTAGGCTTAACAAAGATGGAAGTTTCTGTTTTTGTTGGCAACTCTGTTATGTAGATGAAAACCAACAGTGAAGGAGCCAGAGCAATTTTTTTCTTTCTAACTCGAGTATGTCCTTTGTTTTTTAGGTTTTATCATTTTAAAACAAACGCCATATTTAAGGGCTGTTTTTGCATAGTTTGAACCAGTTGTTTTAATCCAGTTTTTCATAAGTTTTTGCCCGCAAAGGAACTGTATTTCATCTACATTTGTAGAGTTTTTAATTTAGTGTAAAAAAACTCAGAGTGACGCGGAGGTTTTCGCTGAGAATGTTTGTTCATTAAAAAATAATTTAACAATTACAACAATGACAAATATTAATACAAATCATCAAATAGGCGGTTTATATTTTGAAGATTCAAAGGGCGAAAAGTTAGAATTTCCCCTTAAATATACTGCTGTCACAGCTAAAATTACTGGAAATTTATCGCGAGTAGAAGTCTCTCAAAGCTTTGAAAATCCTTTTGATAAATCTTTAGAAGCCGTATATGTTTTTCCGCTACCGGATGAAGCTGCAGTAGATGAAATGGAAATTAAAATTGGTGAGATTATTATTAAGGGTAATATCAAAAAACGTGAAGAAGCAGTTGCAATTTACGAACAAGCGAAAAAACAAGGACATACTGCGGGATTATTAGAACAAGAACGGGATAATATTTTTACACAATCGTTAGCTAATATCAAACCTGGGGAAAAAATAGATGTCACCATCCGTTATAGCGACAGCTTAAAGTTTACTGGGGGAGATTACGAATTCGTTTTTCCCATGGTGGTAGGGCCAAGATATATTCCTGGTATGCCTATTGATGATAGCCCAGATACGGATAGAGTTCCCGACGCATCACGGATAACACCACCGATGATACCTCAAGGAATGCGTACTGGACATGATATCAGTTTAGTATTAGAAATTAATGCCGGATTCCCAATAAGCAAGGTTGATTCTCCATCGCATCAGGTGGAAATTGAAGAAACTCAAGCTAATCAAATTATCCGAGTACAATTAATACAAGAAGATAGCATTCCCAACAAAGATTTTATTTTACGCTATCAAGTTAGTAGTCAAGAAACTCAATCTACTGTTATTACTCAAAAAGATAGTCGCGGCGGACATTTTTTAGTTTATCTGATTCCAGCTTTGGCATATCAAAAGGATGAAATTATTCCCAAAGATGTAGTCTTTTTGGTAGATACTTCTGGTTCTCAATCCGGTAAACCTTTAGAACAATGTCAGGAATTGATGCGGCGATTTATTGATGGTTTAAATCCCAATGATACTTTCTCTATTCTGGATTTTTCTAATCAAGTCAGAAGACTATCAAAAACACCTTTAACGAATACTCCCGAAAACTGTTCTCAAGCAATAACTTATATTAATAATCTTAGAGCTGGTGGTGGTACCGAAATGTTGGGGGGAATTCGGGCTGCAATTAATTTTCCCGCAGCAAAAGGACGTTTACGAACTGTTGTTTTATTGAGTGATGGATATATTGGTAATGAAAATGAAATTTTAGCGGAGGTTCAGCAGTATTTACAATTAGGAAATAGATTGTTTAGCTTTGGTGCTGGTAGTTCGGTAAACCGTTTTTTACTTAATAGAATTGCCGAAGTTGGTAGGGGGATTTCGACTATTATCCGTCACGATGAACCCACCAAAGAAGTTGTTGAAAAGTTCTTTCAACAAATTAATAATCCAGTTCTTTCTAACATTGAAATTATTTGGGAAGGAGTTGGAGAGAAACCTGTAATTTATCCTGCTGCACCTCCCGATTTATTCGCAAATCAACCCTTAGTTTTATTCGGACGTAAGCAAGATAATGTCGCCGGTAAATTAACCATCAGCGGTGTTTCTGCTGGGGGTGAAGACTATGAAAAGATATTTGATATCGATTTTGATTCAGCAACGGAAAATCCTGCTGTAGCCCAATTATGGGGACGCGATCGCATTAAAGATTTAATGAATCAAATGTTTGGGTATGAAACTAAAACTGGTGTAGAGGAAGTAACCGAAACTGCATTAACCTATCAATTGCTTTCCCAATATACTGCTTTTATTGCTGTTAGTGACGACGAAAGGGTAAATCCTCAACAAGATTCTATTTCTATGCAAGTGCCTGTAGAAATGCCTGAAGCAGTGGATTTTATGCAAATGGAAATGCACAGGGGAATAACTGCTGCTGGTGGAATGGCAAGAATAGCACGTTTAATGTCACCAGGAGCACAATCAATAGAACGTAAATCTTTAAATTTGGCAGCAAGAGAATGGCAATCTTTTGAAAGAGAAAGAGGTATTTCTATAACACCATCAAATCATTATTTAGAAATAGTTAAAGTCACGGGGTTAGATGAAACAGCAATTAGCAATTTACAGCAATATTTAGAAAAGTTCTTTTTAGGTAGAGCCTTACAAGGAGAAATTGTTTTTGAGTTTAGTATCAGAAACAATCGCGTCAGAAGGATAGTATTAGATAAGCAAAATTATACCGAGATATCAACAGGTTTAATACGCCAATTAACTGAGTTTATCCGAGCTTGGAAGCCATCTCAAAAAACTGCCGAGAAAGTTGTTTTAATTTTAGGCGATCGCTAACTTTTTTCTTCAACCCGATTTCTTCTTGAAGTCGGGTTTAAATTAATTAAAATTAAATTATTATTCTAATAATGATTGACGCAAGTTTTTCAATGTTTATCGAGTTCCTTGTGTAAAAGCTTGCTCTACCAATTGAGGAATAATCTTAATTATATCTAAATTTGGAAACGTTGGACTAACAGTTGATTCGGTATATCCATTTTGTCCCAAAACATAAATTTTTAACTTAAAATCAGCAAAAATCCATACTTCCGGTACTTTGATTAATTCATAGCCATCGCGGGTAGTTTTAGAAATAATATCCGCTTCAATTGCTAAATCGGGAGCAGGATTTATTTCTAAATCAATATTTTACCGTAACCTTCCCTATAACTAACGCCAATTATCTAGAAGAAAAATATCTGCTCTGTGATAACCTTCCAAATTTGGTTTTTGCATAGAAACACCGATAATTTCTGTTCTATATTGTCGCTCAAACATAATTTTATAAGCTTGCTCGTGACTGGTATTAACTCCTGCAACTAAACGAGCTAATTTTTGTGTTGCTGTAAAATCCTCGCATAAAACCAACAATTTTTCAAAATTTGCTGCAACATTAATTCCCGGTTTTACTGCTGCAAATTTAATATAACAATCATTACTACCTGCTTCAGTTTGAGCACCGCAATGACAAACGGCAAATCCGATTAATTGATTATCCTCCCAAAGCAAAACCGTGTCACCTAAATTTTGCTCGTAAACAGCTATGATTTCTGAGGATACATCCAAACCGGGATAAATTGCACTGGTAATTTCTAAACAAGCATCTAAAGTTTGACGATGTAATTCTGGTTTAAGTTGTGAATATTGGGATTTTACTGATTCTTCTGGTGTTTCCCCAATAGACTTCGCCATAATAAAAGTCAGAAAACGAGGATAAAACCCAAATCTTTGGTAAAGTACATGATGTTTTGAACTGTTAGGATAGGTAAATAAACCTGCTTTTTGAATATCCCATTGCTGAAATTTTCTCATGACGGCAGCAATCAACTGTTGGGCTATACCTTGATTCCAATAGTCTGGATGTACTGTTAAAGGACCAAAAAATCCCACGCTTCCCCAACGACAAGCGATATTTGTACCGACTAATTTACCCTCAACTTCCGCCGCAAATGCTGCACTCGGATCTATTTTCCACCGATGGGTAATAAAATCTGAATCAGCGTAAAATTCCAATGGATTGGGCAATCCAATAAACGTACCAAATGCTAATCTAAAAATTTTATCCGCTGTGGCAATTTCCTTTTCCTCCAGAGTCCGAATTTTTATTTGCACGGCTAAATTTCCTAGCTCAATGTTTCTAGGGTATCTTACCGCTTTACTTGGGCTTGGGATTTCAAAGTTAGTAGGATGTATGATTAGAGATTAATCTCCAATCTAAGAGAAGACTGAGCATCACAATATGGGTTCCTAGACAGAGCATAGGAGCAAGTCAACTAACAACTATCACGGTAAGAATGGATTACACTGATTACACCGCAAAGCA
>DESS01000049.1:24030-28852 GCA_002361335.1 Richelia sp. UBA3308
ACGCTCCAACTAATAACTAATAACTAACAACTAACAACCAACAACCAACAACTAACAACTAACAATTAATTAATTAACTCCCCTTGAACCTTGATAAATTCGATTCATTTGTTCGCGAGATAAACGCGTCATGGGGAAACCTAAATCTCCATAATCAATTTTCTCTAATGGTTCCACTACTTCTTCAACTTCAAATTCATTTATCTGACTTTGAGGTGAAATATAAGCATGACTTACTGGATCGTATGCTAAAACTTCTCCCGTTTCAATTTGATAAATCCAAGCATAAATGCTAACCTGCTTTTGATAAAGTTTGGAATGAATTACCGGATAAGTGCGTAAATTATCTATTTGCGTCAAAACATTTTCAGCAACCATTATTTCTAATAAGTCTTCTTGTTCGTATTGGCTGTAATGGTCTAAAACCAAACGTCGGGTGGCCTCCGCATACTTAAGCCAATCAAACACCAAAGGCATATCAGACTGTAATTTATTTAACTTCATCAGTCCTTTCATTGCGCCGCAATGGGAATGACCGCAAATAATAATTTGGTTAATATCTAAAGCTTGTACTGCATATTCAATAGTTGCTCCTTCCCCGCCATTTGTCGCTCCATAGGGAGGAATAATATTACCAGCGTTGCGAATCACAAACAGTTCTCCAACCCCAGCTTGGGTAATTAAATTGGGGTCTACCCGAGAGTCAGAACAGGTGATAAATAATACTCTAGGTTTTTGACCATGAGATAATTGCTCAAATAATTCTCGATGGGTACTGTAATAATTCGCTTTAAATTCACGCAGACCCTTTACTAGTTTTTTCATTGTACTTTTAAAGTGAGAAAGTGGAAAATGAGGGGACAAAAGGACAAGGAGACAAGAGGACAAGGAAACAAGAGGACAAGGAGACAAGGGGACAAGGAGATAAAGGGAAAAATTATGAGTTAGGAGTTATATAACCCTTCACATGCAGACCTTTACCTTAAACCTCTTGTGCTAGCTTCTCATATTTTGGGAATAGTTGATATATCTGTTTTAAAAATAAATGGGTTGGATTAGTCTGCCATTATAACGGTTTTCACGGAGCGTCAAATACAATCACGGTGGTAGAGGCATTCCTAATTAATTTGTGGAGACGCGCTTATCTCACGTCTCCATATTTTTGAGGGGCTGGGATTCGATATTAAATTCAAGCAGGCTTTAAAGAATCCATATCCATATCTACAACAGGACGAATCATATTACAAGCATAGACAACTGGCTGACAGTCAGTCATTCGGGATAATTCTTCCCCAGCTGCTAAATTTACACCAAAGTGTTGCTGAAATAATTTTTCAGTTTCCGCACAAGCAGCATGTAAATTATCTCTATCTACCTTCCCGCGCTTACCAAAATAGGGAAAATGGTGAATGAATCTACCAAATAACATTTCGCAGTCTTGACAATATTTCATTGTATCAAGAATATGATGATGCCAAACTCTATCTATTTCCGGAGTTGGAACTAATTGATGGTTAGGATAGAGATAAATTAAGTATAGAAACATTGAATAAAGATGAATTGCTCGATTCGTCTGTTCAACAGTCCATCTTTCACTTTCATCAGAGTACATTAACTGATAAGCAATAGCCCTTAAATCTAATTGCTGGAGTTTGTTTGCAAATACTTGACAATCCTGAAATAGACCTGGCTGAATTGATAACATAATTGCAATTACTACAAATTAATAAGACACTAGATACGCAATTTCATTGACTAAGTATTTAGATACAAACAAATGTAGCTGTTTTATCTCACGTAAAATTTTTTGCCTACCTGTTCCAAACTGCGGACTTGCTTGTCAAGATCATAGATTTTTCTATGCATTTACTTTTATTTGATTTAGTTCTATGCTTCAATACAAATACAAATCAAATATTTCTGATTCCGGAGTACAAAGTGTCACACTAGTAATCGATGATTTTTGTGATTTTTGGTATTGACAATATGTGGCAAGATAGTATCTAATTCCGATTAATTACAATGTATTTTTTTCTATTTTGTATCATCTATATATTTTTTCCTGAAGAAAAAAATCATTAACTAATTTCGACAGTTAACAAAAGCCTATGGGATGATTTAATCGCTCTAGTTCCATTTTCTAAAGTGTCACACTATAAATTTGGGAATTTGGGTATTAATGAAGTTTTTAGGATATGCGTTCAGCCGCACGGCTGGGCCGAACGCGATGAGTAATGCACCGCTATTATATATAGAAAAGTTTTATTTTTCAGGTATGCGCTTATCAAAGATTGCATTGACATTGTTACAAGGTGCTTTACGAAAACGAAAACATTCTGAAATAGTATCGGAATCTGGTGAGGCTTCCGAATATGTCAAAAATGATGTCGCTGACAAACTAAGTAATCTTGTTTCTCGGATAATCACAGAAAAAATTACCCAGTCTAATTTAATGGTAATTTTGCATCATTTTATAAATAAACACGATCGCCATGGGCAGGGTGAAGAGAAAAATCAGTTTGATGTCAAAATAGCCAGATACGACGTTAAAGAAATATCTTTTGAGCAAACAGAGCAAAACCAAGATATTAATAGCACGCTACAAACTGGAATTATTCGGTACAAATATCAAGAAGTAATCATAAATAAAATAATCAAAAACAAAAATATACGACTAGTTGATAAATTTAAATCGATTTACCATAATTTACCATCTCGCGATCGCAATACATTAATTGGTAGGGAAACAGAAATTACAAGATTGCAGGAATTACTTTCTTTTGAGAGTATTACCCCTCGTATTAGTGTTGAAGGTTTGGGAGGTGTAGGAAAAACTACTTTAGTTTTAGATGTTGCTTATGGTTATTTACAAGAGAGCAAAAATTCACATCCAAGTTTTGAAGCAATAGTATTTACCTCAGCCAAACCACAACACTTTACAAGTAAAGGTATTTTACCGCGACTGTGGCGAGAAAGAACTTTACAAGATATTTTACGCACTATTGCACGCACTATAAAATGTCCGGATGCTACAATAACTAATTATAAAGAAGCTTACGAACAAGTCGATCGTCGTTTGGCAAATATACCTACTTTGCTGATTATAGATAATTTAGATACTTTAGAAGATCGGCAAGAAGTTCTCAGTTTTTTATACGAATTACCCCCAACAGTAAAAGTTATTATTACTAGTCGAGAAACAACTTCCTTTACTAAAATTTGTTTAAATACTTTAACTCAAACTGAAGGATTAGCATTAATTAAAAATCAAGGGATAGAAAAAAATATAGAATTAACTTTGGACGAATCAATAGAACTGTATCAAACTACAGGGGGAATTCCCGCAGCAATTATTTATGCTGTAAGTCAGTTAGCAACTGGATATAGATTTGTCGATGTTTCTCCTAAAATTATGCGCCATCAAGGCGATTTTTTGCGCTTTTACTTTGAGAATTCCATGCAATCTTTGAAAGGACATTCATCTCATTTAATTTTGATGGCTTTAGGACTTTTTCCTAAACCCGCACTATTTGAATCAGTTTGTTATGTTGCGGGAGTAAATGATAATAATATCGCAATAGATGCTTTTGCTCAATTGCAACAACTTTCTTTAATTAGTTGCAAACAAGGGCGTTATACAATGCTATCTTTAACTCGGGAATATGCTCTCTCGGAACTAGCAACAAACCCCAAATTTGAATCAGCAGCACGTAACCGCTGGCTAAATTGGTACCTTGATTTTGCTCAAAAATATGGTGGTAAAGATGAAAAAGAATGGAATAATTATCACCAATTAGAAGCAGAATGGGATAATATTTGCGAAGTTATGGAATGGTGTATTGCCCAAGATAAATATACCGATGCCCTTCTTCTGTGGCGGTATATTAATTGCTATACTTATTCCCAAGGCTATCGCCAAAACCGTCTTAGCTATTGGGATACTCCCTTAAATTGGTTGCAATGGTTGATTGAAGCAGCTCGGAAACGAGTAGATTTATCTACTACTGCGGAAATGATGAGCGATTATGCTTGGAAATTAATTTTAATCGGACAATCGCAACACTTAAATTTAGCAGATAGTTTACTGGCACGGGCTTGGAAATTAAATCAGCATTTAACCCCGAATAAGCAAGCAAATTTAGCAATTCGGATTGTGGTTTGGTACATTCAATTCAAACAATTTGGCTTTGCAAAGTATTGGCTTAAGCAAGCTCAAAATATATTAAACAATTCTTTAATTGAAGAATCCCTTTCAATTCGTCTTTACCTGCAAATTCTCTACTATAAAGGAGAAATTTATTATAAAACCGGCGATTACCACAGAAGTCAACTACTATTTCAAGAAATTGTCCAGGAATCGAGAAATATTGGCTGGCAAAGAATGATATTCCTCGCTAAAGACTTTTTAGCTGACATCTCAATTAAACAAGGAAAGCTACAACAAGCACAACAATTCTTAATGGAAGGTATGCAAACAGCCCAAGACAATCAAGATAATTGTAGTAGAGCCTATATAATGCGTTCTTTAGCAAGGTTGGAATTTGATCGAGGTAACTTGAATTCTGCCTTAGCTTGGGCAAGAAGCGCCAAGGAAGGTTTTGATGGTTTGGGCATGATTTCCGAAGCAGAGGAAACCGAAGCTTTATTGCAATTTGGTAAAAGTTAAGGGAAAGTTAATAGAGAGTGATATCATGTCCGGTTAAACAGTTATCATATCTGTGGGGGTCAATGAGTAACAAGTAACGAGTAACGAGTAACGAGTAACGAGTAACGAGTAACGAGTAATGAGTAATGAGTAATGAGTAATGAGTAATGAGTAACG
>DESS01000132.1 GCA_002361335.1 Richelia sp. UBA3308
TACTTCTTACTTCTTACTTCTGAAATAAGGCGAACCTGAAGAGAGTTAGTTAGTTTATATTTTTTTATACATATTAACTAGAGTATGTTCTGCCCAAATCATTGGAGTGAAAAATATTGCGTGATTTTGAGTATAAAAATTCAATTTGAGGTTTATGTAAATAGCCTGAGAAAAACTGGCACATCCGAAAAAATACGCTTATGGTTATTACTACGAGCAGAGGAAAACTAAATCAAAGCTCGTAAAGAATGATTCAATACAATAGCAAAATTTAGAGCTTTAGTTATTAATTAGGTTACTTGATTTAATCATACATATATTTTTGGGTTGTATTCTGTTGAGTATAAGCCTTATTAAATATGATTTTCATGCCCTAAATAACTTAAAAATCTGAATTTAAAAATCAGTTATCAGATAAACATCTTACTTTATGAAAGTAATTTTGCGTATATCTCACTTTTTCGCGTTGCTCCCGCCTTCCCTTATCCCGAACTCAGGTTAAGGAAGTAAAAAAAGCCGAGAATAAAAATATTTAATCAAAATCTCTCTTCTCGGCTACAATCATCATCATTTACAACGCAGTAGTGAATCTAATTTTCATAAATTCCACATTCTTCCGTCTCTGGATTAGTCTCGCAGTATGTTTCAAAAGAATTAGGCTTTTTGAGAACGCTGATGTGATAATTCTGCCTGTAATTCTTCTACCACATCCCACGCAGCAGCACATTCTTTGGAAGTATCGCCCTTGTGGGCACAGATAGCACGAGCATCATCCCGTGCTGCTTCAACCCGTTCTTCAATAAATAAATCTTTGGGTTTCTCTACAAAATCACTCTTATGGAGAATATCGCTAACTGAAATAATACCCAGCAAGCCTCCCTTAATTACAGGAGCGCGACGGATGCCAGTGTTGGCGAATAACCGCGCTACATACTCCACACCTAACTCGGGATTCACCACAATGCAGGGTTTAGTCATGATTTCATATACCCGCATTTGTTTGGGATCTTTACCGTATGCAGCAACCTTATAAATAACATCGGTTTCACTCACCATACCGTAGGGGTCATCTTCTGTCCGAGTTTCTACAACTAAAGCATGCAATTTCATATCTTTCATTAGCTTTACAGCTTCTGCTACAGTTGCCGAACCACTAATGGTTACAACTTCTTTAGTCATGATTTCTTCGGCTTTCATCATCATCCTCAAAAATTATGGTATAAATACTATTGCTATTTTTCTATACTTGACTAATCTTGTTTGAGCTATTGAATATTAATTCAAAGAAGATTTTTTGCACGATGAAAACAACTTAATCTTCGTATATTCTGGCTTCTGGGGCATTAGGAAACTCTTCACAGTAAAGCTCAAAATTGCTTTTGGGCTTTTCAACAAAATCACTTTTTCTCAAGATATCGCTAACTGAAATAATACCCAGCAAGCCCCCCTTAATTACAGGAGCGCGACTGATACGAGTGTTGGCGAATAACCGCGCTACATACTCTACACCTAACTCGGGATTCACCACAATGCAGGGTTTGGTCATGATTTCATATACCCGCATTTGTTTGGGATCTTTACCGTATGCAGCAACCTTATGGATAATATCGGTTTCACTCACCATACCGTAGGGATCATCTTCTGTCCGGGTTTCTACAACTAAAGCACGCAATTTCTTATCTTTCATTAGCTTTACAGCTTCTGCTACAGTTGCCGAACCACTAATGGTTACAACTTCTTTAGTCATGATTTCTTCGGCTTTCATCATATTTCTTTATATCCTTTGAATAAACAACTCTCACGGTTTGATTGATAACTAATATCCTTTCCGGATACATCGGAATTATTTAAAAAATTAGCTACAAAAACTTTGCGTTCCTCTGCGTGTTCCTCTGCGCTCCTCTGCGTAAAAAAAAATATAATTCCGATGCTAACGGATTTGATATAAAACTGCATTTCCCTATGCAGCAGTCTTTTTGACTACGGAGGGAACAAAGCGACTGCAAATATCTGTCACTTCTGCATTTTCCACAGAAGAATTAACGATCAACTTTTGGCTCAATCCAGTTGAGATACCAGGTGCATAAGCCTCGATTACGCTTCCATCCAGAGAGCGCATCACCATCAAGTAGTCACAAGCTGAACATTCAGTACGAATAATTTCTCGATCGCGATGCTGATTGTTAGCTGATTGCTCGTCATTCAAAAAGTGACGATTTGCCGAACTACCACAATTTGGACATCTGACTATCTGCGTTCTCTGCATGGTAGATTCCTCTTTTAGTAACAACTAAAGCAATTGAGTCACAACTGTGTTGAATTTTTCGTAGGGAGCTATGCCAACAATTGTTTTTATGCAGGTTCCATCTTTATAAATCATCACAGAAGGAATACTGCGAATACCCAATCTCTTTGCTAAAGAATGATTTTCTTCAAGGTTTATTTTCATCACCTTAAGATCTTCATGTTCACTGGCTAATCTGTCCATTATAGGAGCAATCATCTTACAAGGTCCGCACCAAGTAGCGGTAAAGTCAAAAACAAATACACCTTTACTAGTCGAGAGCCGATCGAAATCTTTTTCTTGGATATATTCAATAATTGTTGATATTTCTTTTCCCTGCATAAATACTCCAGTTTATTAATCTCGAATTTTGATAAATTTGGACGCTTTTTTAATACAAAGCTTCTTCTTGATGAGTTTTAATCGTGCAATCAGACAAGGGAATGGCAAAGAAAGCATCTAATTGTTCTTGGTCAAGAAATGCTTGGTCTGATTGATCTATTTCACCAGAGATAATCTTCCCAGCACAACTAGAGGAAGAACCCGAACGACAAGAAACAGGAAGGTCAATATCTTCTTCCTCTGCAGCATCAAAAATATACTGGTCTTCCTCAACTTCAATAGTCTTGTTAAGTCCTTCATCGTTGATTAATGTGACTTTATATGTTGCCATTCATTTCTCCTTATAAACTCTAAATTTGTGTTTTAGCTAGTAATTTCGATTTTGTTCACCTGATGTACCATGTTCCTATACACAAGTACAAAAATAAAACAATGACAGCTAGCAACTTAAAAAACCATTATTCATGGGAAAAACTCAATCAAGCAAGGCTTGCAAAGGCTGCTATAGGTGGCTACGCTGGCTACGGCTCACCCGCTTTTGGACAAAAATCGGTTAACGGTGAACTGGTGGACAATCCCCAAGAACAACGGATTGTTGAACTGATTCGCCGCCATCACAAGTCAGGTAAATCCCTCGCTCAAATTGCTAACTGGCTTAACCAGCAAGGCTATAGGACCAAGCGAGGAAAACAGTGGCAATCTGTTTCAGTAAAACGGGTACTAGATAGACTTTATGGCAAAAAGTCAAGAATCTCTGGTATGGAAAATGATTAAAGCTATTTCCCCAACCGGCGAAACTAAACCGAAATCTCCAATGCTTCCCAAATTCCTCAAACAATCCGATAATGTTTTATCAGGTATGCACAATCTGAAAAATTCAGTATTTAGCTACCTATAATAAACTCAAACCGTTGTCATAGATAATTTACAGCTTATTAACTGTTACATCTCTCGTATCATACAAACTTTTGTATGTGTAATGCAAAAATCAATTAAAAAACTTTACAAGAATTAATAAATAGAAATACCAACTTACTAGCAAAGGCTGTAAACAATGCAAAATGATGGCTTGTTGATTGGAGTACCCTGCCTGGAGGATGCGATAGATAGACATCCACTAATTGTTTCGCCGGATGCTTTTTTGGCTGATATTCTTGCCCTTATGAGTCAGATGCGGGGTAATAGCTGTGATGTATCTAGTGTGGATGTAACATCAAAAGCTCATTCTATGCGCGGTGCCCGCTCCAGTTGTGTTTTAATTATGCAGAACAAGGAAATTCTGGGTATTTTTACAGAGCGAGATATTGTAAAATTGACGGCGGCAGATACGGACTTTGCTAAGGTAAAAATTGCGGCAGTGATGGCACATCCAGTTATTACGCTGTCAGAATCATCATTTCAAGATATTTTTGCACCTCTATTTTTGTTTCGGCGATATCGGATTCGGCATTTAGTGGTAGTAGACGAATCTCAGCAATTAGTAGGAATTGTCACTCCAGAGAGTATTCGCAGGGTATTGCGTCCTAGTAATTTATTAAAGATGCGGCGGGTTTCGGAAGTGATGAGTCCGCAGATAATTCATGCGCCACTGACAGCTTCAGTAATGAGCTTGGCGCGACTGATGGCAACCCATCGAGTAAGCTGCGTTGTGATTGTCAAGCTTGAAACCTGCAAAGATGTTTCACCTGCTTTCAAACCTGTAGGAATTATTACAGAGCGAGATATAGTACAGTATCAAGCCTTGGAGCTAAATTTGAAAGAAACTGAGGCACAAGTGGTGATGAGTACCCCTCTATTTCTACTCAATCCTGAAGATTCTTTGTGGTTCGCTCATCAAGAAATGCAGCGACGGCACGTGCAAAGATTGGTAGTATCGTGGGACTGGGGTGCAAAATTAGGTATTGTGACTCAAAGTAGTTTGTTGCGAATATTTGACCCTTTAGAAATGTATGGAGTTGTGGAAACATTGCAACAAACTATTGTTGAATTAGAGAATGAGAAACCAGAATATTTAAATAAGCAAAGCATCAGGACTAAAAATTTTAGCGAGGAAGATTCTAGCCAATCTAAGCAAGAAGATGATATAGATGATGTAAATAACAATAGCTTACTTTATAGCATTCAAAATCGCATAGAATATTTGCTTGAAAATCACGATTTGCCATTGGATATACGGCAATCATATTTGAATTCTGCTTTAACAGATATCAAAAAAATCACTTTTCATAGTACTGAAACTTAGTACCTTTTTATTACTAATTGTAACGGAAGTGGCAATATTATCAGAAAAGGTGTCCAAGACGGCTTTTGCTGAGGGGATACGGGGAGCCACTGCGTTGCGGAGGAACACGCACGCCCAGTACCAAGTGGCGTGGTTGTAGTTCCCCCGGTGAGGATAACTCCTCATAAATAAGTTTTAGAGTTGATGTAATATTTGACTCAGGACTTACACAAGTGTCACAATATCCTGGTTGGTGCGTGACACGAAAACCTTATTACTGCCTTAAAAACCAAGGAAAGTGTCACGTGCCCCTAGGAGCAAAATATGCCAGTTGCGTTACTCCTATGACTATAAAATCTACAACTGTATGAGCATTTGATGGAGTATTCTGATCGCTAATTTTGTCCAAATCCAAATCGCCAGTCACAACATTTGGACAGGAACTTTCCCTAAATCTAAAATCTAAAATAGTATTACCTTTGAGAAATACTTCAATACAATACTAGATAACTATGCAAGCAGAGTATCGTCAGCGCCGGGAAGCGTTAATGTCAAAAATTGGTAATGGTACTGCAATTTTTCGCAGTGCGCCTATGGCTGTGATGCACAATGATGTAGAATATGTTTACCGTCAAGATAGCGATTTTTTCTATTTAACTGGGTTTAACGAACCGGAAGCTGTGGCGGTTTTAGCTCCTCATCATGAAGAACATCAGTTTATATTGTTCGTACAACCGAAGGATATTACTAAGGAAGTTTGGACTGGTTATCTAACCGGGGTGGAAGCAGCAAAGGAAATGTACGGTGCTGATGAAGCTTATCCCATCAATGAATTAGATGAACAATTACCCCAATATTTATTAAACGCGGATAAAATTTATTATCGTTTTGGACGGGATAAATCTTTTAATGAAACTGTCCTTACTCATTACCAAAGGTTATTGCGAGTTTATCCCAAACGTGGTATTGGTCCTACTGCAATTCAAGATACCTGTACTATTTTACATGGTATGCGGTTGGTAAAAAGCGAATCGGAATTGGAATTAATGCGAAAAGCTGCCGATATTGCGGTGGAAGCTCATAATACAGCACGGGAAATGACGAAACCCGGAATTTATGAATACGAAGTTCAAGCTGAGATGGAAGGCATTTTTAGAAAACACGGTGCTTTGGGACCAGCATATCCTTCTATTGTGGCATCCGGTGGTAATTCCTGTATTCTCCACTATATAGAAAATAACCGTCAAATGGACGATGGTGATTTACTTTTAATTGATGCCGGTTGTTCTTATAATTATTATAATTCCGATATTACTCGTACTTTTCCTGTGAGTGGTAAGTTTACTGCCGAACAAAAGACATTGTATGAGTTAGTTTTATCAGCTCAGAAACAGGCGATCGCACAAGTAAAGCCAGGAAATCCTTACAATTTAATTCATGATACTGCTTTGCGGGTGCTTGTGGAAGGAATGGTAGAATTGGGTATTCTTCAAGGTGAAGTTGATAAGTTAATTGAAGAAGAGAAATATAAACCTTATTATATGCATCGCACTGGACATTGGTTGGGTTTGGATGTCCATGATGTGGGTGTTTATCAATATGGTGATGATAATCCGTTGATTTTGCAACCGGGACAGATTTTGACAGTAGAACCGGGAATTTATATTTTACCAGGAGCCGAACCCGCAGAAGAACAACCAAAGGTTGATGAAAAATGGATGGGAATTGGAATTCGCATTGAAGATGATGTGTTAGTGACACCTACCGGATGTGAAGTTTTGACTGCGGGTGTTCCCAAGGAAGTTGAGGATATGGAGCGGTAGAGTTTTTGGGGAAAGGGCACAAGGAGACAAGGAGACAATCAATGCCCCATGCCCCATGCCCCATGCCCAATTCTTAATTCTTAATGCCCCATGCCCTACCTCTTAGGAA
>DESS01000134.1:0-5998 GCA_002361335.1 Richelia sp. UBA3308
AACTAACCACTCACAACTAACAATTAACAACTAACTCCTCTTTGATAATTGATAACTGCTCCAAAGCGCGATCGCGATATTTTCCATAGCGTTCGCGTTTGTTCTTTATTTTCACTCCTAAGTCCGGCAAAATACCGAAGTTGGGGGGCATTGGTTGGAAGTGTTTGGGTGAAGCTGAACTAATAAATTCAAATAAGGCTCCCATCATGGTTGTGTTGGGGATGGTTAAGGGTTCTTTTCCTAAAGCGATTCTGGCGGCGTTGGTTCCTGCTAACCATCCTCCAGCTGATGCGGCTGTGTATCCTTCTGTACCGATTATTTGTCCGGCTGCTAGTAAGGTGGGACGAGATTTAAATTGCAATGTGGGAATCATTAATTGGGGTGCATTAATAAAAGTGTTGCGGTGCATTACTCCTAATCGCACAAATTCGGCGTTTTCTAAACCCGGAATCATCTGGAATATCCGCTTTTGTTCTCCCCAACGTAAGTTTGTTTGGAAGCCTACCATGTTCCACAGTTTGCCTGCTTTGTCTTCTTGACGCAATTGAACTACGGCGTAAGGACGTTGTTTTTTAACTTCTTCTCCTTCTGGGGAATCGTCGCGTAAGCCTCCGGGGTGCAGCCGATCGCAATTCTCTGCCCATCCCATAGTCGATGGAGGAGTCAAACCTACAGGCTTAAGGGGACCATAACGCATTGTATCTTCTCCCCGTTGTGCTTGTTCTTCAATGGGTAAACAAGCTTCAAAAAATTTGGCGTTTTCTCTTTCAAAGCCTTTTAATTCAACTTGTTCGGCTTGACGCAATTCTTCCCAAAATCGTAAATATTGCTGTTTATTCATGGGACAATTCAGGTAAGCTGCTTCGCCTTTGTCGTATCGGGATGCCATAAAAGCAATATCATGATTAATTGACTCTCCCACAACTATGGGACTAGCAGCATCAAAAAAGCTGAGATACTCCATGCCGGTGAAGCGACGTAAATCTTCTGCTAAATCGGGACTTGTTAAAGGACCAGTTGCTAAAACTACAATCCCCTCCGGAATTTCTCGTAATTCTTCTCGACGAAAGTCAATTAAAGGATGCTTGCTAAGAGTTTCTGTTAAATCTTGACTAAACACACCTCTATCTACGGCTAAGGCTCCACCTGCGGGAACTTTATGTTCGTCAGCTTTGGAAATAACGATAGAACCGAGACGGCGTAATTCTTCATGGAGCAAACCAGCAGCTCTGTCACTTGCCATTGCTCCAAAAGAATTGCTACATACTAATTCCGCTAAATGTTCCGTATGATGTGCGCCTCCGAAACGCAAGGGGCGCATTTCATAAAAAATTACTGGAATTCCCGCCATTGCTATTTGCCATGCTGCTTCTGTTCCAGCTAATCCACCACCAATTACTATTATCGGTTGTTTTGAACTACTCATATTTTGGATTTTAGATTTTAGATTTTAGATTTTAGATTTTAGATGACTATAATACGGTTTATTGTAAGAATTTTAATCCTTAACAGATAAGGGCTTAAGCCATTTACTATAAACCAACGGCGGTTTTTTGCCTGACACTTCTATAAATTTTATCTATAAGCAATATAAGAATTTATTTGTACTAAAGATATTTTAATTTGATATCCTCCGTAAAATTAATCGGTGAGTTGTAGTTATTACTTATATTATTAATGATAGGGGTGTGGTAAGTTTGTTGTAATTTTTGTTCGAGGCAAATTCTCATCAACCGTTAAACCAGGGTGATTGTTACCTATGAAAAGTTTGCAAGTAAATCGCTTAAGTGAGATTGTTCACGCTCAATTACTTCCTAAACTTCAAATAGAAAGCGTCAATCCTCACGATCCGATAAAAGTTCGTCATATTCCTCACCCTTGGAAGCTTATTGGTACGGGAAATTACGCTGCTGTAGTTCATCATCCCGATTTTCAAGATTTGGTAGTCAAGATTTATGCACCGGGAAGGGATGGTTTTGAAGAAGAAGTAGAAGTTTACCAGCGTTTAGGTGAACATCCTGCTTTCTCTCAATGTTACTACGCCCAAGACGGTTTTTTGATTTTGAAACGGCTGTATGGAGTTACCTTATGGGATTCTATGAGTTTAGGTTTGCGTATCCCTAAAAAAGTTATACAAGATATTGACCAAGCTTTGGATTACGCTCGTAGTCGTGGTCTTATTCCTCAGGATATTCACGCACGTAATGTGATGATGTACGAGGGTAAAGGATTAGTTGTAGATATATCAGATTTTCTGCAAAAAGAAAACTGTTCTAAGTGGGATAATTTAAAGAAAGCATATTATTGGGTATATCTTCCTTTGATTTATCCATTAAAATTACGAGTTCCGCTTTCTTTATTGAATTTGATCCGTAAGTGTTATCGTTATATTTCTTCTTTTACCAAAAGGTTGATGGGGAAATCATGAAAATTTTTGATGACAGATTTTGGATTATTCCCCAACATGTAGAGACGCGATATATCGCGTCTCTACATTGGTGATTTGTTATATTTCCAGTTGGTAAGAAATTCTTCACCTTTTTCTTTTCCATGTTGATAAACAACAGATAAACCCTCTGGAGTAGCATTTGTAAAATCAACTCCCATTTTTTTGGGATCTGTATCTGGTTTAATAATATGAATATCAACCCCTTGATAATTTTGAGGAATTAATTCTAAGCCAAACATATCTCGATAAAATATTCCGGGTTCGTTGCTAATAGCAATAACTTGTTTATATCCAGCATCAATCATTTCTATGGCTGGACATAAACAGGTATAGGAAGCATCAATATAAGGTTTTTTGTTTATCCAAGCCGGAATATCCCAAGCGTGAAGCATTCTCGATGTTGCATAAGCAATTTCATCAAAGTTATGTTCATTAATATTTGAATAAAAATCATTTTTGCGAGTACTAAATAACTCTAATTGTAAATTTTCATCTACCCAACTACGGTCTTTTTTTGCAGCCGATACTAACAATTTTTTTCCCAAACGTCGCGGTTTTTCACCTTGAGTTTGGCTTGCTGCTTCAGAAGTTATCACAGCACTAGTTGCAACAAAATATTCTGGAGTTTCTGCTGCTAATAATTTATCTAATGGTGGATTAAAAAATTTAATTCCACCCATGGTAACTTGACTCATTCCTATATCTGGTTTTTGTAATTCTTGCATTCCCGTTAACCAGTAATTTACTCCTAATTCAGCAACTTTACCAATTGCAGCCCAAGCCGTAGGAATAACCGATGAAGAAGCAGCAGCATAAGCATCAGCACGGATTCCTGCTGATTCTAAAGCAGTTAATACACCATGGGCAAAGGCACCTTTAAAACTACCAGATGCAGAGGCGATCGCTAATTTCATTTTGAATTTTAGATTTTAGATTTTAGATTTTAGATTTTAGATTTTGGATTTTGGATTGAAAATAATCAGTCAAATTTAGAGACGCTCATAGTATCGCGTCTCTACAAACTATGATTTTTCTTGACGTTGACGCATTTTAATTAAAATCCGTCTGAATTTTTGAAATTCTTCTTGACTTAACTCTGTTTTTTGCCATGAAGGGCGTTGCATCAAACGTTCAAACCAATTTTCTAGATTTGGATAATTACTCAAATCTATTCCCAATTTTGGTAAGAATGAAATATCTGTACCAGCAACAATATCAGCCAAACTTAAATTATCACCGCCAAAATAAGAGTTATCTTTTAAGTTGTCAGCGAAAAATTCCAATACCTTGTCTACTTTTTGTTTAGCTTCAATAAATTTTGGCGAATCTTGATTTTCAAAAATTAAAGGTAATACCTTCGGAACTAATTCATTTGTAGAAACCATTTGTACCATTCTTACCGTTGCTAAAGCCTGAATTTCTTTTGGCAACAGTGTAGGTGTAGGATATTTTGTTTCCAAGTATTCTAAAATCGCAATGGATTCAATCATCCTAAAACCATCATCAATTATCACTGGAACATGATGAAAAGGATTTATTTCTAAATACTCTGGCTGAAATTGATCGCCATTTAATTTGATCAGAATTGGTTCAAATTCAATATCCTTTTCCAGCAAACCTCGCCATACGCGACGAGCCATAGGAGAACGAGGATTATAATAAAATTTAAGCATGATATTTTCCTCTTAAGTTCGTAGTAGCGCTTTAGCGTTGTTTAGCATACAAATTCAACACAAATTTACCTGCATCAGTTTCCCTAAACTGATTAATTTTAGATAACATTTCTGCTGGTAATTCTTGCAAATTAGAAGATTTAATCGGATGTTGTGGTGGTTGTAAAATTGGTGCCGCAACAGAAGCAAAGGTAATATCCGCAGCAGAAATTTTATCTCCGACTAAGTAATTGCGTCCATCAGCTAATAAACCGTTTACTTTTTCAAATATATTATCTATTTTTTTGCCACATTCCACCGCCGATTCTGCATTCAGATGATATGTACTCCTAATAGTTGAACGCATTAATGGAAAAAATACCGGAAAAAATAACTTTTCTCCAAAAGGTACACCTTGAGTCCATTTTGGTTGAATGATTTTGCTATTACCAATCACATAAAAGTAAACCAAATCTCTTGTTGCAATAGCTAATTGTTCATCAAATAATTATTCTAATTCTTCAATTTGTTGACGCTGTTCGGGATTTGTAGAATATAGTTTTGCCTCCCTAGGTACAATTGAATCCAAATATTTTAAAATATCAGTTGAGTCAGTAAAACTCCCATCTTCTGTTACCAGCACCGGAACAGATTTACCACCTACTTTAGTTGTTGCAAATCTATGAAAAGGTGGCATATGTGGTTCTTCCACATAAGACAATTTCAAAATATCAAGCGCCAATCTTACTTTCTCGCAGTAATGACTCACAGGAATTGTAATTAACCGGAATGGTTTTTGTTGAATTTCCATTTTGAATACCCACTAAAAATAAACTGATATTGTGAATTTTTTTTTTGCAATAATTCTTCTGGCATGAAAAATCCAGTGATTAATACACGATGTTAATTTTCAGACCGAACGGTTTGTTTAATCTCAAAAAAATATACGACTTTTGTTGTAGTTGATTATTAAGCTTGTAATTCAAACTTAATATAACTATTCAAATGAGCGATCGCTCTTTCAAGGTGAATCGAATCATTATATAATTTGCTCATCATTACTGCACCTTCAAGTAAACAAATCATCACCGTTGCAACTTCATCAGCGTTAACTTCAGAGCGAATTTCACCCCTAGCAATTCCTTTTTGAATCACCTTGCAAACCATGTTTCGCCAAGAATCCATGGCTGTTTGGGCGCGTTGTCGTAACATCGGATGAGCATCATCGCTTTCAACCGCAGCATTCATCAGGGGACATCCTCCTTCAATCGCTGGATTCTCAATATTCGCGCTAATTACGCTAATAATAGCTTGCAAGCGTTCAACTGCATGACGCTTATTTCTCAATGCATCTCCATAACGCTGCTTAATAAGATCGATCGCATAATCAAATGCTTGTAATGCTAATTCATCCTTACTTTGAAAATGGTTATAAATACCCCCCTTTTTTAATCCCGTTACCCGCATGATGTCTGAAATAGACGCACCAGCATACCCCCGAGTATTAAACAGCGAGGCTGCTTGGTGCAATATTCTTTCTTTTGTTTCTTCGCCTTTAGACATCAATACACTTCAGACCTATTGGTCGTTTTTACTATATAGTATGGAGGGATTTAGGTCAAGAGTTACAGCAGAAAATAATTTTGGGTGTTTACGATACTGGCATATTTTGCTCCTAGTGGTTCACCACACCAAAATTGCCGGGTGGGGTAAGCAGGGGGAGCAGGGGAGGCAGGGGGAGAAAATTACTTTTTTTCTTACAATTAACCCCGCGCATTGTAATCTTGGTGGAGTACTAGGGCCACGTGACACTTTAGACTGATTCTCAACGTAGCAATAAGTACTTAGGCAAAATTAATTGGATATTTGTCATTGCGAGTTGAACGTAGTGAAACGA
>DESS01000134.1:6039-8027 GCA_002361335.1 Richelia sp. UBA3308
AGCAATCCCAGAGTGTTGCGATTGCTTCGCTATCGCTCGCAATGACACAATTAATTTTGCGTACCCACTTAATGCTTGTGGTGTTCCCTAAAAGCGTGAACTATTATATTTCATGATGAAAGTTCATGAAAACTTCATAGAATCTTCATGTATTTGATTTATTTATTACTGTACTGTATTAGCGTATAAAAAAACACATGCATTGCGTATTTACTGATACACTAATAAAATTATTCGGCTGTTTTGTTTTTTTCTTGTGGTTTGAATTCTGGGTTGGGCTGGAATTAGAAACAGGACGGGAGCAAGGTCGATTTGTCATTGCGATCGTTTAGTAATTTTCTCTGTTTAGGGCTTAAGTATCTTAAATACAAGATTACAGTCTCTAAAATGCCGTGAGGCACCATCTGAATTTGTTTCATATTTGATGCTCATTCAAAATTTGGGGAAATTAATCGGGTTTTTGAATAAAAAATGGTGCGTTACGGCATTATCACAATGGTAATTTTTAAATCAAATTTTCTAGAGCCGTAGGGCACCCTACAAATTCAATATTAAAAATTTGGGGAAATTAATCGGGTTTTTGAATAAAAAATGGTGCGTTACGGCATTATCACAATGGTAATTTTTAAATCAAATTTTCTAGAGCCGTAGCACACCCTACAAATTATCAATTGTATATACTGTGATGACTCAAACAAAACAAAGAAATCATTCCTCGGGTATTGAAGTTACTCATTCGCACAATTTCGTTAATTGGTTGCAACAGCAACAAATATCTCTAGGTTTAACTACTTATCAAAGTTGTCGTTTGATGTTGGTAGGGGTAGACAATCAGGGAAAGTTTTCTGGATTTGAGCGTATATTTGACCGAGCAATGGGGCTTTACGCGACTACCGATAGACTCTATCTCAGTTCTCGCTATCAGTTGTGGCAATTGGATAATATTGTCTCGCCAGGACAAGTTTATAACGGTTATGACAAGTTATATGTACCCCGCATTGGTTACACTACGGGGGATATAGATATTCATGATGTTGTTGTAGATAATTCGGGAAGAGTAATTTTTGTCAGCACTCTGCTCAATTGTTTAGCAACGGTGAGTGAGAAAAATAGTTGTACTCCGTTGTGGAAACCGAATTTTATCTCCAAGGTAATTAATGAAGATAGATGTCATCTGAATGGATTGGCTCTCAAGGAAGGAAAACCTGCTTATGTAACTGCGTGCAGTCAGTCTGATATATTTGATGGATGGCGGGAAAAGCGTCGGAATGGCGGTTGTGTGATTGATGTGGAGACTTCGGAGGTTATAGTTTCAGGCTTATCTATGCCTCATTCTCCCCGTTGGTATAGGGATAAACTCTGGTTATGTAATTCCGGTACTGGTGAGTTTGGCTACATTAATGGTGAGTCTTTTGAGCCGGTTGCTTTTTGTCCTGGTTATCTACGAGGAATGGCTTTTGCTGGAGATTATGCGGTGGTGGGTTTGTCCCAGCCGAGGGATAAGACTTTTACCGGTTTATTACTTGAAGAGAGATTACAAGAAAAAGATGTATCAGCCCGGTGTGGATTGATGGTAATCGACCTGATAAGTGGGGGGGTAGTAGAGTGGTTGGGTTTATCAGGGGAGGTTACGGAGTTGTACGATGTACAGGTGTTAAAGGGTGTGAAGCGGCCGATGGCTTTGGGTTTTCAAACTGATGAAATCAGCCGCTTGTTGACTTTAGATCCGATGGAATAATTGTTCTTTACACAAACACAGGAGAATTGAATTATGACAGTTAGTTTTGACCCCGCACAGAACTTTGCCGTTGGTAATCGTCCAGTTTCAGTAACAGTAGGGGACTTTGACGGGGATGGAAATGACGACCTGGCTGTGGCTAACAGGGATGATGGCACCGTCTCGGTACTGCTAGGAAATGGTGATGGTGGTTTCGAGCCACAACAGACCTTTGCCGTTGGTAATTACCCAAGCTCAGTAGAAGTAGGGG
>DESS01000134.1:8141-8294 GCA_002361335.1 Richelia sp. UBA3308
GAAATGGTGATGGTACTTTCCAGGATCAGGTGACTTTTGCCGTTGGTAGTGGCCCAAGCTCAGTACAAGTAGGTGACTTTGACGGGGATGGAAATGACGACCTGGCTGTGGTTAACGCATCAGATGTCAGCGTCTCGGTACTGTTAGGAAATG
>DESS01000250.1:0-2165 GCA_002361335.1 Richelia sp. UBA3308
ATCCAAAGTAATAATATTCCCGATGTCGATGAAGCTCCTTTAGCCTTTGCTGGAGATGATGATAACAATGCTTATTTAGATGGCTTATGGTATAGTTTCCCTCTAACTAAGTCAACCAACGTGATTGCGATCGCCAATGCAGGTGCAGCAGATGACGTGGTAGATACCGTTAACCAATTCGATGGTGATGGTGCCGAAGGCGCTTTATCTAGCTTTGGTACTCGCAACCCTATCTATTATCAAATGGATGGTTCAGGATTGGGAATTACCCAAGAATTAGGGGATAGTTTGTCATTAAGTTTGGGTTATTTGGCAAGTAGCAATAACGATCCTACCCCAAGAAATGGTATATTTAGTGGCCCCTACGGTGCTTTAGCGCAACTTACCTTTGAACCTTCCAAGCGTTTTAAAGTCGGTTTAACCTACATCAATGCTTACAATCAAGAAGGTTTACAAGGTGTAGATACATCAACTGAACTTACAAACTATGAGAGCGATTCTTATGGCGTTCAAGCAACATTAGGTTTAAGTGATAACCTAGTACTAGGAGGCTGGGGAGGCTATACAAAAGCTCGTAACTTGAATGGAAGCGGAGATGCAGATATCTGGAATTGGGCTGTTACTTTAGGATTGCCTGATTTAGGTAAAAAAGGTAATTTAGCTGGGATAATTTTTGGTATGAACCCTAAAGTTACAGATTCTAGCATTAATAGTTTAATTGAAGACCAAGATACTTCCTATCACATCGAAGGATTCTATCAGCATAAAGTCAACGATAATATCAGCATTACTCCAGGAGTTATTTGGGTAACAGCACCTGATAACGACAGTAGCAATGATGATGCGGTAGTTGGAACTCTTAGAACTACCTTTACTTTCTAGAAATTAGTCCTATATTCTGAAGTAAGAAAGTAATCAGAACTTAAGCACTCACTAGGATTTTGCAGCATTTGGGATTGCAACATAACGTCGCAATGACTATAGTTACCTTACCCGTGCGTAAGTCCTAGTAATCTATATTGCGGTGTTGCTTTAGATGCGATCGCATTTAAAATAACACCGCTTATTCCTTGGATTTTATGATTATGTAAAAAATTTAGCCACTGGCAAGATATTCATCTTTGAGTTTACTAAACTTTTAGTAAAAGCTTTTATATGTGAAGCTATTTTGACATCCTCTAGAAAAGGATGCCAAAGCATTTGTTACAGAATATACAGGTTACTTTTGTTAAAGATGTCTACTGCTTTTTACATCGCAAGCACTTACTCGCGACTCCATTACATTTCTCTCCATATTTAGGACATCCGGTAGCATAAGTCTCCCGTTGTGATATCTCTCGACAGTATTGACAAATGAAATTGTAAACCCTGGTACGGATAATTCGGTCGTGTGCTTTGACCTTATATTCCCGGACATGAATTTTTTTGCTTGGCATAGTTTTAATAAAAATGCTAAGTGGACAATAATAATGATAATCACTCAATGTTTGACAAACATCAAAGTAAAAAATCGGGATAAAATTTCTATGGTTATTACCTTACAAACTAAAATTATCGAGCAAAACTAGAAAATACAAATAAATAAAGGAGATTCGGGGGTTTTTCGATTTTCATTCGTCAACAAATTTCTCTATTTGCATGTTGGTTGACAAGTAAAAAACAAGCATAAAAGGTAATTTAACATAAATACCGAAAAAAATGATAATGATTATCAGTTCTCAGTAATATTAGCAGTTGAGTGTTAAATGTGGTAATCTATATTCAAATCCTAAATCAACTAGTCGGTTCTAGTGGGGAACAGCCATTAGAGTTAACGGGGAAAGTCCGGTGTAAATCCGGCGCTGTCCCGCAGCTGTAAGCAAGGAAAAATTACAACCTTGTAAGTCAGAATGCCCGCCGACAAATCAACAAAAACATAGCTAAATCTACGAGGTATAGATGAAGGCACATACAATATTTGTTTGTACGACTTGTGCAAGTAAGTGGAAAAACGGTAAGCGTGTCGGTGAAAGTGGTGGTGAAAAGCTACTTAAACGCTTGCAAGCAGATTATCCCAATTGGGAATTAAATACAGAATTTACTATTCAAGCAGTCGAATGCATGAGCGCGTGCAATCGCTCTTGTGTAATTTCCTTATCTTCACCTGGTAAAACTACGTATCTTTT
>DESS01000250.1:2189-9933 GCA_002361335.1 Richelia sp. UBA3308
TGATTTAACTCCCGCAGAAGTTGAGGGTGTATTTGATTGTGCAGGTAAGTATTATGTGCATCCAGAAGGTTCCTTACCTTGGGCTGAACGTGTTCAACCCCTAAAAAAAGGGATTTTAGCGAGAATTCCAGCAGTAGAAGTTCCTGTAGAAAAGGAAAATATTCAACTGGAATTGTGTAATTAAGGATTTGAGAATTTAATTGCAGCAAAATCTTGTCGTAATTAAGTTGCAGTTGTGCTCCTGTTTGCACAACTGCCCAAATCCGTTTGCAAATATTTCGATTTCAGAGAATTGGGTTAATTTCTAAAAAGTTTAAACTTCAAAGTTTATCTCCTACTAGAAAAGAGATTTAAAGAGAAATTTACCTCAATCAAAACCCATATCTGATATAGAACTCGCGCACCTTCATAAATTGGAAAAAATGAAAATTAAAACTGCGACTTTAGGTTATCCCCGCATTGGTAAAAACCGGGAAGTAAAGAAAGCGTTGGAAGCTTTTTGGGGTGGAAAAATTACATCAGAATCGCTATTACAGACAGTCAAAGAAGTCGAAGAAGCTAACTGGAAAACGCAATTAGATACAGGTATCGATAAGATTGGAATTGGTGACACCACACTTTACGACCACATCCTTGATTGGACATTTCGTTTCGGTTTAATTCCCGAACGATTTCAGCAATTTTCTGGATTAGAACGTTATTTTGCAATGGCTAGGGGTAAAGAAGGAATACCCGCGCTGGAAATGACAAAATGGTTTGATACAAACTATCACTATTTAGTTCCGGAGATATCTAATAAAGCATTAACAGCAGATTGGAGTGATTTTGTTGAAAGAGTGAGTCGCGCTCAAAAAATCCTAAGTGAACGTGCAATTCCTATAGTTTTTGGTCCTTGTACATTGCTACGTTTGAGTAAGTTGGAGGTGAATATTGAGCAAGCGATTTCTGTTTTAACTCCGCTTTATATTAACCTGCTTAACGAATTAAAATCTTTAGGTATTTCTGAAGTACAAATTCATGAACCCACATTAGTATTAGGTGATGCAAATAATTGGCAGGAATATTATCAAACTGTCTATAATTCCCTGTGTAATGTGGGAATACCGCTTAATTTAGTCACCTACTTTGATGACTTGGGTGAAACCTATAGTTGGGTAATGAATTTACCTGTAAATGCAATTAGTTTAGATTTGACTCGCGGAGGTAATTTAGAGTTAATCAAAACCTATGGTTTTCCTAAAGATAAACGTTTGGGAGTAGGAATAGTCGATGCAAGAAATATTTGGCAAATTCGTCCGGAAGAAGTTATCTCCAAGCTGGAAACTATCAAAGATATAGTCAGGGAATTTGAAGTGCAGCCTTCTGCTTCCTTACAATTTGTACCCTACGACGCAACGCGAGAAAGGCAACTTCCCGAAGCTTTACGTAATGTTTTGAGTTTTGCCGAACAAAAGCTACAAGAAGTAGTCTTTTTAGCTCAGAAAATTACTGTTTATGATGCTAAATGTAACCACGAACCTTTAGTTAATTTCAATCGAGACAATAGCCAAAATCAGTCAAAATTTGACGCGACAAAACTCTCGGTTACACATTATAAAAAAGACCAAAAAACAATTGAAACAGCCTGGGAAGAATTTCGCCGTTTTAGCCCGATAAATCAAATAGTTCAGCAACAACTCAAATCACTCACAACCAAAGATTTTGAGCGTAGCATATCCTATGATTTAAGATGTTCGTTACAAATTTCATTACCTGCTTTTCCTACAACTACTATTGGTTCCTTTCCCCAAACATCAGAAGTACGTAAACTCCGAGTTCGTTATAAACGAGGTGAAATCAGTCAGGAAGATTATCAAATAGCGATTAAGGGTCAAATTCTTGAATGTATAAAAATCCAAGAAGAAGCAGAAATTGATGTTTTGGTACATGGGGAATTTGAACGTACAGACATGGTGGAATACTTTGCGAGACAGCTACAAGGTTTTGCTTTTACTCAAAATGGCTGGGTACAAAGTTATGGTAGTCGCTGTGTGCGTCCACCAATTATTTATGGGGATGTGATTCGTAACCAAGCAATGACGGTAGATGAATTTATTTATGCTCAATCTTTGACAGAAAAACCTGTAAAAGGAATGCTCACAGGTCCTGTGACAATGATAAATTGGTCTTACACCCGGACGGATATTTCTCGTCAAGAACAAGCTTTTCAAATTGCTTTGGCGTTGCGAGATGAGGTAGCGGATTTGGAAGCTGCAGGTGCAAAAATAATTCAAATAGATGAACCGGCTTTACGTGAAGGTTTACCATTGAAAACCGAACGTTGGAATAAATATCTATCTTGGGCAGTGGATTCATTTAAATTAAGTGCAGGAATCGCCAAGCCCCAGACACAAATTCATACCCATATGTGCTACTCAGAGTTTGGCGATATTATCACCGATATCGAACGGTTAGATGCGGATGTATTGTCGATTGAAAATAGCCGTAGTAACAATGAAACCCTGTATGAATTGACAGATGGCGGCTACTCAAAACAGGTAGGCAATGGGGTTTATGACGTGCATAGTCCAGCTATTCCTACCACTGAACAAATGTTGTCACAATTGCGGACTGGAATTGCTAATTTACCCGTAAAACAAATTTGGGTAAATCCAGATTGCGGTTTGAAAACTCGGAGATGGGAAGAGGTAATTCCAGCTTTAAAGAATATGGTGTCAGCAGCTAAAAAACTGAGGCAGGAAATCGATATAACTGGAAAATAGGGCGTTGCCGATGGCGCGGATAAAATGATTGCTGTAACAACTTCGTTCCGAATTGGGCAAAATCATCTTTCAATTCAGCAACCTCGAAAATAGCAGTCAAAATAACCCAGAGATGATCTGAAGAATGCTTGAACACCAATTCTCTATGATGCTGTTTATGCGAGCAGAATTGGCATTGGTAACAGGACAAGATTACGTACAGGATTAATTTATGATGGGAATAGGAAATGAACTTTGGCAAGGATATTTCGGTTACTGGCAGAACCGATTTATTAACTATAATATTTTAACTATTGGATACACCGCCTGGAATGGTTATATTAATGCAGGAAAGGGGATGGTGGTTTGCGATGTCGTGGATGCAATCCCTCCCTTCATTGATTGGAATGTCGATACCGTAACCTTCAATCGGGCATTCGTTCCTCAAGGACAGGTAACTTCCTATCTGCAAACAGTGGAACTGGAGAAAGATGCCGTAACCGCACTGCACAAAGCGATCGCTACCTATGAACCCACCCAAGCAATAGTGATTCTAATCGTTGGTAACGGTACTGTAGATATTAACCTGCTGCAAAACCTAGGGATTTCCCCTCCTGAATGTTATCAACAGGTGCAGCAACGTTGGGTAGAATTTCAGCCCGATTTAACTACCCAGAGGAGGAACTTATAAGTGAAGCCACTAATACTCTAGACTGGCAGCAAGACTTTATAGCCACATCTTAGAAGCCGTAAACACCTATAATCCTGCAACAGAAGCCTTGTTATCCTACATTCAGCACCCCGAGTGTCACAATCGGTAATCACTTAATTTTTTCTATATTTTGAACCACAAATTATGCTGATATAATTTTTAATCTCAGTTAAAATAACGACTGTAAGTATATTAAACAGCTTTTTTATAACAAAAAAAACAGTAATATTACTTATATGGCAGTTAGGGTTCGGAATGTGGGTTGTTATTACTCGAATCCTTTCACTAAGTCACCTTCTTCTACTTGAGTTGACGATAGTTGTTGATGGCATCAACTCGGGTCGAGTTTTTCTCAAAAATCACCTAAATCCAAGCCGGTGTAGGCTTGAAAAAAATTATGACTAGCAATTTATCTCAATTGAATTCAGTTTCCCCTAGACCAAAAGTGATTATTTTTACTGCTATACTTCATCTTACAGTATTGTTAGTATTCTTACCCAACACCTTTAGTTGGGCTGCTGTAGGGGTAGCAGTGTTTTTATACTGGATAAGCATTGGTCTGGGAATTTCTTTTGGTTTTCATCGTTTGGCTACCCATCGAAGCTTACAAACTCCCAAATGGCTAGAGTATTTTCTGATTTTGTGCGGTACTTTAGCTCTTCAGGGAGGAGTACTTGGCTGGGTAGGATATCACAGACTGCATCATTTGTATTCCGATCGAGAAAAAGATCCTCATAACTCCAACCAGGGTTTTTGGTGGAGTCACATCAACTGGTTAATGCATTCGGTTCCCACTAGAACCGAACTTTCCCGGTTTACTAAAGATATTGCCGACGACCCATTCTATCGTTTTTGTCACAGATATTACATTGAGTTACAGGTAGCCCTAGCGGCGATATTATATTTGTTAGGTGGTTGGTCTTTCGTCATTTGGGGAATCTTTGTCCGCTTATTTGTAGGGCTTCATTCCACTATGTTCGTCAATAGTGTTTGCCACATTGTCGGCTATCGTACTTATGATTCAAAAGACCGCTCTACTAACTGTTGGTGGGTTGCTCTGCTAACTTTTGGGGAAGGTTGGCATAATAATCATCATGCCTTTCAATATTCAGCCCGTCATGGTTTGCAATGGTGGGAAATTGATGTGACTTGGATAACCATTAGATTACTGCAATTCCTCGGTTTGGCAACCAATGTCAAGACTATACAACAGAAATAATCTACCCTAACTTGCTGAAATTATATGACTCAAATTCAAGAGCCAAATCAACAATATAGAGAAATCATTACTCCATCAAGCCAGAATTGGAACGATCGCATTTCTTCCTTACCTAGTGGAGAACGCTATCTCTACCAACTTTTTAGCTTTATCCAAGAGGGAAATCTGACAGTGATTAACCCAGTAGGTATGGTTTTCCATTTTGGTAGGGAGGATTTGTCACCAGCCCTGCGGCTTTGCATTCGTAACCCTCATACTTACGACCGTATTTTGGCATTTGGTGCATTAGGGTTTTGTGAGGCTTACATGGATGGTTGGTGGGATGAAGAAAACGATAATCTCGTTGAACTCATTGGGTTGTTTTATCGTAGTAACATATATTCAAAAGCCAATAAACGGGTAACAATTCCATTACTGTTTAAGGTCATAACTCAAAGACTGAAAACAGTGCCCACTCGAATTCAAAATAGTCGCAAAAACGTACAATATCACTACGACTTGGGCAATGAATTCTATCAGCTTTTTCTCGATTCAACCTTGACTTATTCCTGTGGTTATCGGATTCAAGAAACCGATACCCTAAGACAGATGCAACTTCAAAAATATGAATTAATTTGTCAAAAACTGGCGTTGCAACCGGGAGAATCTCTAATTGATATTGGTTGTGGATGGGGTGGAATGTTAATTTATGCCGCCGAAAACTACGGCATTTCGGGAACGGGTATCACCTTAAGTCTAGAACAAGCTGCATTGGCTCAAGAAATAATAGCTCAAAAAGGTCTGAGCGATAAAATAAAGATTGTTACTAAAGATTATCGAGAAATAGAAGGGCAATACGATAAATTTGTCAGCATTGGCATGTTTGAACACGTCGGTAAAGACTGTTTTGCTACCTTCATGCAAAAGGCATCAGAACTTTTAACCCCGAATGGGGTAGGTATGCTGCACACAATTGTTACCCAAAGTAATGAAAGAAACGGTGCTTGGAGTGCTAAATATATTTTTCCTGGTGGGTACGCACCACAACTTCATGAATTGATCCAGGAACTTTGGACAGCAAAACTACCAGTTGCCCATTGCGAAAATCTTAAGCCTCACTACGCGGAAACCATGAAACGCTGGGCAATTAATTTTACTAAAAACCGAGATGAAATTGCATCATTGGGGGCAACTTATGATCAGCGATTCTTGCGTATGTGGTATCTTTATTTGCAATCTTTTGAAGCTTCCTTTAGATACGGTAGCCTACAAGTCTATCAATTACTATTTTTCAAAGGTAAACAATGGCGGTTGGATTTCCCTTTAATGTTTAATCAGTAAGTTTAGTAATTTTTACTAGTAAAGCATGGCGTAAACAAGGTACTGGTTTTAAAAGACTGAAACCCTTATCCTATAATACTTTTTACTTTTGACCTTTAACTTCCGCGCAGCGGTACTAGTTAGTTATATAGCTTAGGAAAATATTTCTAAAATGGGACGCAAGAATGTTTTTTATAATACCAATAAGGTATAGTTATCTCGCGTCCCTTTTTCGCTTATTTAGAATAGAATTAACACCATATGATGAAAAAATTGAAGTAGACATTCTCAAAAAAAAACGTCACAACATTAACATAACCTTGACACAAATTATCCGATAAATAAAACAGTTTTTCTGGTAACATTTATTAAAAAAATACAGAATTCCTATATCGCCAAAAAACAAAGAATGTGTTACATATAATTCATTCAAGGAACAGAATGAGAATGATTCTCGTCCATTGAATCTAGAACTGATTGATAATAGCAATCTCTGTATTTGTAGGAGAATTAAGTGAAAAATTTACTCGCTAATTTACCAAGAAAACCCTTAGCTTTTATTTCTCTAGGTTCACTGTTAATGACTGGAAAAATAGCCGTAGCTAACGAAACGGCTAAGAAAGTTCAACCAACAAAACGTCCAGATGCTAGAACTTCACCAGTTTCTGCAGAAAGTCAAAAAGCTTGTGTTAAACATCCAAAACTCGGTAAATTTTTCTGTGCAAATGCGAAGCAATTATCTCATTTAAAAAAAGGTAATTCACAAATTGATGCTGCCGATTTAAATAATCAGGATGCCTTACTTGCTGTTACAGATGAAGAGAGTGATGCTGCTGTAGATATGTTTGGTTGTGATTGTGTTGCATCGATAAACTGTTTACGTAAGCTGCGAAATCGTTTACCGTAGAATTAATTTTACCGTCGCAATTTCTAATTAATTATAAATATAGGGTGTAATTACTTCAAAGGTATAGGGCAAGTTAATTTATTTATGTTTTTGTTGTTTCCTATACCTTTCATTACGATCATATTATTGTTATTAAAATTTATTTTCCGTCTCTTTTTGATGTTCTCAGACGTAATTAAGTACCGAGACAAAATTAATTGTACATTCGTCATTCCGAGTGGAACGAAGTGAAACGTAGCAATGGCAAGACTTTGAGATTGCTTCGCTATCGCTCGCAATGACACAAATAATTTTGGCCAACCACTTATCTCCTGATTTATCTTATTGAAATTATATGAATCGTCGCAACTTTCTGACTTTATTTAGTGTAAGCTTATTCGCAAGTTGTTCGCCTTTATTGTTCGCTGCTAGTTACGCAGCCGAATCCAAACTAAAATCCAAAAAGAATCCATCGAAATCTAAAAGATGGATTTCTGTAGGAACTGTAGAAGAGTTAGATAAAGCAGGCCAAATATTAAAAGAGGAATCGTCTAATGGTCCAATTTTAGTAATTGGTACATCTAAAAGTAAAAACTTGATTGCTGTTAATCCAACTTGTACCCACCTTGGTTGTACTGTGGATTGGGAAGCAGAAGAAAATATCTTTTTATGTCCCTGTCATGCTTCAGAATTCACTACAGATGGTAAAATCCAAATGGGACCAGCAGCAAAACCACTCTCAACTTATGAAGCCAAGATACTGTTAAATAGAGTAATGGTAAGACCAGTTTAATGGTTATCGTAAATACAATCATATACAAAATATTGCGAATAAATATGCATCAGCTTCTACCAAACCATAATAGGAGTTTAATATTCAGATGACC
>DESS01000250.1:9976-18872 GCA_002361335.1 Richelia sp. UBA3308
CCCAGACATCAACTCCCAAGATTGGCAACAAAATTTTATTTCTACCAATTTAATTACAATTGGCTACAATGCTTGGCGTGGCTACTTGAATGAAAAACGTGGTGTTGTTATTTGTAGCACTAATTCACCTGATTTAGGTGTTTGTGGAGAAACATTTAAAGCGCCTCCAGGTTTCTCGCCAAAATCTAGCACCTTTTCTCAATGCTTGGTTATCAGCACCAGATACCATACTCTTACAAAGACACTTCATGAACGGTCATATTCTTCAAGCTGTAGATAGCTATAATCCAGAAAGAGATGCTGTGTTTTTAATAGAGTATGAAATTGGGAGCATCCCAAATGTGTAAAAATATGATTTGTCATTGCGTTCATCGAAGATGAACGCAATGACAAGCAATATTTTGGTCAATTTGCCTGCATTGGGATGCTCCCATGAAAATCAAGTTACTTTTTGTTATTTAACTAATTTACCAATTACACCACCCCAATATTTTCAAACTGTATCCAAACAATTGGTGGAATTTTAATCAGCTTTTATTCCGTCTAATTTAACAACATATTTTTTAAATAATAAATATTTATTTTGGAATAAATTTCTATTATTTCAATATAGCGAGACTGTGCCAAATCGGGAAAATCTTACGCTAAGGAATTAATTCAATCCCCGAAACCTCTATTATATAAGGATTATATAAAACTGTTTTCTACTATTTTTATAATTGTCAATCTTCTAACTCTCAGTTTACAGTTCAAGAGTATTATCAATACTCTTTACTAGTTTCCATACTTGTGATATTTTTATAAACCAATTTACTAGTACAAAACGGCGTAAATAAACCAACCATTCATAAAAGGTCAAAGCTAGATAGAATAATATTTTTGACTTTCGACTTTTGACTTTTGACTTCTGCAAAGCAGTACTAGTATATATACGTATTTGATAATTACTTTCTGACTTTTTTGTTTACTTTTCAACTTTTTTTTTTCGTTAACATTTGTTACGATTTTATCGAAGAAACGATGTGAGGCAAGATGCGAAGATTTAAAACACAAATGCCAGTTTGGCTTTCTGGGGCAATAGTAATAATAACTACAATTACTGTAAATATAAACTTGGAGAACTTGAACCGAGCGGAGGCTACTGTTGCTCCACAGCTCCCAAAAACTAATCCTGCCAAGTCCTTTCCTAAGTCTATTCCTATCTACGTGCCGCAAATCAAGCCAAGATTTTGTCAAAAGGAACTGGAGTCTGCCATTACATCTATCGTTAAAAATCCAAGTTTTAAGAGTGCAAGGTGGGGAATTCTGATCAAACCTGTTAGGGAAGCCAAGGTTCTTTATCAGTTAAATCCCAATATGAACTTAATTCCGGCATCAAATACTAAACTATTGACAACAGCCGCAGCACTTAGAATTTATGGCGATCGCAATCCAGAAAAGCTTGCTTCCCTTCGTCCTTTGCTAAGTGCGGTGAATCGCTACAGCAACAACAGTAGGGCCAACTCTCTTTTGCGCCGTATTGGGGGGCAAAGAGCAGCAAGAAACGCCCTCTCTATTCTAGGTTTAGATACCAGTGCTTACAAGCAAGTAGATGGTTCTGGATTATCTAGGAGTAATCGGGCTAAACCATCGGCATTGGTATCCTTACTTCAGGGTATGCATGTTGACAATCTCAATAAAGTCGATAGAAACCTTGAGAATGATTTATTTTATAACTCGTTAGCTATCGCTGGAGTAAATGGAACATTAAGAAATCGTTTTCACGATACCCCACTCAAAGGCAGACTCCATGGCAAAACCGGGACTTTACGAGGAGTAAGAACCCTTTCAGGATACTTAGAAAATACAGATTATGGCACCATCGCATTTAGCGTTATGGTTAATCAACCAGGGCAGTCAGGAAGGCGATTGATTTCAGCTATAGATCGGATTTTGCTGCAAACGGCTCGGGTAAATCGCTGCGATTAGATATATCTAATTTTTTGTTGAATCGGCTACAAAATAAGGATTTAATGCCCATCCGTAGAGTTATTACTCCCTTCGAGCTACAAGAAAAGCTCTACGGGAATTGAATTAATTCCAAGCGCGTAGGATTTTCCCGATTTGGTACAGTCCCACCTATTAAAAAAATAATAAACCCGAGCATGGTGAAAAAATATCCAAGTCTCTAAGTAATTTTACGACGATTCGAGAATTACTTTCAATCCAAAAACTGAATTACAAAATTCTGAGATAAACAGCTGTCAAACAGCCATGAATGATGATTTTAATATACCAGAGGGATTAGTGTATCTAGAATAGCCTTGACCAAAAACATGAGAATGATTATCATTCTCATATAGATAACAGACCTTTTTTTCCCTCATGTAGTCAAAGCTGGAGGCTATTCTTGAAGTCCATATTAATCAAGACGGCAAAGACTTTGTCCGAAAGTAATGCTGATGTCTGGGTGTTTCGTTTAAATAAACTATTGAAAAACTACCGAAAAGCACAGACAAATTTTTTAACAATTGCTGTAGCAATGTCCATCGTAAATATTGGCGTTTTATTTTTTGGGCAAAGTAACCAAACTTTAGCAGTAGAACCAGCAGAGTCAAATCCTGAAGTTTTTACAATACAACCTTTGCCACCTCTAGCAGTGATCGAAAAATATCTTCCCCAACCAATTGATCGAAATACCTCTCCACCATCTCCGGATAGCGCAAAAATTGCTTATATTTGGCCAGCAAAAGGAGTTTTAACTTCAGGCTATGGTATGCGTTGGGGTAGAATGCACAGGGGTATTGATATTGCTAACAAAATTGGAACACCAATAGTCGCAGCAGCAGATGGAGTTGTAACATTTGAAGGTAGGCAAAGAGGTTATGGGAAGATAATTGATATTCGTCATATCGACGGTAGTTTAACTCGTTATGCCCATAATCACAGGCACTTTGTCAAACTTGGTCAAAAAGTTGACCAAGGTCAAATGATTGCTCATATGGGTAGTACTGGTTTTAGTACGGGTCCTCATTTGCATTTTGAAATTCACCCGACCGGTAAAAGGGCTGTTAATCCCATGACTTATTTACCATCACGAGGTTAAATTAAAGTTGGGTTGGATTGGGCGCATCGCCGTAAACTGTCTTGGGGTCAAAGGTTTTTTCAGTTTCGGTAAAGATTAACCGTATATGGTTCTCAGAAGATATAACATCTTTTCCTACAGGAATACTACGATAAAAACAAGAACGATAACCAACGTGACAACTTGCTCCGTTACCAGCAACTTCAACCCGCATCCAAATACAATCTTGGTCATCATCAATCAATAATTGCTTGACTTTCTGTACCAATCCGCTTGATTGACCTTTATGCCATAGCTGCTGACGACTGCGACTATAATAATGGGCTTCACCCGTTTCAATTGTTTTAACTAATGCATCCTGATTCATATAGCCTTGCATCAACACTTCCCCAGTGTTTGCATCTGTGGTCACTACTGGTATCAAACCGTTGGAATCAAATTTGGGAGCAAGTTCTAGACCTTCTTCTACTTGTTCGATTGAAGTGCGATCGCTAAATTTTAAATTCATCTGTAGAGCAGTTGTGCAATAGGTATAATAATCATAATCATTATCATTCAAAAAGAGCCAAATTGGAAATCTAAAATTTCGTTACCATGATTCCCAAAATAGCTAAAAACGATTATCATTCTCATATAGTCTATACTAGGGTTGATAAATTTCCATCTATCTATAACTGATAACTGATAACTGAAATGACTGTACCTTTAATTAAAGTTGTAGCTGGATGTGCGGGTTCGGGAAAAACCGCTTGGATTCATCAGCAAATCCAAGATACAACCGTCGAAGATAAAGATATTATTTATTTTACTCCTGGTACTGGTAATGTTTCTATAGATAAAAACCGAATTGCAGCCGATTTTCCCCAAATACAAGTTTTTAGTGACAATCAAGAAGTTGATTTACTCAAGGAAATACCCAAAGCGAAAGCGGTTTATATAGAGTTGGGTTTTTATTTGCACTTGAGCAGTTTATCACCAATATTAAATAATTTACCTTACCATCCTGTAGCTGTATTACCACCGCATCTCAAAGATTCTGAATATCATGCTTGGGCTGATGAAATTATTCCAGGAATTCCAGTAGAAACTAATTCATCTAAACATTTGTGGAGAGTTGTAACTGATACTCAAGTTATTGATGAAGATTCTTTAGAAGAGTTTTGGTATGAATTAACTCACGGTGCTTATGGTAAAGTTACTCGTGCTAAGGCAATTTTTGATGTTAATGATGGTAGAAGTATTTACTGTGATTTCGTTGCGGGTGTACCTCAAATAGGTTATTTAGAATTAAATTTACCTCGTTATTTAGAAGGTAGACCACAACGTTTTAGCGGTATTGAAGTAGCGGGAGAAAATTTGGATGAAACTGCTCTCGAACAAACTTTATCTGATTGTTTTTTATCAGATTTATTAATTAAGCAGTACCAGCAACAAGTTAAACAGATGTTATTAGAAGGAATGAACGTATGAAAGTAGCAGTTATGTCATGTATTCACGGCAATATAGACGCTTTGGATGCTGTTTTATTAGATATAGATAAATATAAAGCTGAAAAAATATTTTGTTTGGGTGATTTAGTTGGATACGGTCCTTATCCTAATGAGGTAGTAGAAAAAATTCGTTCTTTAAATATTCCTACTTGTGCTGGTTGTTGGGATGAAGATGTGGTTGAAGGTCTAAATGCTTGTGATTGTAGTTATCCTTCGATGTTAGCAGAAAAACGCGGTATTATCGCTCATGAGTGGACTAATAAACAGATAAAACCAGAAAATCGCGACTTTTTAGCTCAATTACCTCATATTATCAAAGAAGATAACTTGGCTTTTGTTCACGGTAGTCCCCACAGTAACCACGAATATTTATTACCAGAACTCGATGCATTTGTAGCATTGGAACGAGTGATTTCATCAGGTGCAAATGTGCTTTTTTGCGGTCATACTCACGCTCCTTATTACCGTAATTTAGATTCAGGTAAACTAAAAATTCGAGTGGAAAGCAAAAATTTATCTGAAGAAAAAAGCTTTACAGCTAACTTGAAAAAGATTATTAATGCAGGTTCTGTAGGAGAACCAAGACATGGAAGACCCAATGCAACTTATGTAATTTATGACACTGAAAATCAAGAAGTGATCTTACGAGAAATTACTTACGATTATCAAAAAACCTGTGCAGCAATTGTAGAAAAAGGATTACCACCCATTTTTGCATGGCGTTTAGCACGGGGAATAGAGTTTGCAGAACGTGCAGATGATCCAACTCATGTTTGTACTCGGTAGGAGATTGGGCATGGGGCATGGGGCATGGGGCATTGGTAATAGGCAGAATAGTTGGGTGAACTGGTTCCTAGCCTCTGGCTGGGAACTGATGCTTGAAGGCTCAGCATAGCCGAAAAATAGAGGCAGAGCCTCTGGGCTACGCATTCCCAGCCCGGAGGCTGGGAACGAGTCAACTAACAACTAACCACTAACAACTAACAACTAACTCATCATTATGAAGTGGGCAATTTTAAGCGGTATTGAAGGTAATTTGGCGGCTTATGAAGCGGTGATGGCGGATATTAAACGTCAAAGTCGTTATATAGAAGCTTTGTATATTCTAGGAGATGTGGTGGGACCAACTCCGGAGTCTGAGAAACTTGTGGAACGTTTGCTTCAGCCACAGTCTGGGTTAACACCGCTCGTTTGTAAGGGCTGGTGGGAGGAGCAATGTTTAATATTGCATGGTTTATCGGCAAGTCCAGAAAAGAACGATTTATTAGAACAATTTGGTGGCGAGGCAGTAAAATCACTGTGGAATAATGTTTCTCGTAATACTGTGGAGTGGATACTAAATCTTGATTTTGGTTTCTTTGAGTTGGATTGTTTATTAATTCACGGTACAACTGTATCTGTGGATGAAGCATTAACTCCGGAAACTTCTCCAGTTATTATGTTAGACCGGGTAGCGCGGATGCAAGCAAATAATTTATTTTGCGCTCGTTCTGGTTCAACTTTTCAATATAATTTAGAAGCTGGTTCGATTGATACGGGAATAACTACCCTTGATAATCAAACACCAAATCAAACTATCAACGTCAGTCCACGTATGGTTGTAGGTGTAGGGAATGTCGGTAGAAAATCAGGAGAAGCGACTTATACTCTCTACAACCCGAATAATAATCAAGTAGAATTCAAAACTGTTCGCTATGGGGTAAGTAAGGGTTTTGGAGCCAAGAAAACAACTGTTGGTTCTTGAAGTTAATATTGGTAAACAGTTAATCTGTTGTGTATTTAAATTGTATATTTTTTGGACGGGCAGGGATGCTCCGCAGTCGCTCATGGGGGAGACCCCCAAGACCGCGCTGCTCTCCATCCCACAAGAATTATAAAATTTTTGCTTATTCAATTTAGATGCGTTTTAACTTAGCTCCCAAGTAAATACGAAAATTTTATCCCCGAACAACTTGTGTAACTTGGGTTTAATGATATTAATTAGCGTTTAGACTTTTCATTCATAGAGAGCCATTGCTCCATCTCAAGAGGTTGTTGCCAATTAAACATGAGTACTGTAAATTCATCAAGTTGCTGCTCGTTTAACTGTTTGAGTTGACTAACTATTTGTGGCGTGAGAGATGAAGCACTAAACTTAGCCCGAATTATATTACTTGCCGACTCAATCTTACCTTCTAACTTACCTAGGAATTCACCTTCTAGTTTGCCTTCTAACCTAGCTTTACTAATTTCAGCTTCATACCAAGCATCGATTTCTTGCATCGTTTTCATAAAATCTTCCTCTTCTGGAGTTAAGCTGTCAGTAGGTATATCTTTCAGGTAGACACAGTATTTGATACATGCGCTAATTATATCATTTTTTTCCCTGCGCTCTGGAGATAACTGCTTGATAGAATTAAAAGCCATCTGAGCAGTTTTTTTATTTCCCAGCATTTTCAACCACATCGTTTCTGGGCTATCTACCAGTTGCTCAATAATAACAATTCCCATCCGCAAAATTGGTGAAAGTCGATACACACCCACACCCAATTCTTCTGCTGGTTGAGCGTCACATAATATCAATAGTTTTTCACTGCAATTAACCGTAAGAATCCAGGTAAATGGATTTTGATTTTCAATTTGTTTTTTTGCTTCCTTTGACAGTCGTTCTCGACTTGTTAATTCCGATTTTGTTTTGGCGTTTTCTAGTAGTTCTTTCTTCTTTCTATCCCAGTACAAATTCTTTCTAGTAATCGATTTATTAATATCTGTCTCCTCTAAATATGAACTATAATGTTCAATAATGAGAGTCGAATGTTCTTGCATTAACAAGTCGAATAAACCTAAATTTTCAGAAAGCCACCCGGACTTTTCTCGCTCGACTGTAAACATTAAATCGATTTCTAGGTCTTCATCATTACGGACTTGAATATTTTGTACAGTTTCTCCTTTAGTTTTATATAAAGACTGGATATAAAACTTGAAAAAGCGGTCATGTTTGTACTGAGCCATTTGAATTTTTTTAGCCCTTAAAGTAGTCATGTCGTAATGCGTAACTTGCGTTTAATAATATTAATTAGCGTTTAGACTTTTCAATCATAGAGAGCCATTCCTCCATCTCAAAAGGTTGTTGCCAATTAAACATGAGTACTATAAATTCATCAAGTTGCTGCTCGTTTAACTGTTTGAGTTGACTAACTATTTGTGGCGTGAGAGACGAGGCACTAAACTTAGCCCGAATTATAGTACTTGCCGATTCAATTTTACCTTTTAGCTTACCTTCTAATTCACCTTCTAATTTGCCTTCTAATTTACCTTCTAATTTGCCTTCTTGTTTGCCTTCTAATCTAGCTTTGTTAATTTCACCTTCATACCAAGCATCGATTTCTTGCATCGTTTTCATAAAATCTTCCTCTTCTGGAGTTAAGCTATCAGTAGGTATATCTTTTAGGTAAACACAGTATTTGATACATGCACTTATTATATCGTTTTTTTCCCTGCGCTCTGGGGATAACTGGTTGATTGATTCAAAAGCACTCTGAGCAGTTTTTTTATTTCCCAGCATCTTCAACCACATCGTTTCTGGGCTATCTACCAGTTGCTCGATAATCACAATTCCCATCCGCAAAATTGGTGAAAGTCGATACACACCCACACCCAGTTCTTCTGCTGGTTGAGCGTCACATAATATCAATAGTTTTTCACTGCAATTAACCGTGAGAATCCAGGTAAATGGATTTTGATTTTCAATTTGTTGTTTTGCTTCCTTCGACAGTCGTTCTCGACTTGTTAATTCCGATTTTGTTTTGGCGTTTTCTAGTAGTTCTTTCTTCTTTATATCCCAGTACAGATTCTTTCTAGTAATCGATTTATTAATGTCAGTCTCTTCTAAATATGAACTATAGTGTTCAATAATGAGAGTCGAATGTTCTTGCATTAACAAGTCGAATAAACCTAAATTTTCAGAAAGCCACCCGGACTTTTCTCGCTCGACTGTAAACATTAAATCGATTTCTAGGTCTTCATCATTACGGACTTGAATATTTTGTAGGGTTTCTCCTTTCGTCTTATATAAAGATTGGATATAAAACTTGAAAAAGCGGTCATGTTTGTACTGAGCCATTTCAATTTCTTTAGCCCTTGGTGTAGCTCTCATGTCGTAAATAGTAATTTTAACTTATTACGAGTGCAGCAGCTAATTTATGGAGAAAATTTAGAAGCTGGTTCTGCAGCATCCCAATTTTGAACAAATATTTTACCCGACACCCTAGAAGGGTGCGGCTATAGAAACAAAGCCTACCTGCGTAGGCTCAAATATTTCTTAGCCTACGCAGGTAGGCTTTGTAATATTAGCCCCAGGCTT
>DESS01000250.1:18904-20257 GCA_002361335.1 Richelia sp. UBA3308
GGCTTCTAGCCTGTGGGCTTTTTACGAATTTGGGATGCTCCCTTGCTAATTAATCCCATTTTTTCAAACACTCTTATAGGGTAAATTACTGATTTGAGTATATAGGTCTTAAATTAAGTTAGTATCCTTTGTTGTTTTTATGTAGGTTTAAATTCTATTTGATATAGAATGTAACTAATATAAATATTGCTTTTATGGTGTTCTTATGTAAAAGCACTGGAAATATAATCATTAGTAATTTGCTTATTTTTCAAAGTGATTTGATTATTAGACATAGGAAATACTTAATTCACAAGAATAATTGAAGGTGGCATGATTTTTTCCTTTTTATCCTGACAAATCTAAATAGATAAATTTATCTTGGATTTGTAAGTTTGGGATATACATAATGATGCCAGAAGAACAGCCAATATTTAATAATCAAATTTTAGATACATCTTTAAATCAGCCTGTAAGTAATTCATTAGACCCTTTCCAAGCGGATTATACAGAATTTAGTCCAAAGCAAATGATGCATTTGGCGGGTGAGACGCTGATTGATGCCTGGGAAAATCAAGGGGATGCAAAGCAAGCATTGGTTTATGCTGCTGCAAGTATTTTCAATTCTAACTTTATTTCTAATGCGGAAATTGCGTTTGGAGAGTCTTTTAATGTTCAGAAAGCACAAGGGTTAGGTTATGATATTTTGACTGGTGAATCCGGTGTTTTACCAGATGTAGAATTTTTATCTAATGCGGAAATGAAAGGTGCTTTGGGTGCATATGCTGAAAGTACAAAGACGATTTATATTAACAGTGATTTTTTGATTGACAATGTAGATAATCCGGGTGCTATAGGTAAAGTTTTAGTTGAAGAAAAAGGACATTTTATAGATGCTTATGCAAATCCTGTAGATTCTGGTGGTGATGAAGGTTCAATATTAGCAGGACTTGTTGCAGGGGAGAATTTTACAAAAAATGAATTACAATCACTCAAACTGGAAGATGATTCGACTACTCTTATCATTGATGGACAAGAATTAAGAGTTGAACAGTCAGGAAACAGCAGAACAACAGCGCGTCGAATTAACGTTGGTTCAACAACAACAAATTTCACCGATTCGGTTGGTAGAACAGATACCAATGATTATTATCGCTTTAGTTTAAATCAAAATAGTGATTTCAAGCTAAGTTTAACTGGTTTAACAGAAAACGCGGATGTGCGGTTGCTTAGTAGTAGTGGTAGAACTATTGCCAGTTCCAGGAAGTCTGGTAATTCCAGCGAAGCAATTAACCGTCAACTCAATGCTGGTAATTACTTTATTCGCGTTTTATCAAGAACGAGAGGAAATACTGATTACAACTTAGGTGTTTC
>DESS01000258.1:0-10750 GCA_002361335.1 Richelia sp. UBA3308
TATATTTCCCAAAATTGCTCTTAATTTCCAATGCCCAATGCCCAATGCCCAATGCCCAATGCCCAATGCCCAATTCTAAATTCTAAATGGCTAATTTAAGTATCAGCACAATTTCCATCCGCAGGCACATCGGTACTCTGATGTTAACTTTGGCGGTGATTGTTTTAGGTGTGTTTTTTATTATTAGATTGCCAGTAGATTTATTGCCATCAATTACTTATCCCCGAATTGGCGTGCGGGTAGAAATTCCCGGAGTTTCACCAGAGGTTGGTGTTGAGGAAGTTACTAAACCTTTAGAATCAGCTTTTGCAGCTACTGAAGGAGTAATACAGGTATATTCACAAACTCGTGAAGGGAGAATTAGCTTAAATTTATTTTTCCAACCGGGAGGGGATATCGATCAAGCCCTTAATGATGCCACGGCGGCGTTTAATCGGGCAAGAAGTAGGCTACCAGATACTATTGAATCACCACGTATCTTTAAATTCGATCCTTCTCAATCACCAGTTTATGAATTTGCCTTAACTTCGCCAACTTTGCAAGGTGTCGATTTACGAGTATTTGCTGAAGAAGAATTAGCCAGGGAATTGGGAGTCGTTGCGGGAGTTGCTGGCGTTGATGTATCGGGAGGAGTTGAAGAAGAAGTCAGAATCAACATCGATCTAAATCGTTTACAAGCCTTGGGAATCAGTTTAACTGACGTACTTAATGAATTAAGAAATCGCAATCAAGATATTTCTGGGGGAAGAATTTTAGGGGAAAATTCTGAACCTTTAACTCGTACAGTTGGGCGTTTTCAAAATGCCGATGAAATTAAAAATCTTTCTTTTACAATAACTTCTCCCTCTTCTCAATCTTCTAATCGAATTTATTTACGGGATTTTGCACAAGTCATTGATGATACAGAGCAACAAAGACTTTCCGTCTTACTAAATAAACAACCGGCGGTAAAAATTAGTATTCAAAAACAACCCGATGCTAATACTATAAATGTTGTAGATGGTGTTAAAAAACAACTTGCAGAACTTAAAAAAGCTGGAATTATTCCTCAAGAAACCCTGTTAACAACGACTTTAGATGAATCCCAATTTATACGTAATTCCATCAATAACGTTACCACATCAGGATTAATCGGCACCGCATTAGCCGCGATCGCAGTTTTAGTTTTTTTAGGTTCATTACGGCAAACTTTTATTATAGTCTTAGCAATTCCCCTAGCAACTTTCGCCGCCATTATTTTAATGGGAATATTTGGATTATCATTAAATGTTTTTAGTTTGGGTGGTTTAGCATTAGGCGTTGGTATTGTGGTCGATAACTCCATCGTTATGTTGGAAAATATTGCTAAAGGAATGGACAAGGGGATAAGGAGACAAGGGGATAAGGAGACAAGGGAATGTGAAGATTCATTATCGTCACTCTCTTATAGAGGTAGCAGTATTAAGTCTCTACAATACTCAATGCCTATTCACGGGGAGCGTGGCGGCGTAGCCCAACCAATGCCGATTTCATTAATCAAACAAGCTGAAGAAAGCAGCCGGGAAGTAGAATCAGCAATAATAGCTTCTACAAGTACGAATTTAGTTGTAGTGCTACCATTTTTGTTAATTGGTGGATTGATTTCGCTGTTATTTAACGAATTGATTCTTACTATTAGCTTTGCTGTGGCGGCTTCCATATTAATTGCTGTTACCGTCGTACCAATGCTGACTTCCCGAATGTTAGCGTGGCGTTATTCTAGTAAAATTAATCAATTTTGGCTTTTAAAAGAATTTAATCACCGTTTCGATGCCGCAACCAAACTATACGGCAATATATTACATAAAATAGTACATTTTCGTTTCCTAACTATTCTTGTAACAATTCTGTTTCTTAGCGGTAGCAGTTTGTGGATGATACCCCAAATAAAAACGGAAATTTTACCTCGCATTAATACCGGAAGAGCGATTTTATTCGCCTCCTTTCCTGCCGGTACACCTTTAGAAATAAATCAAAAAGTTATGGTTGCTGTGGATGATATTCTCCTCAAACAACCAGAAACCGAATATGTATTTTCCACAGTAGGTGGCTTTATATTTAGTAGCACTACCATCGAAAATCCCCTACGAAGTTCTAGTAATATAACCTTGAAACCCGGTACTAATATAGAATCTTATGTAGAAACAGTCAGCAAGGAATTTAACAAACTTAATTTAGCCGGAATTCGTTTGCGACTTTTTCCCGGTAGAGTGCGGGGTTTAATTCTGAATAATTCACCCGTGCGTGGTGGCGATATTGATATAATTCTCCAAGGAGAAAATCAAACCAGCTTACAACGAGCAGGAAGACAAATTCTCCAAGCTTTAGATGAACAAGTAACATCCGCAAGATTTCGTCCCGATGCCGATAAACCCCAACCGGAAATTCAAATTCGCCCTGATTGGGAAAGAGTTGCTGCTTTAGGATTAACTACTCAAGATATTGGAGATACCATTAGCACTGCAATTCAAGGAAGCGTACCTACTCGGTTGCAAAGAGGCGATCGCTTAGTGGATGTAAGAGTACAATTAGATGAAGCATCAGTACAAACTACTTCACAATTAGAAAGATTGCCGTTATTTGTCGATAATAATTATCAAGTACGTCTGAGTGATGTCGCAACCATTGTCAAAGGTAGAGCACCGGGAGAAATTCAACGAATCAATCAGCGTCAAGTATTTATAATTGTCGGTAATTTAAGTAAAGGGGCAAACTTGAGTCAAGCATTAACTGAGGTAAATAACGTTATTGATAATTTAGAATTACCCCCAGGCGTGCGCGTGTTACCTAGTTATAGTGCCCAATCCAATCAACAACTACAAAATTCTCTACGGTTATTAGGAGGATTAGCCGCCTTCTTAGTCTTTGTAGTTATGGCAGTACAATACAATTCCCTCGTCGATCCTTTAATCATCATGTTTACCATGCCTTTAGCATTAGCTGGGGGTATTTTCGGACTTTACATTACCCAAACAGCCATTGGTGCCACAGTAATAGTTGGTGCAGTCTTATTAGTAGGAATTGTCGTTAATAATGCCATCGTCATGGTGGAATTAGCAAATCAAATTCGTCAAAACCAAAAATGCGATCGCGCTAGTGCAATATTAAAAGCCGCACCCCAACGTTTACGCCCCATATTAATGACTACAATTACCACAGTTTTAGGAATGTTTCCCTTAGCATTGGGAATTGGTGAAGGTTCGGAATTTTTACAACCCTTGGGTGTTGTCGTGTTTTCTGGTTTATCTTTAGCGACAGTACTAACCTTATTTATTATTCCTTGCTTTTATATTTCCCTACACGATTTATTTGCTGGGAAATTTATAACAATTAGGAATTAGGGGTTGAAAACTGATAAATATTTACCTTTTTAAACCCCTTTGTTTGTATAACTAGCTTCACACAAAATTGGTCTCAGAAGCAAAAAGATATAATTACCAATACCATTTATTTATAAACATGCTCCAAATTCAGCCCACCTTGGGTGGGCTTTGTTGAATTAGCCACAGCCTAAAAGGCTGTGGGCTATTTAGCTCTTTTTATTTTCACTTTTAACCTTTTACCAATTCTTGATAAACTGTCAAAGTTTCCTGACAAACGCGGTTAACATTCAAACGTTCCAGATTTTGACTGGCTCGATTTTTCCATTCATTCAATTTAGTTGAATCATTAAGCAATGTTGTCAAACTATTTGCTAATGCTTGATTATCTTGCACTGGTATTAACACCCCAGCTTCCCCATAATCCAAAGCTTCAGGAATTCCGTCAACGTCAGTAGCAATAATTGCACAGCCTGCTTCACGAGCTTCTGAAAGCACCAAAGGACAAGGATCCCGAAAAGAGGCGAGAACAAATATATCTGATGAGTTTAAGTAGCGCTGTGGTTGTGGCTGATAACCTTCAAAATGAATTCGGTTAGCACAACTTAATTCTTTTGCTTGTAATTCAAAAAGTTCCTTATCAGGACCATTTCCTATGATATAAAGATGAGCTTGGGGAAATACGTCTGTAATTTGCTCAAAAGCATTTATCAATACAGTAATACCTTTACGTTGATACATTCCGGCAACGGTAATAATTGCTGGATTGGATAATTGTATATATTCAGATTTAATTTCTACGGGATTACGCGGACTTCCTAAGGTTCCATTACAAATAACTCGTAATTTTTTTTCAGAAATACCTCGTCGTGCCATATTTTTGGCAACAGCTTCACTAACAGCAATTACCCTATCAGCTAAACCCATTAATATACTTTGGCGCTGAAACTCGTTGTGTACTGTAGAAACTAAACCATAATCATTTCCAATTCTCAAAGCACTTGCTAATACCATTCCTGTAATCATATGAGCATGAACGATATCTGGCTGAAAATCTTTGATAATCTGTCGATAAATTATTCCTGCTTTGACAATATTTAATGGTGTTCTTTTTTGATTTAATTTGTAATGTTTAACACCATATTTATTCAGTAATATTTCATACTCTCCACCGTTAGAAACCACTGCCACATTATGACCATCTTTAGCTTGTAAACAAGCAATATCTACAGCAACATTAACAATGCCGTTACCCAATTTATGGATATCGTTGAGGATATGTATTATTTTCATTAAGATACTGTCAATTATAGTAAATAGTTAAGTTGATTTTAAGCATTTTTTTTGATTCAGTAACTATTCTTATTAAAATTTTTACTAATACTTTAATACATATTTAATACTTAAGTTAAAAATTTATATATTTGACTTACTTTGAAGAACTTTTTGCTTTCTTAAATTTAAGATACCATCTATCATGTATGCTAAATAACCAAATATCGACATATTTTTATATATTTACCATAAGAAAATTTTTTACAAATGTTTGATGAACACAGTTATAATAGTTAATTTATATTAAATATCTCTACCTGAAGAAATACAGTACATTACAGCCAATGTATTTTTTTTACTATTCATAATTCTGTGGTCAGACTACTAAATGGTTAAATATTATTATTAATTATTATTCAAGTAAGACGATTTTACGTAAATCAGAACTGTGTAAATTTCCACGACGTGCTAATGGTGAAGCAAGTAGAAGTCGCCAAGCAGTTAAAGATAAAACAGAAGCATCTACTAACTGGAAAAAATTCTTCATCTTTTTTTGCTTCAAGGCTACTATTGCCCAATGCAACTTCAAGTATTTTTTTATATCATCAAAGGCCGGAATTTGGCAGCGGTACTTTTCATTGACTAAAGCGTAAATCTTTTCCTTCATTAAAATATTAGTATTTAAACGCTTTTGCAGAAAAATTTTTTGGTCATATCCTCCAGACCAAATTGTTCGGTATGCTAAACACTGATTTAAGAAAATAGCATCTCCAAACTGAGCAATACGAATCCAAGAATCAATATCATCGCAGCCAGTTAATTTAATATCCCATCCACCGCTTTTAAAAAAAGCTTCACGACTACAAGCCACTTGAACCGGCGTGCCAAATGGTAATCTTTCCAAAAGCATACCGTAATGAATATCCCCTTGAGGAATATAAAAAGCTAAACCCGGACCTAGTACTGGTGTACGTCTTACTTCTACCTCATATTGATTCACCTGAGCTGCAATACAAGAAATGATTACAGCCCCCTTACAAAGGGCGATCGCTCGTTGCATTTGCTCCAGACAATTGGGAGCTAAATAATCGTCATCATCTAAAAACTTAATCCAATCACCCTTAGCTAAAGCAATACCAGTATTTACCGTAGCAGCATGACCGGAATTAATACTATTACAAACGTAAACTAATCGATGCTGTTGTGGTGATGGTAACTTTTCCCTTAAAAATTTAATATACTCAGCCGTACCATCAGACGAACAATCATCAGCAACAACAACTTCACACTCAATAGTTTGGTTAAGGGCAGAGTTGATTGCTCGTTTAAGTAAATGTAAACGGTTATAGGTTGTAATGACAACACTAATTTTCATATGACCAATAGTATAAATACAGCCCTGTTACCTACGTAGATTAAAGATAAATTGAATTTTATACAAAAAAATCTTGCGATCGCAAAAATAATAGTTATAAATAAGTGGACTAAAACATCGATATCGATTTATTATTGTTGATCGTGAGAATTTAAGACAACCCATGAACGTACAACAAATAATCCGCGACATCGAAGCGGAACAACTTAAAACAAATCTGCCTAAAATTTACGTGGGGGATACCGTAAAAGTTGGAGTAAAAATCAAAGAAGGCGAAAAATTCCGCGTACAACCCTACGAAGGAGTTGTAATTTCCAAGCGTAATGGTGGAATTAACGAAACCATTACAGTTCGCAAAGTATTTCAAGGCGTTGGTGTGGAAAGGGTTTTTCTTGTGCATTCTCCGCGAATTGATAACATCAAAGTAATGCGTCGCGGTAAAGTACGACGTGCTAAACTTTATTATCTACGCAATCGTGTAGGTAAAGCTACTCGTATTCAGCAACGCTTTGACCGCTCATTGTGATCCCTGCTGTAATTACCCCCCGGGGAAAAGCATTTACAGGCAAGCGGCTAATAATGCCGCTCTTCGTTAAATTCTATAAACAAGTTGATCGAAAATGCCATAATTGAGTTAAACTAATAAACACTGGCAGAAAAATCATCATTAAAAGCTTGTGCGCTCTTAGTTCAGTTGGTAGAACGCAGGTCTCCAAAACCTGATGTCGGGGGTTCGAGTCCTCCAGGGCGCGCTCTCAAATAAAATGCAGCCCGAAAGCTTTGCAGTTTTGACTGCAAAATCAGTGATAACTGAAAATTTCGGGTTGATTTTATTTATATGGCAGCTTTAGTTTTATATATTATAGAAAATGGTCTAATTTTAAAGCTGTTACTATTGATGGAGACCTTGGTATAACAAAAATATAAGGATTGGGGGAGAGTTTTGACAGTGGCCAAAAAGAACGAAGTGCAAATGCAAGAATACAGTAGCGGGTTTAATGTTGGCAACTTCTTCAAAGGAACCAAAGAAGAATTTGAAAAAGTCGTTTGGCCAAGTCGAAAACAGCTCGTGAGTGAATCGGCAGCCGTGCTGTTAATGGTAACCCTTTCCGCTACAGTGATATTTTTTGTAGATAAATTATTTTCTTGGGCAGCAACAGTAATATTCAAATGATCGAAGTAATTTTAGATTTTATCCAAGCCGGATTTTAGATAAAAAAAATCAGCCCTTGGGCAATATCCTAGAATCTTGACAGGACAATCTAAAATTTTGACTGTCTAAGCCTTTTATTTGTAGAACAGGACAATCTAAAATAGTAAATCTAAAATGCAGTTTTGGGAATGACTTCCGCAACAGACGAAGACCGTAATTTGCCTTTGCAGTCAGAGGAAATTGAAACAGCGTCAAACGATAGCGTACAAGCAGCTCGCTGGTATGCAGTGCAAGTAGCCTCTGGATGCGAAAAGCGTGTCAAAACGAACTTAGAACAGCGCATTCAAAGTTTTGATGTTGCTGATAAAATTCACCAAGTAGAGATTCCACACACGCCAACAGTCAAAATACGTAAAGATGGCAGTCGCTACCAGACAGAAGAAAAGGTATTTCCTGGCTATGTTCTGGTAAAAATGCAAATGGAAGATGATATTTGGCAGGTGGTGCGAAACACCCCCCATGTAATCAACTTTGTAGGAGCCGAACAAAAGCGTGGTAGCGGCAGAGGGCGGGGGCACGTGAAACCGTTGCCGCTTTCTCATAGTGAAGTAGAAAGAATCTTCAAGCAAGCTACCGAACAAGAGCCAGTAGTGAAAATAGATATGGCTACTGGTGATAAGATAGTCGTGCTTTCAGGTCCATTTAAAGACTTTGAAGGTGAGGTAATCGAAGTAAGCCCAGAACGAAGCAAGCTTAAAGCATTGCTTTCGATTTTTGGAAGAGACACGCCAGTAGAATTGGAATTTAATCAAGTAGAGAAACAAAGCTAGTAGGAAATGGCGAAGAAAGTAACAGCGATGATAAAACTGGCTCTGCAAGCTGGAAAAGCCAACCCAGCACCACCTGTTGGTCCTGCTTTGGGTCAGCATGGTGTTAATATCATGATGTTCTGTAAGGAGTACAACGCCAAAACAGCTGATAAAGCTGGAATGGTAATTCCAGTAGAAATTTCGGTTTATGAAGACCGAAGTTTTACATTTGTATTAAAAACTCCTCCAGCATCTGTATTAATTACTAAAGCAGCCAAAATAGATAAAGGTTCCGCCGAACCGAATAAAACTAAAGTTGGTTCGATAACAAAAGACCAATTGCGTGAAATTGCTGAAACCAAAATGCCCGATTTGAACGCCAACGACATTGAAGCGGCGATGAAAATCATTGCCGGTACCGCTCGTAATATGGGTGTCAAGATCACAGATTGATCGAGTTAGTACCACCGGAGTTATGAGTTATGGGTTAACAACTAACAATTAACAAATAACAACTAACAACTAACAACTAATAACTAAAATAAATTGGGGGAGAGCATCAAACTCGTTAATTACCCCAGGAGGAAAACATGGCAAAAAACAAATTATCCCGTCGCTTAAGGGAACTGCACGAAAAAGTAGAAGATAAAGACTATCAACCGATAGAAGCCTTAAATTTACTTAAAGAAACAGCAACAGCGAAATTTCCTGAAGCAGTAGAAGCTCATATCCGCTTGGGAATCGATCCCAAATACACAGACCAACAGTTACGGACAACAGTAGTATTACCCAAAGGAACCGGACAAAGTATACGAGTTGCCGTAATTGCACGTGGTGAAAAAGTAGCAGAAGCCACAAGTGCTGGTGCTGACGTAGTAGGTTCGGAAGAACTGATTACAGAGATTCAGCAAGGAAGAATGGACTTTGACAAGTTGATTGCTACCCCTGACGTAATGCCGCAAGTAGCAAAGCTTGGTAAATTATTAGGTCCCCGTGGTTTGATGCCATCCCCCAAAGGCGGAACTGTGACAACCGATCTCACCGGTGCGATCGCGGAATTTAAAGCTGGTAAATTAGAATTTCGAGCTGATCGTACTGGCATCGTTCATGTTATGTTTGGTAAGGCATCTTTCCCCCCGGAAGACTTATTGATAAACTTGAAGGCGTTACAAGAAAGTATTGACCGTAATCGTCCTTCAGGAGCAAAAGGTCGTTATTGGCGGACTGTTTATGTATCTGCCACGATGGGACCATCTATTAGAGTTGATGTTAGCGCTTTACGGGATTTAAATATCGATCAAGCAGCTTAACTCATAACTAATTATTTTTGAGTTATAATTTCTGAGTTAACTCCTAACTCCTAACTCCTAACTCCTAATTAAAAACTGAATAGGTAACAGCCAGAGACGGTAGGTGCTAAAAAAAAGCTTAATTTCCTACCTAGGTTTATGCCTAAATTGTTATCCATTTTTACCATGAGTGGTGAAAATTCGATGACATAAAGGATTTTGTAAAGACGTAAAGGAACGTTTTTATAATGGTTAAACCCTGGCTGTTGCAGTCAGGGTTTGTTGTTTTAAAAAATAGCTAAAAACCATAAAGGAGGTGATATAGAATGGGTAGAACCCTACAAGAGAAAAAGGAAATAGTCGCCGATCTCAAAGAAGTTTTGAGCGAATCTTCCTTAGCACTAATAATTGAATACCAAGGATTAAGCGTAGCGGAAATTAGTGATTTGCGTAATCGGTTGCGTCCAACTGGTACTATTTGCAAAAGAACTAAAAATACCTTGATGCGTATTGCCATTGAAGAAGATAAACAATGGCAGCCAATGACGCAATATCTTCAGGATTCTTCAGTCTTCTTATTAGTAAAAGAAGAGATAAAAGATGCCATCAAGGCTTACGAAGAATTCCAAAAAGCCACCAAGAAAACAGAAATTCGCGGTGGTGTGATGGAAGGGCAAGCTTTGACAATAGATGAAGTCAAAGCACTCAAGGAAATGCCTTCCAAGCAAGAGCTTATGGCTCGTATTGCTGGAAGTTTGAATGCAGTTGCCACAGGATTGGCTGTGGGAATCAATCAAGTACCTACCAAACTGGCGAAAGGCATCAACGAAGTACCCAGTTCCTTGGTACGTGCAGTCAAAGCAGTATCCGAAAAAGAAGAGTCTGGAGATTCTTAAGATTTTGGATTTTGGATTTTTCACCGTTCTTAATCTTCTAAATTTTAAGAGTTATTTTAAGAGTTCAATTTCCGATAATTTTTCCTAATTTTGTAAATTACCAACAACAGGAGTAAATAAATGTCTGCAAAAACTGATGAAATCATTGAAAGTTTGAAAACTTTGAGCTTACTTGAAGCTTCCGAATTAGTTAAGCAAATCGAAGAAGTATTTCAGGTAGATGCTTCCGCTTCCGGTGGTGGTGGCATGATGATGATGCCCGGTATGATGCCTGGAGCTCCTGGTGCTGCTGCTGCTGAGCCAGAAGAAGAGAAAACTGAGTTTGACGTAGTACTTGAAGATGTACCAGCCGATAAGAAGATTGCCATCCTTAAGGTTGTACGCTCTATTACCGGCTTAGGTTTGAAAGAAGCTAAAGAAATGGTAGAGTCTGCACCTAAAGCAATTAAAGAAGCCATTGCTAAAGATGCTGCTGAAGATGCCAAGAAGCAGCTTGAAGAAGCTGGTGCTAAGGTAACAGTTAAGTAATATTAATTGGGCATTGGTTATATGTCCAATGCCCAATTAAGAATTTAGGAGTAACGAGTAACTTGTAAAGAGTAACGAGTAACGAGT
>DESS01000258.1:10821-13994 GCA_002361335.1 Richelia sp. UBA3308
AGTAAAGAGTAACGAGTAACTAGTAAAGAGTAACGAGTAACTAGTAACAACTAACAACTATTAATGCAAATCCTTATCCCAAACAGCAATATAGATACGATCTTCTTTGTTACGTTCTACTACTCCTTTTAAATTACCTGTTCTAAAAGAATATTTTCGACGTTGACGCTGATAAACTCGCTGCAATCCTTGTTTGATGTCGGAGTTAATATTTCCTGATAACATTGTTTGTAAAGTAATTTGCATTGTCTGCACTCCCACGGATTGCGCTAAGGATGCTTCTGTTTGCCGGAGTACTCCCGATCGACGATCAAATAGTAAACCTAAGTCTACCTTATCTGGTTCTAATTCATATAGATAGGCGCGTGTTCTCCATAAACCTCTTGAACGTTTAGTCGGTTTTCCTAATTTTGCTCTAACTTCCCTTTTAGTAGTACCTATAGGAAATACTGGAAAATTGGGACTTGAAGTATTATTTGAAACTGGTGTTTGAGTCTCTTCTGGTGTACTTGTAACTGTAGGGGTAGGAGTTGGTGTTGGTGTTGGTGTTGGTGTTGGAGTCGGAGTTGGAGTTGGTGTTGGTGTTGAAATAACTTGCGGCGGCGTATTTTCAGGGGTTGGTTGAGGAGTTGGTTTAAAGGTAGGCTCAGGGATTGGTTCAGGTGTAAATTGCTGAATAGGTTCTGTTGGAGTATTTGTTGGAATAGTTTGTGGCTGTGATGGTGGTTGCTGACGGGGTGTTTCAGTTGGTTGTACTTTGTTTATAGAAGGTTCGGGTGAAGGAGCTTTAGGAGAATCATTTGATTCTGATGGGGGAGTTTGAGATATTACAACTTCTTCTTCAGGTTTTAGACGATTTAAATTGTCGCTACTCCCTTGCCGTGACGCTTGGCGTATCGCCACTCCTCCAATTAAGGCAGCAGCAACTAAACCGCCAACAATAAAAACAGGTTTTAACTTATTTTTGTCTGTGGAATTTACAGGATTTGGAGTGTTTTGAGGAATTCCTGCTCCAGGAGATATTGCTACTGTTTGTTGAGTATTTAGTATAGGTGAAGCAGTTACAGTAGAAGTATTAGATTCTAAAGCATGAAGCATTTTGCTTGCAGTGCTGTAGCGGGTGCCTATATTTGGATTGATTGCTCGATCGAGAACTGTTTTTAAGGAAGTAGAAACACCATCGGCATAATCATGCCATAATATTTCTCCTGTTTGCGGATTCGTTTCTAATTCCTGAGGATGTTTACCCGTTAACAGAAAAATCGCCGTCAAACCCAAACTATAAACATCGCTAGCAAAAACTGGACGGCCTATTCCTTGTTCCATAGGCATGTATCCTGGCGTACCAATCACCATGGTTTTTGTGGGATTTCCCGCAGAATTGATTACAGTCCGAACAGTTTCTTTTACGGCACCAAAATCAATTAAAACTGGTTTGTTATTAGAACTACGAAGAATTATATTATCAGGTTTGATATCGCGATGAATAATTCCTTTTGAGTGGACGTATTCTAAAACTGATAGTAAACTCAATAAAATTTCTTTAACAGTTTTTTCATCCAAACATCCCTTTTCTTCAACAAGATTCGTCAGAGTTTCACCTTGAATCCATTCCTGAACTAGATAAAACAGTCCGTTTTCCGAAAAATAGGCATAAAGATTGGGAATTTGGTTGCTACCTTCACCGAGAAATTCTAAAATTGCCGCTTCTCTTTCAAACCTTTGCTGAATATTTTGATAGGTTTTTGGATCGTCTACCAATGGTTTAAGTTGTTTGATCACACAACGACGGCGAGAAGGAAGATGAGTATCTTCTGCCAAAAAGGTTTCGCCAAACCCACCAGCACCTAACACCTGGATAACTTGATAACGATTGTTCAGTAGCTTTTTTGTCATGCTGCTTGTTACGAGTTGATAATACTCCAATCGATGACGCGGACCAATATTAATTTATCTTAATTTTGCAGACGATATCAGTAGTGGAATTTATCCCGATGTTAATTTTTTATTATTTTGTCATAAAATAAAAATTAGTTCTTCAATACTGACTAAAAAAGATAGTAAAAATACTTAGATGATGTTTATAAAATAATTTTAAGTCCGGGTGTAGTAGGGAATTAGGATTCCATGGGAAAAATAACAGCCTGCTTATTTGCCGTAAGGCACCAAGGGTTATTGGTGGGTGCTTATGTATTAGGATTATATGTTTTAACAGATGGATTGTCGTACATCTAACACACCCTACAATCTAAAAAACATAGTTAAAATACTTAGAGGATGTTTAAAAATTTAACCCAATTCCAACCTTCTTCCTTCTTCCTTCGTTTTAAACTTCACTGACTGCAGAAATTAGGGACATAACTACAATTGGTGCAGTGACAGCGCGGAGGATACGCCGCCCTAAAGAAACTTGTTTAAACCCATTTTGTAAAGCTATTTCCACTTCTTTTTTTGTCCATCCCCCTTCTGTGCCCGTAGCAATCACTACTTCTTGAATCTGGGAATTATTTGTTATTTGCGATTTATTTTGTAAACACTCAAGTAAATGAGGGGAATCTCCACGAGCAACACAAATGTATTTTTCAAGGTTAACAAATAATGACAAACTTTCACTAAAATTAACAGGTTCTAAAATTTGAGGTATTTTTGTTCTTTCAGATTGTTCTGCGGCTTCTTGTGCAATTCTGTGCCAACGTTCAAGCTTTTGACTACTGGGTTTTAATAAAGTGCGATCGCCAATGACTGGAGCAATACATGTAACTCCTAATTCTGTACAACAACGGACAATTTCATCAAAACCATTTCCTTTGGGTAAGGCTACTATCAAGGTGACGGCGATGGGTAATTCAGATTCTACAATCAATTGCTGTAATATTTCTGCCTCAGTATGATTCAATTGCGATAACCACCATTTACCCATGCCATCCATAGCGATAAATTGATCGCCTTTTTGTAAACGCAACACTCGATATAAATAATGTTGTTGTTCGGATGTGAGTGTTATTTGTTTGTTTTGGATTTGTTTGGGTGCGATCGCGATTCTTTGCATAATTTAAATAGCAGTATATTCTTGAGTGGGAATCATATCATGTCGGGTTAAACAGTTATCATGTCTGTGAGAGTAATGAGTAATGAGTAATGAGTAATGAGTAACGAGTAACGAGTAACAACTA
>DESS01000253.1 GCA_002361335.1 Richelia sp. UBA3308
GCCCGAATGCCCGAATGCCCGAAGTAAGAAGACTGGCACCTAGCACTTGTAGGGTGTGTGACACTTCGAGGGATTGCGGTAGGAAACAATGAGTCTTGTTGTGTCACGCACCAACCCGTATATTGATAATAGCTAATATTAAGGCAAAAATACCTTATACACGTAAATTCTATTAAACCCAAAGTCCTTAAAGTAATCATTTAATTCATAATTTTATGTCATCAGCAACTTCTACACCCGACGCAATTTGGATTATTACCGAAGAAATATCAGAAACATCAAAGAATGATGACACATCAACTTCTGGGGTTTCCAGAGGAAGTGGTGATATCGGAGGAATACTCGGTGGTACGGAAACTACTGAGGAAATAATAGTTAAGAAAAAACAAGGTGAAGTAGTTATTACCAGACGTAAAGTAAAGGTAAGTAAACTCAAAGGACAAATGAGGGAATTTCTGCAAGCAATGAACGAAACCCTTGACGAAGCCGAAATTGTTAATTCCAAAATGCAGCTTGATGAAGTGGAGATATCTGTAGAAATCAACGCTGAAGGACAAATCAGCTTACTGGGAATTGGTGGTGGTAAAGCTGGAGGTAAAGGAGCGATGATCTTTAAATTTAAGCGGAAATAATCGGCGTATTAGATGGGTAAAAATTGGGCGATCAGCAACGAAAGGGTGCCGGAGGCAATCGCGATCGGCATTAATCAATATTACTACCTGAAACATCTTAAGTATGCTCAGCGAGATGCTGAAGCTATGGAAACTTGGTTCAAACAAGCTAATTTCGACCAAGTTTTCCTATTTACAGAAGATTCTGATGAGTTAGTTAATTATCGTGCCAGCACAACCTACGCTTCCGAACCTAAGGGAGTAACTAACCCCACCCTCCGGGCACCCCTCGACCATGCTTTGGAGAGGGGATGGGGGTGAGGTAAAATATTGTGGGTAATGAAGAGATTATTTAACTTTTTTCCTGTTGATTTAACCAAGCAACTAAATCAACCATTGATGAAATTCTTAACAACGCTCTACCTAAAGCTTCCAATTTTTCTCTGCTTAAAATTCTTACTCTTTCAATAATTGACGCATCAATTTCACCAAAGCGTTCCTTAAGTAAAGAAATACAAAAATTAAATGCTTCTTCCTGCTTTCCTTTTTCTTCTCCCTTTTGTAAAATATCTTGATAAATAACAGATTCTTGCATAATATCCTCGCTTAATAATTGACGAATAAAGTTCTTTTCAAATTTCAAACCAGCTAAAATTTCAGTGTAGGCTGCAATCTCTTGTCTGGTGTTTCTATCTGGAATTCTAGCAACAGTCTGAGCGACTTGAGATAATAAGGTTTCGGGTGAGTTTGTTTGTGTTAATGGTGCTAGTGGTAACAATGCCAGATTGTTGAGAAACATTGATGAATCTTGCTCCCACATTCGCAATGCTCGATAACGATGGATTGTTGTTTCGCTGACGTATTCTTCTGTATAAGCGATTTCGTAGTTTGTCTCTTGCAAGAAAATCACAACTTGGGTAACCGGAACTTTATATTGACGTATCAACCTCACGTAATAATCCAGTACTCTAAATGGTAGTGGTGGATTTGAGATAGTCCGGGTTTGGAATTCGATATGTAAAATTTGATTTGCTGTTTGTAAAAATGTCACAGAATCGGCTCGGATTGGTTCTAAACTCAATTCTGTTTTGAGTACTTTGACTGTTGTTTGTTGTTCTCCGAGTAACCAGTTAACAAATTCTGTGGGATATTTTTCTGCTAAAACCTTGCAAATATTATCAAAATTCATGAATTACAATTTTTAAATTCTCGCGATCGTCACCCTTTCCGGTTGATCCTGATACTTCCCTTGACGAGCTTCATAACTAATCGCACAAGGTTCACCTTCTAAAAACAATAACTGTACCACACCTTCATTGGCATAAATCCGACAATCAGCACTAGAAGAATTAGAAAATTCCAAAGTTAAATGACCCCGCCACGCAGCCTCCGCCGGTGTCAAATTCGCAATAATACCGCATCTGGCATAAGTAGATTTACCGATACAAATTACCGAAATATTATCTGGAACTTCCAATTTTTCCAAAGCCACACCCAAACCGTAAGAGTGAGCCGGTAAGATAAAATAATCGCCAGCATCCGAATTATGTAAAGGCGTTGATTCTAAATTTTGGGGATTGAAATTTTTGGGATCTACCACAGTTCCCGGAATATGGCGAAAAATACGAAACTCCGTGGGAGAAAGACGGATATCGTAACCGTAGGAAGATAAACCATAACTAATTACCCGACGTGGTAAAACACCTTCCGAGCAATTAACTTCCCTAATTAAACTAGGTTCAAAAGGAGTAATCATACCCTTTTGAGCTTTTTGAGAAATCCAGATATCGTTTTTAATCACAAATTAATAATCGAAATTTAAAGTATATTTCTCTTTATCAGGTACATTTGGACGGGCAGGGATGCTCCGCAGTCGCTCATGGGGGAAACCCCCTTTCTGCGCGCTGCTCTCCGTACCACAAGAATTTTAAAATATAGTACTTATTTCATATCTAAGGACAAGGTGTCAACATTTTTGACTTTTGACTTCCCCTTGTCCCCTTCCCCATCCCCTTCCTTCCATGTTTAATTTAAAGTCGATTAGGACGACGAATTTCTGTAACTTCGTCAGCTAAATCTAGTACTGATTTAGGCATCTCGGCTCCTGTAAGAATAATATCAACACTTTGGGGACGATTGGTCAAAAATTCTAAAACTTCTGTTTCAGGAATTAAACCAAAGTTCATCGCTAAGCTTAACTCGTCTAATACAACCAGAGAATACTTACCCTGATTTACTACACTCAGTGTATGCTGCCACAATGAATGTAATGCTTCGGTCTCAGTATCATCTAAGTGTGGTGTATCAATACAACGCGGTAAGTCACAGCGAATCCAATTCAAATTTTGTCCGAGTACCATAGGATTATCTTGTCCCTGACGAATACCACCTTTGAGAAATTGCACTATCAATACTGGTGTACCTTGACCGGCTATTCTCAGTGCTTGCGCCATTACGTTAGTAAAAAAACTACGGTAAGAACTAGTAAAAACTTGTACTAGTCCTTTGATTGTATGTGATAAACTAACGGTCGAATTTACACTCTTGTTTTCTAACTGAGCAACCATAGATTAACGTTAAAAAAAACAAATAAATCTAGTATTTTTGCTGAGGTAATTTCTTGCAAACTTATTTACAAATTAAATTTACCAACGACGGTATGTAGCAATGAAAGGCTAACTGCATTCTTAGTCAATCACTAGGTTTGCGTTTAAGTCAATAGCTATTAAAATTTAAGCTATTAAAATTTATAATATTACCAAAAAACAATCAGTGGTAAAAATAAAAACTTATTTTATCCTAGAGTCAAATTTATTAATAAAGCTGAAAAAATTAGCTGTAACTGACTTTTCAAAATTCTCGAAGGCGACTATTTGCCTTATTAATTTATAAAATAACGGATATTCTCCCTATTTAAGGGAATTTAATAATGCTTATAGGAGTTAATTGTATTGTGAGATTAGTTGTTTTGGGAGGTTCAGGTTCTGGTAAAAGTACTCAAGCGCAGAATCTTAGTAGATACTTTAATATACCTACAATTTCCACAGGTGAGATTTTAAGGCAAGCAATATCAAGGTTAGATGAATTGGGTCGTAATGCACAGTCATTCGTCCAAAATGGTGAACTAGTCCCCGATGAAATGATGATTGATTTAATCCGCGATCGTTTACGACAGCCGGATATTAGTAGTGGTTGGGTTGTTGAAGGCTATCCTCGTACAGCTTTTCAGGCTGAGGAATTGGATTTTTTACTCGATGACTTAAAACAAAACTTAACCTGGGCCGTTTATTTACAAGTTCCAGAAACTGTGATGGTGAATCGTTCTCTAGCACGTTCCCAACCCGACGATCAACCCGAAATTATCCAACGTCGCGTCAATTTGTTCTACGAGCGCACGCTTCCTATTTTAGAATATTACCAACACCGCAGTCTTCTGTTGACTATCAACGGCGATCGATCCCCAGAAGCGGTGAAAGAAAATATAATCAACTTGCTTTGCAATCCTCAAACTTCAATCTAAAATTTTCCGTAATTTTAGAATTACTTAATATTTCCTTACTTGGATAATTCCCAATACAATCTTAATTAAAGATTTTATTCTTCCTTGGCAATCGCCATCGAACCCCCGAACCAGTACTATAATACAGACGCGAGCAATAAATATCTCACCTTATTACCTTTTTTTGCTTAAATAACAAGGGTTAAAATACTATATTCAATCGTATAAATCGCGCCAATGTTAGCTCCTAGTTATATGAAAGCATCACCTAATTAAATCGAGGGTTGAAAATCGAAAAAAATAATCAATAGGCTGAAACTGTATCTATGTAAATATATGTAATAATTAATGTTTTATTCCTAGCACTATCAACCCATACCCAACTTAAACTAATTAACATTTATTCAAAATCAGCGCTTAATTAACAGCTAGCGATCAATTTCAATATTCTTTGAATACCTAGCTAAACTATATGGCGTTTAGCAGTGCTAAGATAACATGATAGTATATATGTTCTATTAAGATTATCAAACCAAAACCCCAAATAAATATAGGCAGGCTAATATGGCAGCTACTAACACAGAAAATGCAGGCAAGCAAAAAGCGCTCAACATGGTATTGAACCAAATAGAGCGGACTTTTGGTAAAGGTACAATTATGCGTCTTGGGGATGCAACCCGGATGCGAGTAGAGACGATTTCCAGTGGCGCACTTACCTTAGATTTAGCACTAGGTGGTGGTTTACCCAAAGGACGGGTAGTTGAAATTTATGGTCCAGAAAGTTCTGGTAAAACAACCGTAGCACTGCACGCCGTAGCTGAAGTACAAAAAGAAGGTGGAATTGCAGCTTATGTAGATGCCGAACACGCTCTCGATCCTACTTATGCTGCCGCTTTAGGTGTTGATATTGAAAACTTGTTAATTTCACAACCAGACACTGGAGAAGCTGCTTTAGAAATTGTAGACCAATTAGTCCGTTCTGCTGCGGTTGACATTGTGGTGATTGACTCGGTGGCAGCATTAGTTCCTCGTGCAGAAATTGAAGGTGATATGGGTGATGCTCATGTTGGTCTTCAAGCGCGATTGATGAGTCAAGCATTACGTAAAATCACTGGTAATATTGGTAAGTCTGGATGCACAGTCATGTTTATCAACCAGTTGCGTCAAAAAATTGGTATCAGCTATGGTAATCCAGAAACTACTACTGGTGGTAATGCTTTAAAATATTATTCTTCCGTGCGCTTGGATATTCGACGCATTCAAACCTTGAAAAAAGGTTCGGAAGAATTCGGTATTCGCGTTAAAGTTAAGGTTGCGAAAAATAAGGTAGCACCACCTTTTAGAATTGCCGAGTTTGACGTTATCTTCGGTAAGGGAATTTCGACTTTGGGTTGTATTGTCGATCTCGCAGAAGAAATTGGAGTTATGAATCGTAAGGGAGCTTGGTACAGTTACAATGGTGATAGTATTTCTCAAGGAAGAGACAATGCGATAAAATACCTTGAAGAAAAGCCGGAAATGCTGGAAGAAATTAGGCAGAAGGTACTTGAAAAACTGGAATTAGGGGCTGTTGTTTCAGCTAATTCTGTTACACAGCAAAGCGATGAAGATGAGGAATCTGAAGAAGAATTGGAAGAAGAATAAAGTTTAAATACCGCTATAATAATCCGGCTAAGAATTTTTAGCCGGATTCATTAATATTTATAAGTAATATATTTTTTATAATTTTTTCTCAATCACTGCTTGCTTACTATAAAAGCGATCTAAAATATCGGATTTCCATTGTTGACTTAACTGCTCCTCAAAAGTCTGCAAACGGGATATTTGATTAACTAAACCTCCCTGTTGCTCCCTTTCGCGATCCCAAAGCTTTACAGGTTGAGCTCCACCGTAATAGTATTTATGTTCTTTTATTTGATTGTCATCTTTTTTAGGCACCAACTGCATTAATAACTCTAGAGCTACTGTAGGTAACATGCAGCTGTTGTCACTCATAAAAAAAGGAAAAGTAATGTTAGCTACTGTGATACTATCTCCATCTTCAAGCTTTGTTGGGTGATAAATCTGTTCGCCATTGATATACGTACCGTTAGTACTATTAAAATCTATTAAATAAAACCCTTGCTCCATGTATCGAATCGCAGCATGACGACGAGATACATACTTGTTATTGAGATATATTGCGCTGTTGCGATCGCGCCCTATAGTCCAAGTATGCTGAGACTGCAGCAAACTTTGACTTTTACCATGACCTAGATTTGTTGTCACATAAACCATATTGGAATCAACAATAGCCTGTATGTAATGGCACTGCTTATCCTTCAAGGAAAATTCCGAAATATTTTCTAATTTCAGAATTTGCTCCAGGAGACTACCATGATTTTCGTATAACTTAACAAATACCTGATATAGATTTAATCGCTTTCGTAGCTCTTCTGGAGCTGATTCGGGTACTATAGGTGAGCCTTTCACTGATAAAAAATTAAACTCGCTAATATTGCTCATGACTAGTTGGTCTCAGCCTAAAATCAGGGACTTTATCGTTTCTTAATTTCCGTAGATATCTGTATAGGACTTACCCAGGCGCTCATGGAATTTCCTATGGTTTGGGATTGCAACAACACCGTCGCTTCGGACTGTAATTACCTCAGCCCTGTTGTATTAAAATCAAAGGCGGACTGAATTTGAGTGGCTTTAGCCCTGAGTTGTTGACCGCAACGTACTACACTTAAATCTAGATTCTAATAAGAGAAAATACCCTCAATGGCAACAAATTCTGCGCTTTAGAGTCTCTCTATGCTCGCTAATAATTGCATAATAATGCAACATTGTGAAATATTTACACAATAAACTTTAAATAAAGTTACAATGTCATTTATTATACTTTTATTCTGTAAACATAAGAGATTTGTTCACAATATCTTAAGTATTGTTTGTAGATAATCAGTTTTTTTGTAAAGATTTAAGATATAAAGTAAAATAGACTCTATCTTAAGATAGATTGTTATATAGTATTTATTTATATTTTGAATCTATGAATATATAAGTAAAACAACTATAGAGACTTACCTCATTTAAAACCGGAAAAGCTTTTGCGGTTTTGAATGAGGCAGTTTTAATATTAAAATAATGCCAGTAGAAAGCTAATATATTAAGGTTTATAGCGATCGGTCGCAGGACAGCGCCGAACGCATTCACCGCAAAGTGTACCCCAAGGGTAGCGTATCCCCGTAGGGCTTATGGCAAGTTAATTAAAACGAGAAGATAGTTTGAGTTTTTAGTGTCAAATCACAATAAACCTCTTTTGCCATTAGGACGTACAGTCATCCAGTTAGTTTTAGCTAATGCTAACTGTTCTGGAGATATTTTAGCTCCGGTAAGATTCGCGCCACATAAATTAGCTCCACGAAGATTAGCATTACTTAGATGAGCATAGCTGAGATTTGCACCTCTAAGGTCTGCTAATTCCAAATCGGCATGGTTTAAGTAAGCTTTAGTTAAATTAGCATCTCTAAGATTAGCTTTGCTTAAGTTAGTTCGTCCAAAGTCACTATTGTGAAGATCTGCGTTTTGTAGGTTAGTTTTTTCAAGCTTACAAGAGTGAAAATTAGTTTCCGATAGATTCTCTCCTTTTAAGTTTAGTAAACTCAGATTATGTAAAGCAAAATCCCGTCTTCCTTTCAGATAAGCTGTTAATAAGCTTTCAGAATTTAAGCGACGCTGTACTTTCGATTTTTTAGTGTAGGATTTAGTTGAATTCGACACTGAGGCTGCTGTTTTTGATGCCAATAGCCGATTGTTAACACCTCGGGTTCTTAAAGCAGTACTCGAATGGGCTTTGGCTTTTCTAGCTCGAATCGCTGCTGCAACTTCAGCTACTCCAGCGCTGGAATAAGCATGGTCGGAATTTCTTCTATTTATACTATAATCTGCCAAACCAGTGGAAGTTCTTTGACAACTATCGAGGTTTAATGGAGTTGCCATACCAGAAGCTAAACTATCTAGATAAGGCTCCATTTCCATTGCTCTAAGTACTTCTTCCGCTGACTGGTAACGATTGCGAACCGATACATCCATCATTTTTGCTAGTACTTGTGCAAAGTGATTGCTCACCTGTACTATTTGTTGCCACATCACCTCACCTGTTGCAGGATTATATTCCAAATCTTTGGGAGATTTACCAGTCAGTAAGTAGATACAGGTAATGCCTACAGCATAAATATCGCTACTGTAAACTGGACGCATTGCCATTTGTTCTGGAGGTGCAAAACCAGGAGTACCAATAGCATAAGCAGTTAATGCTGTTTGTCCCGATTGCATCGCTGCTGTGTGATTAACTTGATTTTTGACAGCGCCAAAGTCAATCAAAACCAATCTGGCATCTTGAGCGCGGCGAATCAAGTTAGCGGGTTTAATATCGCGGTGAATTACTTTCTGGGAGTGGATATATTGTAGTAATGGTAGGATTTCACTTAAAAACTGCTTAACTCCTGCCTCAGTTAATATTCCGTTGCCTTTTACCTCCTGCTGTATGGTTGAACCATGAACGTATTCTTGAATTAAATAAAAATTATCGTATTCTTCAAAATAGTCTAGTAAACGTGGAACTTGGGGATGATTCCCAATCCTACCCAGGGTTACGGCTTCTCGCTCAAATAATTCCCGTGCCATTTGTAAAACATGGGGTGCAGTTCCCGAAGGACGTAGTTGCTTGATTACGCAACTTGGTTCTCCTGGTAAAGCTTTATCTTTTGCAAGAAAAGTCGCTCCGAAGCCACCTCTGGCCAAGGGTTTGGTAACTTGGTAACGCTCGCGTAATAAAAGTCGCGCTCCACAAGATTGGCATCTTTCTCTAGAAAAAGACAAGTTTTCTGGATTGGCACAGTTCGGATTCAAACAGTAGCTCATGCACTGTCAACTCGCTACAAAATAATGACGGGGAGCAATTACTCTATTTCTATTATTGAGATATGAATTCTTTGATGCCAGGCGATTTTTGCTGGTTTAGTTTTGAAGAGTTTCTAAAGTTGGATAGATATTTGATTGATTTTTAGTATAAATATGTAAGTTTGTGTTTGTTGAGCAATCATTAAATTATTAGTATAAATGCGTATTTTTAGCTTGATTAACGGGACTTAAACAAAAATCATCCCCAAACAAACCCATAAAAAAAGCCCCAGAATATAGCTGTTTTCACTTGAATAGAATACAGTTTGACCTCACCCCCTTCCCCTCTCCAAAGCATCGGAGAGGGGAAGGGGGTGAGGTGAGGTTTCGAGTGTATTGGACTCAACTGAAATTCGCTATATTACCGGGACTTCTTTATTACAGATTAGTATTTTGCACCACTAGACAGATTGTCTAAATTTTTGGCGTTGCATAATAGAAGTATGAATTAAAGCGATTAGCGGAGCTAAACGCCTTCGGCGTAACGCCATGAAAGTGCATCGGTGTGCATCAACCCATATCCGCAAAAATGGGAAGAAACAGAGTAAACCGGCACTACATATGTGTTAATTGTGGTCGTCAGTTTATAGATTCTTATGAAAAACAAGGCTACCCCGAAGATATAAAAAAAGAGTGTTTAGAAATGTACGTCAATGGTTCAGGATTTAGGGCAATTGAGCGAGTGAAGAAAGTACATCACACAACCGTAATAAATTGGGTAAAAAAGTTAGGAAATACCTTGCCCAACGCACCTTCACATGATGAGATACCAGAAATTACCCAAATTGATGAACTTGAAACTTTTGTTGGTAAAAAAAAATAAAATTTGGTTGTGGACAGCAGTGAATAAGCACTTCCCAGGAGTTATTGCTTGGGTTTTAGGCGACCGAAGTATGTCATAATGACACGCTTCGCTAACAGAAACGTTTAAAACTTTGTGGCAGATTCTAAGCTGTTGGCACTCTTATTTTTATGTCACAGACGGTTATCCGGTTTACCCTTGTTTCATAAGTAATGAAGACCATATTGTAAGTAAAACTTATATGACACGAGTGGAAGGCGAAAACAGCCGTTTTAGACATTACTTAGCCCGTTTACATCGTAAAACTTTTTGTTATTCTAAATCCGAAGAAATGCTGAAATTATCTATTCGGCTAGTAACACATTATCTTAAGTATGGTTCTGTGGCGCTTGAAGGACTCTAGGACCACAAGCTTAACATGATTGCGTAATTCATACTTGGATTCAGCAACGCCAAATTTTTTCAACCTTTAAACTTTTAACCCCAACCCAATTCAAACACCCTATAAGGGTGGGGAATTCTACCCATATGTTTAAGTTAAACTATTAGTATAAATGCGTATTTTTAGCTTTGTTAAGTTATTTTTTGAGCCATTTAATTTGCTAATAACGATTACATAAGGATACCCTAACATTACAAATCATTACGACAAAGTCTTAATCTCTCTACATTTTATCCCTAAGCTTAATTTTTGTGACAAAAACGTGAATATATGTTGATGTATTATAAAGTTTAAAGACATTTTTTGTCCTAGGGTAAAAAAATGAGAACTACCGTAGATTTAATGAAATGTGCTTGCGAAAAATGTTTATGCATTATCAGGACTTACGCAATTGTCACAAGGCCTTGGTTGGTGCCGTACTACAAGCTGTGATATTTTTCGTTTACAATCATCAATCAGTGTACAAGCACCACTAAAAAAAATATGCCAGTTGCGGCTATTCCTAATTATAAAAGTTGAAAATGCGCTTAATAAGAATTGTCAATACTATTGTTCTGATGCTTGTGCTGAAGGTCATAAAACCATAACAGGTTGCGGACATAGTGGTTGCGGTTGTAGTTAATGAAGTTGAATTTTTCTTAAAATTATCAATCCCGTCTTACCTTTAAGACGGGATTGAAATACCTATTAATCGGGATAAAGCTGCAATTAATTATTACAAGCTAGACATTACATCTCGGGCAGCTTGTAAAGTTCGCTCAATATCTTCTTCAGTATGAGCTATGGAGGTAAATCCAGCTTCAAATTGAGAAGGTGCTAAATAAATACCATGTTCTAGCATACCGCGATGGTAACGTCCAAATTTAGCAGTATCGCAGGTTTTAGCATCTTCGTAGTTATGAACCGGACCACTGGTGAAGAACATACCAAACATACCACTAATATTACCGCCACAAGCAGCGTGACCAGTTTCGCGAGCAATTTGCACTAAACCATCCGCTAACTTTTTGGTGACTCGTTCTAAGTAATCGTAAGTGTCTGGCTTTTGCAGTAATTCCAATGTTTTGATACCCGCAGTCATCGCCAAAGGATTACCACTTAAAGTTCCGGCTTGATACATTGGTCCTGCAGGTGCAACCATAGACATGATATCTTTACGACCACCGTAGGCTCCTACAGGTAAGCCACCGCCGATAATTTTACCCAAGGTAGTTAAGTCTGGAGTAACCCCAAACTTTTCTTGAGCACCACCGTAGGAAATGCGGAAACCTGTCATCACTTCATCGAATACTAATAAAGCCCCATGTTCGTGAGTAAGTTCCCGTAATCCTTCCAAAAATCCAGTATCGGGAGGAATAAAACCGGCATTCCCTACCACTGGTTCTAAAATTACTCCAGCAATTTGGTCACGATTTTCTTCAAATAATACTTTTACAGCTTCTAAATCGTTGAAAGGTGCCGTTAAAGTATTGCTGGTTACTGATTTCGGAACTCCCGGAGAATCGGGTAAACCCAAAGTCGCGACTCCAGAACCCGCTTTTACCAAAAACATATCAGCATGACCGTGGTAACAGCCTTCAAACTTGATCACTTTGTCTCGTTTGGTATAAGCTCGCATTAGTCTTAACACAGCCATGCAAGCTTCGGTTCCAGAGTTAACAAATCTTATCATTTCGATACTGGGAACAGCATCGATAACCATTTCCGCCAAAACATTCTCCAATGCACAAGGGGCACCGAAGCTGGTACCTTTTTCTAAAGCTTCATGGAGTGCAGCGATTACTTCGGGATTGGTATGACCGCAAATTGCTGGTCCCCAAGTTCCCACATAGTCTATGTACTCATTGCCATCTACATCCCAAATGTAAGCACCTTTAACTCTGTCAAAAACTATTGGTTGTCCACCTACAGATTTAAAAGCGCGGACAGGAGAATTTACTCCTCCCGGCATTAAGTTTTGGGCTGCGGCGAAAATTTCTTGTGATTTGGTAGTTTTAATCGTTGTATTTACCAAGATTGTCTCCTACAGTGTAGTTAATAAGGTCTATCTTTTGATAGGGGCTAATACTGCTTCAAACTTATATCGTAGTAAATTAGCTGAACTAGCTGAACCAGGAAAATAACAATATGTTATACAAATCAAATCAGGATTTGCCTTTGGAGATTCGCAGTCGCTACTCTGAGGCTTATCAGGATGTTTATCGGGCGGCTTTCAACTCGGCTATTCATTGGTACGGTGAAGCTCCCAAGGCTCATCAAGTAGCTTTAAGTGCATTGAAAATGCACTCAGCTATGCAAAGGAACGCGATCGTTTGAGGAATTTAGTTATCATAAACTAAAAAACATCCCATGAAGATCCACCATACTGAATGATATCGTGAATTTATGAATCATTCTTACTAAAGGGCGGTATCTAGTTGGTATGTTTTTTTCTATAACAAATTCGCAAAACTATATCCCCGTTGACACAATTCGCTACGACGAACGAGGTTTGGTGCCAGCTATAGTCCAAGATTATTTAGATGGCACCGTTTTAATGATGGCGTGGATGAACCAAGAATCCTTGAAAAAGACTTTGGAAACTGGTGAAACTTGGTTTTGGAGCCGTTCCCGTCAAGAATTATGGCATAAGGGTGCCACCAGCGGGCATATTCAGCATGTACATAGTCTCCGCTACGACTGTGATAGTGATGCTCTTTTAATTGTTGTCCAGCAAGTGGGAGATATTGCTTGTCATACTGGTCAAAGAAGTTGTTTTCACCAGGTTGAGGGCAAAATTCTCCCACCTCCTGCCGATACTTTGTCACAATTATTTGATATAATATGCAACCGCCGCGATAATCCTACCCAAGATTCTTACACTTGTAAGTTATTTACAGGTGGCGATAACAAAATTTTAAAAAAAATTGGTGAGGAATCCGCTGAAGTGGTTATGGCTTGTAAGGATGACGACAAGGATGCGATCGCCGCTGAAGTTGCCGATTTGTTGTATCATACTTTGGTGGCTTTGGCTCATCATAATGTTGATTTAAAATCTGTTTATCGTCAGTTACAAGAGCGGCGTAAATAAGCTTTTTATTTCCCCTTCGTTTTGAGTCATAAAAAATCTGAGAAGCACCGAAACTCCGACATTCTATCTGGGACAGGATTGCGACTTTCTCAGTATTTTTAAATACCGTGAGACGTTTCCAATGGGTGAAGATACTCACGAGTCGCGTGAATAGCCCCAATCGCCGTAAAGTTAGCCTCGGACTAAGTTTTTCGCCGGTAACTATCCGAGCCGCACTGGCTTAACCCATAGACCTGTTTAATCACCACAAGTTTAGAGCAGGAAACTGGCGGGAGCATTTCGGGGGTATGTTACTTGCGTGGCACGGATAAGGTAGTACCTATAAGGTACACTCCTCTAACTAGAAGCTCACAGAAGTGGAAGAACAGCTCCCGGCTTTAAGCCGGGGGTCGTTGACAATCTTACTAACCCCGGACAGTTCGACTATAGCATTTCCCCCTCTGAGCACTCAGGCACGGTTCCCACAGTAGATAGTAAGTGACCCAATCCCAAAGAGGTTTTACTTAATAGTGTTCCCTTCTCACGGGGTTCTCTAATTCTGTGTAAATCTAGGCAACTGACGAATCAGTGCTTCGTTCTACACATTCATGAGAAAATTGCTGTTGGTTCCTAGTACTCTCAGGTAAATACTGGTCGTTTTCGTTCCCTGGATGAGAACTCCCTGCCATACTAGTTTCAACGTACCCACAACCCCTGTGGGTGGTACTCGCCTCCAAGCTGATTGCTTCAAAGTGGAACTTAAGAGCAAGCCAATTGTTCCGAATCGCAGAAGCGACAGTTTCTCCAATGGAATGCAAATACCGCTTCTGGACATCCCCGATTACATTAATTTTTGTCAACAAATTTTGTATTACAGTCAACAGAAAATCACTATTGTTTTATTAAGTAAATTTACTTTATTTAAATGTGTAATGTATATTTTTATTCTCCCCAGCGAAAAAAAAAGGTTTTCTGATATTTTAGAGGAATATTCGCGCCAGGGCTTCAATAGAATAGAAAATTTCAAGGGTCTTGGTCCCAATGGTCAATTTTAGACACTAGGTGGTAAGCATTCAACTTTATGGGTCCTTGGGGCATAAAACCAAGTAAAAGCTGTACCGACTTCCTGTCTTCAATTAGCGCCATAGCCAAAATCATAATTTGAGTATTGACAATCGGTAATTGGTTACAGAGAAAGGATTTCATTGGCAAGAAAGCAACAAGCCGATAATATACGTTGTAATTCTTATCATTAAGTGCCATTTTCCTCACTGATTCCACAAGATTTCCACAGACTACTTGGGAGTTTTCCACAACTTTTTTACGTTTCAATAGGCTTTAGAACATATTGCTGGGGATTTTTATTTCTAGTAGTCAGGGTTGACAAGGACTGAGTTATTATTAAGTTTTGTGACAAAAAAATGTATCTAAGGCTGATTATTGTGTAAGAACTCAAATTTTATACCAACCTTTGTAACATTTCGCAGCATTGACAAACCTACCCCCTTTTAGCGCAAAATGATGCGACAAGATTTTTTCGTCAACAATAGGTATGGATATAGCAATATAAAAGTTCGCCAATGGCTTTACATAGTAATGAAGTAAGCTTTGTTTGTTCCTCATAAAGATTTTCATTCCCCAGAAATTCCCGTTGATAGTCCGATTTACAGGAGAAGAATTATGAACGCCACAGTTAGTCTGGTAGCAAAAGTCCCCGAAACACTTCAGGAATCTTTGAAGAATTACCTAGAGAGCCATCCAGATTGGAATCAAGATCGAGTGCTCACTGCTGCTTTATGTTTGTTTCTCCTCCAAAATGGAGATAGCGATCGTCGTGCAGCTCGCGTTTATTTAGAAACGTTATTTCATCATTGCTAGTATTTAGAAAGCCCGATAGCTGGTTTATGAATATAAAATCGGGCGACAAGCTATGTCCAACTTCTAGTTAAAACCTGCGCCTATCTATACTGCGAAGTGGCTCAGAAAGGAATGGCAAAACAATAGATCATCCAAAACTATCCAGTAATGTAATCTGAAATACTGCTGTATAGCTTGCCCTTGACATATTTTGGATCTCCCTGTGAAGCAAGAATCCCGCCCATTTAATGGGTGGAAGTATGAAAGGGGTTGGGTGTTAGGGATTAGGGGTTAGGGAACCCCATAATTAAAATAAGGGGTTTCTAACAAGGACTCCGTATTTTTTCGCACTACGTGTCTCAAAATACAT
>DESS01000387.1:0-1928 GCA_002361335.1 Richelia sp. UBA3308
AACTCGCTGGCTACCTACCCTACAGCACGCTCGGTTTTGAAGGAGAGGTGTCCCGGACAATACCGGGCATCGACTCTAATTATGCAATCCAACAATCCAAATAAAGTGTTTTTAGTAGATACGAACAAACAACCGCTCAATCCAATTTCTCCGGGTCAAGCTAGAAAATTATTAGAAAAAGGTAGAGCAGCTGTATTCAGAACCTATGCGTTCACTTTGATACTTAAACCTGCAATAAAAAACCCTACCATTTTTCCTCTCACGCTTAAAATTGACCCAGGCAGTCAGAATACTGGACTAGCTTTGCTTTCTGGGAATACAGTAATCTGGGTCGCTCAAATTGAACATCGAGGGCAGAAAATCAAAGATTCTTTAGAAAAACGCTCCCAGATGCGTAGAAGTCGTCGGAGTCGTAAAACTCGGTATAGAGCGCCTAGATTTGATAATCGCAAACGTCCCGAAGGATGGTTGCCTCCTTCATTGATGCATCGAGTCCAAACAATAGAAACTTGGGTTAAACGATTAATGCGTTATTCCCCAGTTGCTGAGATTTGGATTGAGAAAGTCAAATTTGACTTGCACAAAATTGAAAATCCTGAAATATCTGGAGTGGAGTATCAACAAGGAACCCTTCAAGGTTATACCGTTCGAGAATACTTGCTTGAGAAGTGGGGTAGAAAATGTACTTATTGTGGCATAGAAGGTGTTCCACTTCAAATTGAGCATATCCATCCTAAATCAAAAGGAGGTTCAAACCGTATAAGTAATCTCACTCTAGCTTGTGAAAAATGTAATCAGAAAAAAGAATGATAACTGAGAACTAATAACTAATAACTTTATGACAATTCTACAAACCAAAAATTTATCAATAGGAGATATTCACCAGGCAATACAATGATTCATTTACACCGTTGTTATCTTTAGAGCCTTTAACGGAATTTGAACGGCAAGAAGTTTTACAAATTCGCACGTATTTTGATAACTATATTATTGAAAGTAAGGTATTAGAAGGATTAGTTAAAGCTTTAACTGTCTTTCCATTAATGCGATTAGCTGGCTTTTATCGCTCTCCCATCAAAATTGTTTTAGAAGAAAATATTGCCGATATAGTTATTGAAGACGAAGATACAAAAGTTACAGGTAGGCTGGATATTTTAGCTGTTAATAAAGCAAAATTAAACGCAGCTAAATCATATTTTTGGGTTTTGGTAATTGAATCAAAGAACAGTGGTATTGATGTGTTCGAGGGTTTACCGCAATTGCTGATTTATGCATATGATTGTTTGAAAAATCAAGAATCGGTTTGGGGTTTGACTACGAACGGAAGGGCTTGAAACTGTAACTTAAAAACTATTCATTTTTTGTCAAATATATTGATTTTGAGTAGACCAAGTGTGAAAATCTGCTATAATTTTGACATTATTCAGCGGTTTTACCGTCGCCGTCAGAGGATACACCCTCCAGATTAACTGGCGTTTGATAAACGTGCCGCAGGCGAGGGATAAGCTCCATGGACAGAGGGTCGTTAGTAGCGCCTCAATAGAAGTTTTTGTATAAATTACTTCCACACATATTGCGGTGAGTTAGACCGTAGAAGCCTGTGGACTGGTTGATGCCGACATCTCCAGAGCGAAGCAGGAAGTAAGCATCAAGCATTGTGATTAGATATGTCTAATCATGATGGTATTTGAGTAGGTCTTATGTAACGGAATATCAATTTGTGTATATTCAACAGGGAAATTCTCCGACATATCAGTTAATGCCATCATTAAATTTGATGGAATCTCGGGGAGCAGTTGAATTATTACAGGTTTTGAAAGCGATTTGTCAGTTGGTTTAGTATCATCTCAATTTTGCCGCAATATTCAAAAGGATATCGCTACATTTACCAAGCCTGCGGTCGAGCAGGCTTTGTTTGTGTAGCCCCA
>DESS01000387.1:1947-14486 GCA_002361335.1 Richelia sp. UBA3308
CCCCAGGCTTCTAGCCTGTGGGCGGCTGGGCATTTTACCTGGTCCCATATTTCTGCTTTAGCAACCAAAGACGAAACAATTCCACAATAATAGACAACTGTCCCTGGTTTTCTTCAACAACATCATGACGGTGCAAAGTTTTTATTGCTTCTTCTAAATTTTTCTCGTCAAAACCTTCTTTAGAAAATTCTGCGATCGCCGAGTCGTAACTCAACCCTTCTGGATGGGGTGCAAGTAGCCGAAGTATAGCTTGTTGTCCTTTCGCACCCTGCTTTGCTTGACTCCAAACCCCATCAAAATAGTAGCGTCCCCGCTTAAAAAACTCAGTATTATTGATGACAGCTTCTACATCTTCCACCGTGAAGACTGGCTCGCGATCGCGCCCTAATTCAAAAACTTGGTGATTGTAGCGACGAACTAACACAAAGCCGATTAATTGTACTAAATAAGGTTGTCCGTGGGTGAGTTCGTAGATTTTATCTAATGCTTCCGGTTTGTAGTCGAGAAGGAAATCTTCTGTATTTTCTAAATCTTCTTTATTAATATTTGGATTTACTAAAGAGGGATTAGCAAGAATTTGACGAGTAACAGCACGCTCCATAAAACCCACGTGAATGGGAATCACGCTAGCGAAGAAGGGTTGAAAATAATCTGCTGTCATCTCTTCCAAGGTATGTAAACCAGCAAAAGTAAAAGCAATTTTAGAGTTCATTTGTAATAATCCCCGGAGATAACCGAGAAAATTATCAGGTATTGTCCCTGCTGCAATTAGTTCTTCGATTACTTCAAACTCATCAATGGCGATAATTAAACCTTGTAGAGAAGCGATATATCCCGTCTCTACATTTTCTGTGATAGATCGCGTTTGTGCAACCTGTTTCAAATAACGTTCAAAGGTACGGTAGGGAACTTGCAACAACTTTTCATCATCCGGAGGTGGAACATTTACCGCTTCCGAAACAGCATCGCATATCGCCATCAAAACTTCCCCAACTCCCTCAGAAATATTGCCAGCGTTTAACATATTGACATAAGCAACCTTTACACCCGAACCTACGGAGTTAGCAGCATTTCGTAAAATAGAAGTTTTACCCATGCGTCTGTGACCGTAAATTACCACAGATTGCAATTGCTCACCCCTCACCCATAACTCTTTAAGCTCTCTCATCACCTCTTCTCTTCCGACGAATTTTTCTCCTATAACTGGATCGCCGATAATGTAAGGATTACGAACGGGTTTAGTTATAGAAATTTCTCCTACTTCACCAGCAATTTGCAGTAAAGCTTTTTGCCAAGTTTCTGCTATGTCAAGGATGAGTCCTCGTTCTGCTTGGGGTAGGGTTTCCGGATTCTTTAGGATGTTTGTGAGTTCTCCTTGGGCGCGGTTGAGGGCAAAGGCACGGATTGTACGGGATACACTGCGCTTTACAAGTTGGGCATCTTCTACAACGCGATGCAAGCTAGAAATTGCCTGCCAAGTTTTTGGACGTAAAAGGCTTTCCTGGGACGATTGTAGAGACGCGATATATCGCGTCTCTACAGAAATGTTGACAATATCATCAAAATCTTTTGCATGGTGAAAAACTGCAAGGTTTTGAGCAAGAGTGTACATCTCCTCCCCGTAAAGGATAGAACGCACTACTGCAAAAGCTTCCTCTGCTTGTTTTGGTTTTTTTTCGTGGAGATACCAGAAACCAGCAGCAGTTGCACGAGCTGGGGTGTCTAATCGAATTTCCACTCTCAAAGGAGGAAAAAATGGTTCTTTCCAATAGCGAATGAATAAAAAGCCTCTTAGAAGTTGTAAATTCATTTGTTTTGTTAAAGAGGCTGATGCAAAACCTACCAATTTCCAATCAAAAGGTGCTTCAGCTAACTGAGAAACACGATACATTATTTGTTCGGAAGGGGTTTTAGCAAGTATTTGATTAACAGCTTTGACAACAGGAATAAATTGTAGGGTATAAGCAAGCAGCTGATTGACATTATATAAACCCATTTCCCAATCTTGTTGCAGCCATTTTCTTAAGCGAGCAGAAAGTAATGGTATCGGTAGTGAAGTAATACGTAAAAAAAGTAAGCTACTTTTTTGAAGATACCGAATATTGAAGCATAAACCTATCAACCAACTTTCTGGACGCAAAATAGCTACGCCTATAGCCATACCTATGGCCAAACCTGACACCACCACACCAAAAGCTACGCTTCCGACTGCCATGCCAAAAGCCAAGCCAAAAGCCACGCCAAAAGCTACTCCATTTGCCACACCACTTGTCACACCATTTGCAACACCATTTGCTAAACCTAAAGCCACCCCATTGGCCAAGCCTAAAGTTACGCCACTTGTAACGCCATTTGCCACTCCAAAAGCCACACTATTTGCCACGCCAAAAGCCACTCCAAAACCCAAGGCATTTGCTACCACAAAAGTCATGGCATTTGCAACGCCGAAAGCTACTCCAAAACCCACACCTATCCAAGTGACAGAAATACCTATCGACTCCAAAATACCACTCAAAACGAATGGTGTAAAAATTATTAATAGCAGCCCTTGGAAAGATAAATTACGGTGAATGGCATTCTCTTGAAGCAATTTCCATACCTTACGCCAATTCATTTCCGTATCTTGGATATACCCACCCCCAAAAGTATCTACATACCAACGGAAAGCTTGAGGAAAATAAAACACCCAATACAACAACCGCAGATAATCTAATGGATTCCACAATGAAAGGGGACGTTTGAGTTTTGGTGCTAAATCTAGACGGGGTACGGGGGTTTCTTGGGTCATTTTTGGTTTTCTATATACCAAGCATAAATTTGATAACACTTTTCCATAATTTCCCTGGGATAGCCACCACACCTTGTAATAATTTCTCTAATTTCTGCTTCTGTAAACTGAATCGGATTATTCAGAAGGCGATCGCCAATAAAATCCCGAACAGTTGCTTCATCCCACAATTGAATATGTTCCTCAATACAAATATTTTGAAACGGCGAAACCATACCAATTTGATTACTATCGGGAAAAAGTTTATCTAAGGAAGTAGAAGCAGCTACAACCAAACGCAAAGGCGCATCATGTCCATTAGCTAATCCCCGTAATTGTCCCCTTACTTGATTGGTAAAACCATCCCAAGTCATTTTCTCAATTTCATCAAGTAACAGCAGCAATTGGGGACGTTGTTTTTTTAAAGCTCTTGTCAAACGAATTCCTTTACAATCTTCTATTCCTACTTCGGAACATAAAGCGTAGTAGAAATCATCCTCGTCATAAACTTGGCTCATATCCAAATAAATTGCTTTGCGAGGTGGGATTAATTTTATTTCTGCTTGTTGGTAAATAGCCCAGAGTAGGGAAGATTTGCCAATTTCTCTTTCACCAATCAGCGCTACACTACTTCCACTATTGAGTATCTCAAATACCCGCTGAAGTTCTTTTTCTCTGTTAAAAAATTGTTCAGAATTTTCGACTTTACCTGTAAGAGGTAGGAAGGGATTGGGAATGTTTTTGTCAACTGGCTTTGAAGAAGGAGGTAAGGGATTTTCTTTGAGATTGACATACAAAACTGGTTTGAGATGCTCTGGAATACCTTCGAGTTGAATTTGTACACAGCCAGACTCATAGGCTTCTTCAAAGGAAGAATTTGCAGCTAAAGCTGTGTAAAAACCAACTGCAAACGCGATCGCGGCTTTATCCCCAATTGAGTCATTCATCCCAATTACATAGGGAATATGTTTTGCGATCGCCTTTGCTTGAATCTCAGAATAACAGGCATTTAATAGCACACAATCAATTTGAACTTTCTTTACTAAGAAGTCAAACATTGCCGCTAAAGCATCAGCTGTTACAGGCTGAATTTGACCTGACTCATTCTCAAAGTAAAGCTCACCTTGATTCGTACCATGCCCAGAAAAATGTATAATCTGTGGCTCAACATCCAATATTGCCTGTGTTATATCCGCGACTTTGATAGATTCTCGCGATTCGAGCTCAAACTTTCCTGGTTCTTTGGCAATTCGCAATCTTTCTTTAATATCTCGCAATTCTTGCAACAAACGCAGCCGAGAAGCATTGCTTGGATCGGCTGCTAAAAATAGTATTTTTACTGGAATGTTGCTATTCATTCGGGCAGTAATCTCAGTTTAATGACTGAAAATTATCGCATTATCATGTTTGATTCAAGTTCACTAATATACTTGAAATTTTTTGCTTTTATTACAGAGTGTTCTGTCCCCAGCCGTTTTGATGGCTGATTTTCTAGTCCTATTTATAGGACTTTAACTATTAGACTGGGGTTTTCAACCCCAGTTGGATGTGATAGAAAACCCTTGTATATTGAGAATAGTTTCGGTTTATGGTGCGTGACGGTAATTTCAAATAATTTTGTTATAGGTGATAAATTATCTTCCAGTACACACCCTACAAAAACTATCGAACACCCCTCTCCTTAATAAGGAGAGGGGAAGGGGGTGAGGTTTTTCATCGATGGGCTTAATATCTAATCCTCGGATCTACATAAGCATTCAAAATATCAATCAAAATACTCGCTCCCACAACGATCGCGCCAAAAAATACCATGATTCCCTGGACTGTGGGATAATCCCTTTGGGCAATACTTTCAAACAAACGATTCGCTAATCCTGGCCACGAAAATGTTACTTCTGTTAACACCGCACCACCAAGCAGCGATGCAAAAGTTAATCCCAATACTGTAATCACCGGAATTAAAGCATTTTTCAAAGCGTGAGAAATTAAAATCGTTCTTTCGGGAATACCTCTCGCTCTTGCAGCTTCTACATAATCGGCTTCCATGGTTTGCTTTAAATTTACCCGCACAATTCGCTCAAAAATACCACTCAGCAATAATCCCAAGGTAAAGCTAGGTAGTATCAAATACTGTACGGCTGTGAAAAATTGAGTTAAATTGCCCTGCAATAAACTATCAATTGTGTACAAACCAGTTATCCTATCGGGTATGGCAAGGGAAGCTGGAAAACGAGTTCCAAAGGGAAACAATCCCAATCCAACAGCAAAAATTAATTGCAGCATCATTCCTGCCCAAAACATCGGCAGGGCATAAGTGATAATACCGAACATTCTTCCGCCCAAGTCAAGAGAAGTACCAGGGCGAGAAGCTGAAAAAACACCAACGCCAATACCGATAACTAAAGCAATTGTAATTGCAAAGACTGCTAACTCTGCTGTAGCTGGAAAATATTCCCAAATAATGTCCCAAACTGGTTGTCCACTACTACTAATGGATTTTCCTAAATCAAAACTCAGTAAACTTTTGAGATACTCAAAATACTGTAATGGTAAAGGTAAATTTAACTTTAACTGTTCCCGTAAAGCTTGTTTAGCAGCTTCGGGGGCACGCCCACCGAGAATCGCATCAACTGGATCTCCCGGTGTAGCTCTGAGTAGAAGAAAAACAATAGTCATAATTGTTATTAACTGGAAGGGTGCTAATAACAATCGAGAAGTAATGTAATATCCTAATGCTTTAGAACGAGACATTTTTTATTTGTGAATAGTGAATGGTGAATATAATTCGTAATTCGTAATTCGTAATTCGTAATTGATGCAGCATGAAGGCAAATTGCAGCAGGTACGGCAAAAATGTTCTAAAACTCTTGTGGTACGGGCGCTGCTATACCCGTAAGAATGTACCTGATGATCAAATATGCTGTAATTCCGATGCCAATTGATTTGATATGAATCAAAAATCCAGGCATCCAAAATCCAAAATTGAAATGGCTATTTTTTCAAATTTTTATAGATCAAATTTTGTGTAGGATCTAACTGGGCACCTTCAACATTTTTTTGAGCAAATATATAATCTTGGTTTTGCCACAAGGGAATGTATGGTACATCTTGGGCTACTTTTTCTTGAATTTCAGCAAAAATTTGTTTGCGTTTTACAGGATCTTGGGTTTTTCGTTCTTGTTCAATCAGCTGATTCATGCGATCGCTATAGTAAAAAGAACCTTGGGTTTGACTGCCCCCATCTTTACATCCAGTTAGGAGCGTTCCTTTCTGACAAGCTAAAAACGGTTGAGTGTAATTATCTGGATCTAAAAAGTCAGGATACCAACTTACTAAAGTACTTGGATATAAACCTTGACCATTATTTTTAAAGAAAGTAGTTGATTCTACAGTATTAATATCAAACTCTAATAATCCTTCCATGGTTTTTTTCGCCAGGGCTTTCAGCACGATCGCAGTTAATGCTCGGGGTGCAGAGCCGGAAGGATACCAAATTTCCACGATGGCAGGATTATCTTTTGTAAAACCAGCTTTTTTTAGTAATTCTTTCGCTTTCTCAGCATTTGCATCGCCGTATTTCTCTTGAAATACTGGTTTGTAAACATCAAAACCAGTTGGGATTAAACTGTAAAGCGGTTCTGATTGTCCGTAAAGTACCCTTTCCGAAAGAACCTCGCGATCGATCATTGCCGCGATCGCTTGTCTGACTTCTACTCGATCTAAAGGTTTTTGATTGCGGTTGAGTGACCAAAAACTAATTACATTACCTTCGTTAGGTATTACATCCCATTTTCCTTGTTTGGCACTTTGTTGTAAACTACGAACTTGATCGGGATCTAATGTTAAATAAGCGATATCCACAGCTTGTTTGCGGAAAGCATTATATAAATTAACTCCACTACTGAGGATTTGCACATTAACGCCTTGATTTTCTGGTTTTTTCCCCCAATACTTATCAAATACATCAAAACGAATCAAATCGGTTCCATATCGACTTAACTTATAAGCTCCAGTACCCACAAAATTGTTAGGATTGAATTTACCTTCTCCAATTTTGTAAGCCTTGGGAGAAACCGCACAAACCCCAGGGAAAGCCAACAAAGCCGGAAATGCCGCAAATTGATTTTTAAGTTTAATCTTTAATTCATACTCCCCAGTGGCTTCTACCGACTCAACTATATCCCCTAATAAAAATGAAGGTTTACCTTTATTTTCAATAAAACGCTTGATACTAAACGCCATCGCCTCAGCATTAAAAGGCGTTCCATCATGAAATACTACTCCCTTACGGATGGGTATGGTGTAGATCAAACCATCTTCACTGACTTGCGGTAACTGTGTTGCTAAATCTGGCTTAATTTCTGGATTTCCTGGTTCATAGGTGTAAAGGCGATCGCTCATGTTAGAAATCAAGGAAATGGAAGACAACTCATAAGCATCTGCTGGATCGAGAGTACGGGGTTTAGACGTAGTACCGATAGTAATGCGAGCATTTCCAGAAGTTGATGCAGAAGGATTAACTTGATTATTAGCGCAACTCGAAACCAACAAAATACAAATACACAATAGGGAGAATAACAGTTTAATTCGCCCCCACCCTCTTACAGATAAGGAAAACAAACTCATAAGATTAGAGGATTAGTAAATTAAAATAAGCGGTGAGATATTTTACTATATGTTTTGCAATATCTCTAGGCTTTATTTATCACTTTTAATGAACTTAGGAATTATCAATTTTGAATTTTAGATTTTCGATTCTCTCGCCATGCCCCATGCCCCATCCCCTTCCGCCCAATTCCCCATGCCCCATGCCCCATGCCCAATTCGGCCATTCGGCCATTCCCCATGCCCTTTCGGCCCAATTCGGCCATTCGGCCATTCGGCCATTCGGCGATTCGGCCATTCTTAATCCCCCATGCCCAATTATTAAAAACAAGGAAATTTATCTTAAATTACCGATTCAGCGGCAATAGGTTTGATAAGCTTTTTTCGGGTCTAAGTTCCGATTAAACTTTGTACGAGTGGTAAATCAGTCACCTCGTCAGATAAATCGTTATATCAAATTATTAGGTTAGGTACATTCGGGTTCGATTATTTTTAACATACCTCCCCTTTGAGCTTTAACCTTTAACATGCAGACCTTTAACCATTAAATCAATTCTGAACGGGATACAAAACGTGAAATATTTTTTCTTGTCCGAAGGTTGGAAGGTTGGCAGAGTATGGGCATTTGACGGACTTTGGCAAGTCACGGCATGGCGGCGACAACCAGAAATCCAACGATTAAATATTTGTTTGGTAGAAGATAACGAGGTGATGTGGCTTTATCAAGTTGAAGAAGCTATTGTCACTGTGGAAGTTGAACCTGTATTATCTGTCGCACGAGAAACACCACCTCAAAATATTGGTCAAGTCGTTTTAAAACGTCTAATTAGTGCCGAACAAGTCATCGAACGTTTGGCTTTAGCTTCTGCTAAATGCCAACTGCAAGATATTCACTCAGTTGTAAAATGACATCTAAATTTTTAAAACAATCATCTGGGAGGATTTTGCTTAATAAAAATACAAATTTTCTCGATAAAGCCAATCCCTTAGGGCTGCAATTTCTCCCTTAACTACATTCAAATAGAAGATTATGCGATCGCAAATAATAGTAGCTACTTTATACAAATACCTAAGTAAAAATACTTGTGTTGTTAGTAGTTATAAAGATTTGCTTTTTTTATGATAAAAGTTATGAAAAATAAAACTTTCAGGGACTGCATCCAGCCATATAAGCCATATAAAAAATAAAATTTAAGTATTATTCTCTACATTGCTGTTACCGAATATCGGTGTCAAGGCTACTGTTAACACTCTTGCAAACAGCTCCATCAAAAGTTAAACTTTTTAACAATCTCTAATTCTTTTGTCTCACATCTCACCCTTATCGGGAAGTGTGAGATAAGGTTTGAGACTGAATTTATAGTATATGTAGGATGTGGGTATAAATCAATAAATGCTAAGGGCAGCCCACAAACTCAGAAAAACAATTTGATCAAAAGCCCGTGGGGCACACGGCTTTAAAGCTCGGTAAATGTCCTCATAGAGGAGTAGCTGAGAAATCTACATCATATATCTATGATTTGATGAAGATATGTCACAAAAAATCTCATTTTTCCATGGCAATTTAAACTAACGCGGAAACTAGTTTTCCATGGTGTTTAATGTCATGTAACAAGACTGCGCTTATTTTTTAATAAGACGCGCTTAATGCAAAAATCAAAATTTGCTGATAACAAAAACTCAATCCCTAGTTGTTTGTAAACATAACTTATCGAGGAGGAGCGTAGTCGATGGGACTACCCTGGTATAGAGTACATACAGTCGTTCTGAACGATCCAGGGCGGCTGATTTCTGTACATTTAATGCATACAGCCTTGGTAGCTGGCTGGGCTGGTTCTATGGCTTTGTACGAACTAGCTATTTTTGACCCTTCAGACCCCGTACTCAATCCAATGTGGCGGCAGGGTATGTTCGTACTACCCTTTATGGCACGTTTGGGCGTTGTTGAATCTTGGGGTGGTTGGAGCGTTACAGGAACTGCAACTGGAAACCCTGGTTTTTGGTCATTTGAAGGTGTAGCCGCAGCGCACATCGTTCTTTCCGGTTTGTTATTCTTAGCTGCCGTTTGGCACTGGGTTTATTGGGATTTGGAATTATTCCAAGATCCCCGCACCGGCGAACCCGCCTTGGACTTACCAAAAATGTTTGGTATCCACCTGTTTTTGTCTGGTCTTCTTTGCTTCGGTTTTGGAGCTTTCCACCTCACCGGCTTATTTGGTCCGGGGATGTGGGTTTCTGACCCTTATGGATTAACGGGTCATATTCAACCAGTAGCGCCAGAATGGGGACCAGCAGGTTTTAACCCGTTTAACCCTGGTGGAGTTGTAGCACACCACATCGCTGCTGGTATTGTCGGAATTATAGCTGGTTTGTTCCATTTGACTGTACGACCTCCACAAAGACTTTATAAAGCTTTGCGGATGGGTAACATCGAAACCGTACTTTCTAGTTCCATTGCAGCAGTATTTTTTGCAGCATTCGTAGTTGCCGGTACTATGTGGTACGGTAGCGCCACAACTCCAGTGGAATTGTTTGGTCCGACTCGTTATCAATGGGACCAAGGTTATTACCAGCAGGAAATTGACCGTCGCGTCCAATCGAGTCTAGCCTCGGGTGAGACATTAGAACAAGCTTGGGCGAAAATCCCTGAAAAATTAGCATTCTTTGACTATGTTGGTAATAGTCCCGCCAAAGGTGGTCTATTCCGTACTGGTCAAATGGATAAAGGTGACGGTATCGCGGTTTCTTGGTTGGGACACCCAGTATTTAAAGATGGTGAAGGACGTGTATTAGATGTACGTCGTCTTCCCAACTTCTTTGAAACATTCCCCGTGATTCTCACCGATGCTGATGGTATTGTCCGTGCTGATATTCCTTTCCGTCGTGCAGAATCCAAGTACAGTTTCGAGCAAACTGGTGTAACTGTAAGCTTCTATGGTGGTGACCTTGATGGTCAAACCTTTACCGATCCAGTAGATGTGAAGAAATACGCTCGTAAAGCTCAGTTGGGCGAACCCTTTGATTTTGATACGGAAACTTTAGAATCTGATGGAGTATTCCGTACCAGTCCTAGAGGTTGGTTTACATACGGACACGCTGTATTTGCACTATTGTTCTTCTTCGGTCATATCTGGCATGGTTCTCGGACAATTTACCGAGATGTATTTGCTGGTGTGGATGCTGATATGGAAGAACAAGTGGAATGGGGTAGGTTTGCTAAAGTGGGTGACAAAACCACTCGTACCTCAAGAGAAAGCGCTTAATCACCAAGGCGTTTATTACCTTTTAAATGCTTCTTAAGTAAAGAAGTGTAAAGATTGGTCGCGAAATAATTCTAAAATTCATCAGTTAGCTTATTTCGCGACCATTACTTCTTGTAGCTTGGTACACTAAAATTGCAAGCTGATAGTCAGTAGGAATTAATAATATGGAAAGCGTTGCATACATTTTGATTTTGGCACTGGCGATTGGTACCATATTTTTTGCGATCGCCTTTCGCGAACCTCCTCGCATTGAGAATAAAGAGGAAAAATAGAGCAAAAGATAATTAAATGCCGAATTAACGGCAAAATATTCATAAATTTGACCGTTGTGACTGATATTCAAGGACTCACAGCGGTTATTTCTTATTATTGCTTATGAATGTGGTTTTGTAATCTTAGTTAAGTACAATCTGAGGTGCCAGAACTGCTGGTACCACAAAACTTTTATACTGTAACCTGGTGTATTTTGATGCCAATTTAACTGATTATGATGCCCGTATCACAAGATTTTAATACTCGAAAACTATTGGGATTTCGTGTAATTTTCACTGACTCTGATGTCCGTAACATAAAATTTTGATACTCCAAAGTTACAGTATTTGAGGGCAAGTTAATCTCCGGGAAAAATGATCTTTATCCCACAAAACGTGTAAAATCAGAAATCTAAAATCTAAGATTTAAAAATTAGTCAAATCTAAAATTTAGTAGTTTTATAAATAAAAATGTTGACTATTTCGATTGAACAGAGTATTAATATTTGATATAATTTATAATCTGGAAGTAAATGTGTGTTTGAATCGGCTTTTCTGCGCTAGGATAATATTGGATGTAAGTGTAGACTGCCAAAACAAGGCGATTGCATATACATCGCTAGGAGGCAAAAATTTTACGGAGAATCAAACCAGGAAACATAAAGCATGGTAAATGTCAATCAGAAACCAACCAATATTGATATAGGGTTTACGCACGACGATTTCGCGGCTTTACTTGATAAGTACGATTATCACTTCAGCCCAGGGGATATAGTACCAGGTACAGTTTTTAGTTTAGAACCACGCGGCGCTCTGATTGACATTGGTGCTAAAACGGCAGCATATATACCTATACAAGAAATGTCAATTAACCGGGTGGATAACCCGGACGAAGTATTGCAATCCAACGAAACACGGGAATTTTACATTCTCAGCGATGAGAATGAAGAAGGGCAATTAACGCTTTCTATTCGTCGCATTGAGTACATGCGAGCTTGGGAACGGGTGCGTCAGTTACAAACAGAAGATGCTACCGTGCGTTCCGGCGTATTCGCGACTAACCGTGGTGGAGCATTAGTGCGGATTGAGGGATTGCGTGGCTTTATTCCCGGTTCTCATATAAGTACTCGTAAACCGAAAGAAGACTTGGTGGGTGAAGAACTACCATTAAAATTCTTGGAAGTAGACGAAGAGCGGAACCGGCTTGTATTATCTCACCGTCGGGCACTGGTTGAGCGTAAGATGAATCGCTTGGAAGTAGGGGAAGTAGTAATTGGTACAGTTCGCGGTATCAAACCTTACGGTGCGTTTATTGATATTGGTGGTGTAAGCGGTTTGCTACACATTTCCGAAATATCCCACGAACATATTGATACACCCCATAGCGTGTTCAACGTCAATGATGAATTGAAGGTAATGATTATTGACTTGGATGCGGAAAGAGGCAGAATATCGCTTTCTACTAAGCAGCTTGAACCCGAACCTGGCGACATGATTAAGAATCGGGATGCAGTATTTGATAAAGCAGAAGAAATGGCTGCTAAATTCCGCGAACAGTTATTAGCCAAAGAACAGGGCATAACACCTGAAGCAGCAACTACAGAGGAAGTACCAGCAGCGGTTGAAGAGACTCAAGTAGAAGAAGCACCAGGG
>DESS01000322.1 GCA_002361335.1 Richelia sp. UBA3308
TTGGGAATTGGGCATTGGGCATTGGGAAATTGGAAATTATACGTAAATTCTGTTCGCGACGTTGTAGTTATTAGCAAAAACCCTTTCATTTTTGGGCATCATGCAAGTTTATTGCACTAAAAACCACGCAAACAATTCAAACAACCGCTTTTGTACTATATGTGGCGAACCTTTGCCTCTTCCTTCTGGGCAAATTATTATCAAGCGCTATAAAATTGTACGTCAACTTGGTCAAGGAGGTTTTGGACGTACTTATTTGGCGGAGGATATGCAAAAATCCCATGAAAAGTGCGTGCTCAAGGAATTTGCACCCCAAGTTGAAGAAGATAAAGATTTACAAAAAGCGAAGGAATTATTTGAAAGGGAAGCGAATGTACTTAAACAGCTTCAACATTCCCAAATTCCCCGCTTACACAGTTTCCTAGAAGTAAAAATACGCAATAAAGATTTTTTCTTTTTGGTACAAGATTATGTTGAGGGTGAAAATTACTACGATTTATTAGAAAAACGTCTCGATCGCGGATACTGTTTTAGTGAGGAAGAAGTATTTAACTTATTAACGCAAATTCTACCAGTATTGAGTTATATCCACTCTAAAGATGTAGTTCACCGGGATATTTCACCGGATAATTTGATTTTGCGAACAAAGGATAATTTACCAATTTTAATTGATTTTGGCGCTGTCAAACAATTACCGGCTTCTCAAGGATTTTGGGCTACAAAACTCCCTGGAAATCGCACATTATTAGGTAAAAAGGGTTACGCACCGGAAGAACAATTGCGTCAAGGTAAAGCTTTTCAAAGTAGCGATTTGTATTCTTTAGGGGTGTCAGCACTAGTATTACTTACTGGGCAGGAACCACAAAAACTTTACGATAGTTATCAAGGTAATTGGCGTTGGGGAGAGAAAATCAAAGTTAGTCCCAAATTTGAAGCGGTGTTAAAAAAGATGGTTGCTTATAAACCCAGCCAAAGATATCAAAACCCCGAACAAGTTTTACAAGATTTACAGTCTTTAAAGGGTGTTTATACTTCTAAAACTGCAAATCCGAATATTAGTAGGATTCATACTGCTGTACTTGCTCCCGGATACAAAAGTGCCGGTGCGGTGGCGACAAAATTTCACAACAAAACTCAAGCTTTAGCCAAAGCAATCAATTTACCTATTTGGCTGCGCCCTTTTTTCGTCAGTTTAGTAAGTACTAGTGTTGTTGTTTTAGTTTTTGCGGGTACTTGGGCGGTAATAAGTGGAATTGTCAATGCTGTCACCTCTATTTCCCTTCCCACTGTTTCTTTACCCCAATTACCCTCAGTTCAACTACCTAGTTTGCCAGGAAATGATAATAATTCTAATACGGGATTAAGCCGCGATGATACCAATAATATTGGAAAAATTATCCAGCGCCGTCAACGGCTACAAATTCCCGAATCATTTTTTAATCGCACGGTAAATGAAATTTTTTATACTCAAAATCCCGAAGCTCGCGGACGTACTTTAACCAACACTTCAGAAGATAAAGCTTTACGAAAGAAGTGGTACGGTATTGCCCAAGACTTGCTTGATAAGTTAGAAAAAGCTAATCTTAGTACGAAAACTCGACAAAAATTAGGAAGTTATACTGGACGAGATTATGAAAATTGGTCAAGACTTGTGCAAGCAGGGGAATTAGGAAATTATACTATTCAAGATTTGAATAGAGATACAAACCGTAAATTTGACAGATTATTTCCTGGAGAAAGACAAGGGAAACTTACACAACAGACTTTTGGTCAAATTTGGTATGCCTTTGCAGATGAGGAAGTTAGTAAAAGAGTCAATTAAAAAAGTTAATTAAAAAAGTCAATCAATTATCGGGGTGCATCTAAAAGCAAAGGCTTTCGGGTTTACGTCTGTTAACGAAGTTTTGCGATCGCGAGTGTAGCTATAACCACTTTGCGGAAGTCAAAAGTTAAAATTAAAAATTGATTTAAAAAATTAATTATACAATGGGTATTCAACCAGGACAAACTTTGGGCGGACGTTATTTAATTGTACGTCAATTGGGACAAGGGGGATTTGGACGGACTTATTTAGCAGAAGATATCAACCGCTTTCGCGAACTTTGTGTTTTAAAAGAATTTTCTCCCCAAGTTCAAACTGATTACGTTTTACAAAAATCTGAACAACTTTTTGAAAGAGAAGCCAAAATTCTTCACAAACTGCAACATCCTCAAATACCAAAGTTCCGGGAACTTTTACCCATCACTATTGATGATAAAAAATACTTAATTTTAGTTCAAGATTATGTAGAAGGAGAAAATTATCGTTCCCTGTTAGATAAACGCCTCAAACAAGGGATGAAATTTAGCGAAAGTGAAGTCAAACTATTATTACAAAAAATATTACCAGTTTTAGATTACATTCATTCCATGGGTGTAATTCACCGCGATATTTCACCAGATAACTTAATTCTTCGCAAAATTGATCAATTACCAATACTAATCGACTTTGGCGGTGTTAAAGAAGTCGCAGCAACTGTTATCTCCAAATATGGAGCACCGGGAAACCCTCCCGAAACCGACATACCAACTTTACTGGGGAAAGTGGGTTATGCTCCCCCAGAACAAATGCAAACTGGGTTAGTGGAACCCCATAGCGATTTATATGCTTTGGCTGCAACAATATTGGTTTTACTTACAGGTAAACACCCAGCAGAGTTAATAGATAATTATAACATGCAATGGCAGTGGCGACAGGAAGTAAATCTTAGTCCTGTGTTGGGAACAGTTTTAGATAAAATGTTATCTTCTGCACCAGGGGAACGTTATCAAAGCGCCAACCAAGTTTTACAAGCACTTAACCTTGCTTCCACGAATAATCCACCATTACAACCAGCAGCTACCCAGCAAACGCCACAAGTAACTGAACAAACTTTTGCTGTGGAAACTGCGGCACAATCGAATTCCCCAACTCGTCAACAAAAAACTGCTTCACCCGGTTACTCAGAACCTCAATCCAAATCTACAACTTTCTGGACACCCCTAAAAATCGCCGCAATATCCGCAGCAATCATTTTTTTAGGTGGTTTAACTTACGTTGGTGTTTCTCAGTTAGCCAAATCAGATCCGGAAATAGTTTTAGAACTTCCCGAAGATGAACAAAAACGTAAAGAAGAACTAAAAAAACGTCGAGAAAGATTAGGTATAGAGTACAACTTTTATGTCAGTTTAGTTAACCAAATATTTTGGCAAAAAAAACCGTCTCTTAACGGACAAACTTTAAGTAATGAACCCAAAGACGCAGAACTTCGTAAACAATGGGATGAAACAGCCAATGAATTGCTCAACAAACTGACACAACTAAGTTCCGACGCTCGCCGCAGACTGGGAAACTTTACAGAAGCAGATCGCGATCGCTGGAAAGTGAGAGTCAACAATATTAACGTCGCTAGCCGTTCCCTATACGACTTAGCCGACGCGCCATTCTTCCATGAATTTCCGGAACAAAAAGGTAAAGATTTTCTCAATCAACCCGTAGGACAAGTTTGGCATGGATTGGTATTCGACAAAGTAAATGCAATATTCGCACGCAGCGCCTTTGAGAAACTGCAATTTGCAAGGGGGGCTACAGGCATTACTAGAAGCGGTACTTTAAAAAACCTACAAGGTAAAATTTTCATTGCCGAGCTTGCCAGAAACCAACGAATGGAAGTCAACTTAAAAGCTTCTTCCAAAGTATTATTTTCTATATATACACCTTCCGGCAAAAAACCATTGTTAGAAGATTCTCAAAGACGCTCTTGGTCTGGTAGGCTCAGAGAAAATGGATATTACGAATTCGTGATCGTCTCTAGATCATCCGAATCCCAAGATTATGAGATGCTTCTAGAAGTAGAAAACGTCGCACCACCACCAAAACCAACACCAACACCAACACCAACGCCGACACCGACACCAACGCCGACACCCACACCGACACCAACGCC
>DESS01000333.1:0-150 GCA_002361335.1 Richelia sp. UBA3308
CTTTATAAAGAAATGGTATAAGCAGCACCGACGTAATGTAGAGACGTTATATATAACGTCTGGGACAGAATTTCTGGGAAAACCCGACCACCCAGAATTTATGAAATACACTATTAGTGGTCAAGGTTAATTTAGAATTTAGAATGAAGA
>DESS01000333.1:223-3689 GCA_002361335.1 Richelia sp. UBA3308
ATTACCCCATCGATGAATCGAGAAACTTGAAACAAGGAAAATATTTTTTTCTTTCCACGGATAAATCCGGGGGCTTGTATAGATTTTATTGTTTGGTCAACCAGGTTAATTTTGATAGGTAATTATTTTCTACAAGCAATAAAAAAATAGCTCTAGCAATTTAGCATCTCTAATATAGCGGTTTTCAGTTGAGTACAATACAAAAACGATAAAATATAACTAAGGATGTATTGATTATGTTTTTATGAAAGCTTACAACCAAGACTTACGGCAGAAAATTATCAATGCTTTCCGTAAAAGAGAAGGTTCATATCGAAAACTTGCTCAACGCTTTCATGTGAGTCTTAGCTTTGTCCAAACTTTAATAGGTCGCTACCTAGACACAGGAAGCATAGAACCATTACCACATAAAAGTAATAATTTAGCAAAAATAAAAGAAGAGGATTATCCAATTTTACGGAAACTAGTCTCAGAAAATAATCATGCAACTTTAGATGAATTGTGTAGGTTAATGGAGCTAAAAACCAACGTAAAAATTAGTCGTTCCGGAATGTGTAAAACATTAATAAAACTCCAATTAACACGAAAAAAAAACATTACACGCAGCCGAGCAAGATAGGTCAATCGTTAAAAAATTAAGACAAGAGTATTGGAAAAATATCCGTACAATTGAGCTGAATAATTTGGTATTCATCGACGAGTCGGGTGTAAATATAGCAATGACTAGACTTCATGCAAGGGCTTTGAAGGGTGAAAGAGCGCATGGTTCAAGACCAGACAAGCGTGGTAAAAATGTAACCATAATTGGGGCGATCGCCTTGCGGGGTATTGTTGGTGCTATAAGCTTTAAAGGTGGGAATGATAGAAACGCATTTGAAACATATGTAAATAAAGTTTTAGTACCTAATTTATGGGAGGGAGCTTGTGTAGTTATGGATAACTTTAGTTCACATAAAGTAGCAGGTATTAAAGAAGCGATTGAATCTGTTGGCGCTCATCTAATTTATTTATCACCTTATTCACCAGATTTCTCTCCGATTGAAAATTTTTGGTCAAAAGTTAAAGAATTTTTACGTTCACAAGAAACGAGAACTTATTCTGATTTAGATAAAGCGATTACAGAGGCTTTTGAAACTGTTAGTTTAAACGATATTTTTGGTTGGTTCCAACATTGTGGTTATTGTATTGCATCCAACTGAAAACCGCTATAACTAATACGGTTAGTCACTAGTTTTCCTTAAAACTTTTAGCAATTTAAGTTTCGATCTATTTAAAGCCATTTCTTCTGCTGGTAAAGAGTTAACATTGGAAATTTATTTATCTACATTTTTCAAATAAAAATTAATAAACCCCTTTACTTCAGGTCGCTTATAAATTAGTTTTCTATCTGTATAAATAAACATTGGACTTGTGAAGGGATAATTTTTATAGGAACTGGGGGAAATACCATCAATGGAAATCATCCTGACATCTTTTTTATTTTGCTTGTAAAAGGCATATCCAATAATGCCAATCACATCTGCATTTATCAGAGCATCTTGGATGACTTCTTCTTCAAATTCATACAACTTTGTATTAGGAGCATTCAAAAGTTGATTCACATTACCGTTAAGAATTTTTCTCACAAATAAAGCTGACGATCCAGTCCATTGTCCTGATTGAACAAGACGTTTAATCGGTCTAGATGGCCATTTTTTATTCACATCCGACCACTTCTCTAAAGTCAAGATTTTGTTTAGCTCCTTTCTACTCAAATTATTTGGCAGAAAATCGTTTTGAGAACTGACTACCACTGTTAAAGAATCTGTAGCTACTTGAAAAGCAATGGGCTGACGACCAGTTCGATTACAAGCTTGAATTTGCTGACTGTTTATAGAACCATAGGAACTGACAATATCTAGCTTACCTTCCGAACAGAAAAGTTCAAAACCTTGATTTGTACCCGCACTAGCTATATCAACTTTGCCGGGATACCCTTCTTCAATGAACCGCTCTGCAATGCTTTTAGTCAGAAAATATAATGTACTACTTCCGCCAATTCTCAGTTCTCCTTCTAGTTTGAGGGGGTTGATATCTGGTAACTTGATACCTGTTTCAGGCTCGTCTTTTACGGGTGTTACTGAGGAGTTGGCAGAAATACTTTGTATACCGACAAATTCTTTTTTTTCTGAACTTGCTGTCGCAACATTGTCAGATTTATTGATGTTTTTTGATAATGAGGAGTTATTTTGGCTATTGCAAGCACTTAAAGTTAAAGCAGCGATAATAATACCAACAAAGCTCCAGTGATATATAACCATTGATTATGTATTGTTGCTGAGGGAACATAGGGAAAAATCAATTTTAAAACCGGATCTTACCGAATTAATTAGTAAGACGGATTTGTCCGTAATTCAGTCGGGAGGTTTAAAGCCCACCAACGTCATGGAAATTAATCTAAACAAGATATCCGTTAAAGCACTATTATTTATGAAGCCGCCCTTTATGAATTATTAATTATGAATTATTAATTATGAATTATATTTACCATTACTTGTAGCAGTGCGATCAGATTCGCTGTTAATATCTTGGAAAAATGCCACAGATTTTCTACGCTGTTCGATGAATTGGCTAAATTCTAAACCAAATTTGGGAATGCTTTCTATCAGTTTTATCACAAACTCATGCGGAATCAGTACAACTTCGGTAGCTTGTTCTGCAACAACTGTAATGGGGCTTACTTCACCTGCAAATATTGCAAGTTCGCCAAATACATCTCCACGGATCATAGAGTTTAGCTCACGATTATCTCCTTGTCGTGTCTTTGTAGAGATGCGAACCTTACCCATATAAATAAAGTACAATCCATTGTCTTCTAGCCCCTGCTGTACGATAAATTCACCAGAACCATAGGATTGAAACTTAGCCTTTGCTGCTAATTGATTAATTTTTGTATCTTCTAGGCTAAAAAAATAAGGTACCGATCGCAAGAAATCCGCAACTGTACGAACACTAACTAACTGATCGGCAATTTTGCTTTCAAGGGTTGTTCGCGCTTGCAACCAACTAGTAGTACCAATCACTAACAACGAGCTAAGGCTGGTAAACAAAAGCATTGCCTGAAGCTTAGATTTTAGGGTTAAGTTGTTTAATACTGAATTGTGAATGCGCGAGTTCTTGACACTTTTTAAATATTTATTTACGTTAATTATATATATAACTATATAGTAATTTTAATAGTAATTGCTTTACAGGGCTAAATGCAGATAGATCATGATGAATTTGCGCTTTCTTCGAGTTATTAAAAAAGCGGTTTCCATTACTCAATAGTATTATTTAGTTAGTCTAACAATATTGCTAGTAATAATGATGTTTTTAGAATAATAGATTTTTCTAAACTAGTCAATTAAAAGCTTTTGTATTTCTTAGTTAATACTAATGATTTATCTGCGTAAAAAGTAGGGAAGTAGGAAAAGTAGGAAAAGTA
>DESS01000333.1:3785-5850 GCA_002361335.1 Richelia sp. UBA3308
GTGTCGGATAAAATATTTATTCCGGCATTGGGATGCTCCCTGTGATTTATCTTGATGATAAATATGTTGTGGACTTAGTTTTAATACGTGATTTTGACATGCAAACAGGACATTTAATTATTTGTTTAATTATAGAAATTAATAATTCCTGAAAATAAAATTACACCATTACAATTTAATTAAAACAGTTACGCGGGTATTATCTCAATTGTTCCACTGTATTGTCAGCCGCCTGGGACTTACAGTCCCAGTCTAATAGTAAAAGTCCATTAAAATGGACTAAAAATTTGATGTTGCAAAAGTTGTAGAATTTTTAACTTTTTAATGTCTTTTTTAGTTAATTATTCGCAAGGTGCAAGATACAAGTTATATTAGTGCGATGGCACTTATCAGATGACCTATAAAAATTTCTCCCTCTCTCCCTCAGTCAACGCCGGTAATCATAAGGGCCCGAAGGGAGTAATAGCCAGCCACAGTAATCTAAGTTTGTATAGCTCTAACTTTAGTGGACAAAAAAAGGGGGGGCAATAACACCCTACCTTCTCGGTACAATTGCCCGGTATGATATAAAATCTGCCGTATTAAAAAAAAACATCTAAAATTACTATGACCCAGAACTACCGCATTACCCTACTTCCTGGCGATGGCATTGGACCTGAAATTATGGCAGTAGCGGTAGATGTACTTAAAGTCGTAGGAAAGAAATTTGATATTAAGTTTGAATTTCAAGAAGCCTTGATTGGAGGTGCAGCAATCGATGAAACCGGTGAACCTCTACCAGAAGCGACATTGAAAATATGTCGCAATAGCGATGCTGTTTTACTCGCTGCGATCGGCGGTTACAAGTGGGATTCCCTACCATCTGCAAAACGTCCCGAAGCTGGTTTATTGGGATTGCGTGCTGGTTTAGAATTATTTGCTAATTTACGTCCAGCAAAAATTCTACCCCAGTTAATTGACGCTTCAACTCTCAAAAAAGAAGTTGTAGAAGGCGTTGATATTATGGTAGTGCGCGAACTCACTGGTGGAATTTACTTTGGTAAACCCAAAGGAATTTTTGATACGGAAACCGGCGAAAAGCGAGGCATAAATACAATGGTGTACTCCGAAGCCGAAATTGAACGCATTGCTAGAGTCGCCTTTGAAACAGCCCGCAAACGGGGAGGTAAACTCTGTTCTGTAGATAAAGCCAATGTTTTAGAAGTATCACAACTGTGGCGCACCAATATTACTAAACTTGCTGAAGAATTCCCCGATGTAGAACTAACTCACCTTTATGTAGATAACGCTGCGATGCAGTTGCTCCGCGCTCCCAAACAGTTTGATACTATCGTTACCGGCAACTTATTCGGTGATATTCTTTCCGATGCAGCCGCCATGCTTACCGGCAGCATTGGTATGTTACCATCCGCGAGTTTAGGCGCATCCGCACCAGGAGTCTTTGAACCAGTTCACGGTTCAGCCCCCGATATCGCCAGACAAGATAAAGCAAATCCCCTAGCACAAATTCTCAGCGCCGCAATGATGCTACGCTACGGTTTAAACCAACCTAATATTGCTGATTACGTAGAAAATACAGTGTTTCGAGTATTACAACATGGATTCCGTACTGGAGATATAATGTCCGAAGGTATGAATCAAGTGGGTTGCCAAGCTATGGGTGAAGCACTGATTCAAACTTTAGAAAACTAATTATTTTTCTAATTTCTACCGGAGCATTTTAACCTCCATTGTAGAAAATGTCAGATAAACTAATTGAAAACCTAGTCACAAAACATAAGTAATTCGTGTACGCATTACGACAAGGGCAGCAAAATTATACCAACAGGGTGACGCAATCTCCATTGATTGACTCATCTTTGATTAGAGCAGCGGGTCAAATATATTACACTTACTGTGAGGTGCATCCGGAAATGGCAGGACAAGCTTCAGGAGTAGCGATTAATCGCGGTAATCATCGAGGGAAGGTCATTTTTACCCCTCAGCCAGTTCTTTTACCGCAAGAGTGTTTCATTCCGTTGAATCAAATCGAATCTCATATGTATTAGTTAGTAGTTAGTAGTTA
>DESS01000333.1:5913-9768 GCA_002361335.1 Richelia sp. UBA3308
TAGTTAGTAGTTATTAGGAATCATTATTTCAGGGTAATTACTAATTACGTCAGGTGAAATTAGAAATTATTTTGGGTTAATGATTTTGGAATAATAACTTGATGAATGAGTGGATTCTCGCACCGGCGAGTCTAATTGTTTTTGCCTTGGGTGCATCTATTGGCAGCTTTATCAATGTTGTAGTTTATCGGCTACCTGCTGGTTTGTCGATTCTTTATCCTCCTTCGCGATGTCCCCATTGTTTAAACCGACTAAAAGCTTACGATAACGTTCCGGTGTTGGGTTGGTTATGGCTGAGGGGGCGTTGTCGTTATTGTAAAAGTCGAATCTCCCCTCGTTACCCAATTGTAGAATTCGCAACAGGGTTAATATTTGTACTAGTTTTTCTAATATTTAAATTTTCCTTACAAACAGTAGGTTATTGGCTATTTTGTGGTTGGTTATTAGCACTATCTATCATTGACTTGGATACAATGACTTTACCCAGCATACTAACTAAATCAGGTTTAGTGCTGGGTATTTTGTTTCAAATCATATTAGCATTTATTACACAATCTAATTGGTTGGCATCGGTAAACCAATTGATATTAGCAATTGCAGCAGCAGTATTAGGGCTATGGATGTTTGACGCAATTGCTCGTATTGGTACAATTGTTTTTCGCAAAGATGCAATGGGCGCAGGAGACGCAAAATTAGCAGCAATGATGGGGGCTTGGCTCGGTTGGAAATATTTGCTCTTAGCTAGCTTCATTGCTTGTATTGCAGGAGTTGTTGTAGAAGGCAGTACTAATCTCTTGGCACAAAAAAAAATAAAACGAAATCAACCTTTTCCTTTTGGGCCTTATTTAGCTTTAGGTTCTGCGATCGCACTTTTAGGCGGTGAGGCTATTTTATCTAGTTATTTACGATTCTTTTTTCCAGGGAATTGATAAGGAAGGAAGGAGACAAGGGGAAGAAACTAACGAGTAACGAGTAACGAGTAACGAGTAACGAGTAACGAGTAACGAGTAACGAGTAACAAGTAACGAGTAACAAATAAAAACTAACAACTAACAACTAACAACCAACAACTAACAACCAACAACTAACCACTAACTCCTACTCTTAATCGACTTTTATAACTGTAAAATTGATTACCATTAAATGTTTTGACGATTTGGTATTATTTTGCTGTGACTGGGAAAATCCTTAATCAAAAGCCCGCCTTCGGAACATAAAAATAACTTATGCTTCAGCAACTTAGTGCCGAACCTAAAATAATCCTCGATCGTTTACTTAAAAGTAAAATACTTTCCTAGTGGCTGTCCCTCATCCTATACTTGGCAGTTTAATCGATTTCAATCAAGTGTCGGAACTTTGATGATCGTCAATGTGTCTGTTGGATTTATCTACAACAAGGATATTTTCGCCGATTGTCCTTCATGGACTGCAAAGAGGGTTGAAAAACTTATATAAAAGAAGACTCTCTACTTGAACAAGTTTACATATTTTCGTTAAGCTGACAAGCAAAGATGCTTAAATATTGCCTACATTGCTTAGAAAAAAAATCAGGAATTTATATGAATGTCTTGTCCAATTTGTTATAGATTTTTAACATTTGCCAACAAGACAAAAGTAAAAATTCCCGTATTATTGACTAAATTTGACATACAATTCTCTTGCATAAGATACAAATGGCGAACAACGACGAAACACGCGGTTTTAAATCTTTATTTGATTGGTTTGCGAACCGACGTAAAACAGGTTCTATCAGTATTGAACGTCAAGAACGTGAAATTGCTGATGGATTATGGCATAAATGCTCCAAATGTGGTGTATTGACTTATACAAAAGATTTGAAAGCAAATCAAATGGTTTGCACAGAATGCGGACATCACAATCGAGTTGATAGCGATGAACGTATTCGGCAACTCATAGATGTAAATACCTGGAGAGCGATGGATGAGCATTTGCTTCCCACCGATCCTTTACAATTTCGCGATCGCAAATCCTACAGCGAACGTTTGCGGGATATGCAAGAAAAAACTGGTTTGACAGATGCTGTTAAAACAGGTTTGGGAGAAATAAATGGTTTACCTTTAGCTCTAGGTGTAATGGACTTTCGGTTCATTGGTGCTAGTATGGGTTCCGTAGTAGGGGAAAAGCTGACACGCTTGATAGAGCAAGCAACACAGCGACTCTATCCCGTAGTGATTATTTGTACTTCCGGTGGAGCAAGAATGCAGGAAGGATTGCTCTCCTTAATGCAAATGGCGAAAGTATCAGCAGCTTTAGAACGTCACCGCCAAAAAAGACTTTTATATATTCCAGTTTTGACTAATCCTACAACTGGTGGGGTAACAGCAAGTTTTGCCATGCTGGGTGACATAATTATAGCAGAGCCAAAAGCCACTATTGGTTTTGCTGGTAGACGAGTGATTGAGCAAACCCTGCGAGAAAAATTACCAGAAGATTTCCAAAGTGCGGAAGACTTACTCAAGCATGGCTTCGTAGATGAAATTGTTCCTCGCACTCAATTAAAGAAAACTTTGACACAACTGATTGCTTTGCATAAACCACCCGCAATCTCAGCTAATAATCATTTAGTGGTGTGGGAGACAACAAGAAACTTTAGCCACAGTGTAGTCACCGAACAGTAAAATACAGATAGATAAATATTTAAATCTTGTGGTACGGGCATCCTGCCCGTACCATTGCTAACTAAATAAATACATCCAAGGGAAACGGCTATATTGCTTATTTTGCCAGATAAGCATTTCTAAGATGCCACATCATCTCCCGATACAATTCATTCTTGACACGCTTACCTCTTTCACAGTGTTCTAGCTTGATGTCATCAATGAAATATTTGACAAGAAATTCTTTCTGAGGATCGGTTGCGGATCCTATGCTTTTCACCCAAATTTTTGGATCTTGCCACTCTGTACGAGAACGTTTGAAACGTTCTTGAAGCCAAGTAATCATAGTTTTGAAAGAGTCATCTAACCTGGTATCATCAACAGAGAGATTGTTAACTGTAACGAATAAACGATTGGTTTTTCTCTTTAACAGGTCAATTTTGAGTTCCCATTCTTCTGGTAGTAATTTATGATCTTCTGTTAAGAAATCAGGATCGTTTAACCAAAAACTATACCATGCTCGAACCAAACCAATAAGAGATTGCCCACCAGTTTTTGCTAACTCTCCCTCTTTGAGAGATAACTTTTTCTTCCTATTTGTGTTGTGCTCAATATCGCTTACTAAACCAATTAACTCGCAAATTCCTAGGTATTCATGGCGAATAAATTTGATTTCATTTTCATCCAAGCCTTGAGCCTCAAAATCAGCAATCTTCTTGGATAAAGCATCAAAAGTCTCTTCTAATTCTAGTAGCTTCTTGTTAAGTTCTTTCTCAGCAATTAATCTTTGTAAGCCAGATTTCTTCTTCTGTTCTTCTCTAGCTCCAGGTTTGGAAAATCCATAAAATTTCTCTAAAAGCTCAATCTTCTTGTCAATTTGACCCATTGTATCTGGATGAGCAAGCACAACATTTTCCATCAGTTGAACAACTAAACCAGGATCGGCAGTTGACAAAGTTTGGATCTCGATCTGATCGTAGTAATGAGGTGTCGGACGAGTCAGATTGTTAATTGGCTGACTTTCAAAACTTGCATTGGGCAAATACAAGTCACTATGATTATTAACAATATATAAGTGAGTCACTCGCAGACCAATTTTTTTAATTACTGCTAATTCACCACTTGGTAAGCTGACAACATCTCCAAATTGAAATGGTGTATCAACTAATAATACTAAACCGCTAAGAAAATTTGCCAAAGAGTCTTTGAAAGCAAAGCCGATGATAAAACTAGCTCC
>DESS01000249.1 GCA_002361335.1 Richelia sp. UBA3308
GCGATTGCCTCCGGCACCCTTTCGTTGCTGATCGCTAATTACTCACTACTCACCACTCTCAACTCACTACTCACTCCCGCCCTCCTAACTACTCACTCCCGCCCTCCTAACTTTTTACAAATGCTTGACAACCAAGAATTAATTTCCCAAGTCGCAGTTACCGCAGCCCAAATGCGTGATATAGAAGGACGTATTTTTGCAGCAGGAATACCTGTAGCGGCTTTGATGGAAAAAGTAGCCCTACTTATTACTCGTCGATTTGAGGAGATTTTAGCACAAGGGGACAAGGGGACAATCCGCCCATGTTACCATCTCAAGATTGGAATTCTTGCAGGTCCGGGTCATAATGGTGGTGATGCTTTAGTTGTTGCTCGTGAATTGTATTTTCGGGGCTATGACGTTAAAGTTTATTGTCCTATTTCCAAGCTTAAGGAATTAACTTCCCAGCATTTACAATATGTCCACAGTTTGGGTATTCCTTGCGATCAATCCATTGAAACCCTTCACGATTGCGATTTTTTTATTGATGGTTTGTTTGGTTTTGGCTTGGAAAGGGATATTATAGAACCAATCGCCAGTGCGATCGCTCTATTAAATCATTGGAATAAACCAGTTTTTAGTATTGATGTACCTTCGGGTTTACATACGGATACCGGAAAAGTTCTCGGAGTGGCAATTCGTGCTACTTTCACTTTTTGTCTGGGTTTGTGGAAATTAGGTTTACTAGAAGACCAAGCTTTAGAATATATCGGTAAAGCTGAATTAATCGATTTTGATATTCAATATCAAGATGTGCAAGCTGTACTGGGAGAATCTCCCAAAATCAAACGCATCACCACAGCAATTGCACTTTCGTCTCTTCCTTTACCCCGCCCTCTAGTAACTCACAAATACAAAGAAGGCCATTTACTGCTAATTTGTGGCTCTCGTCGCTACTCTGGAGGAGCAATTTTAACTGGTTTGGGTGCCCGTGCTTCTGGTGTGGGAATGCTTTCTATCGCCGTACCGGAATCTCTCACCGCTACAATGGTTTCCCATTTACCCGAAGCATTAATTATCGGCTGTGAAGAAACTCAAAGCGGCGCGATCGCTAATCTAAAATTACCAGATAATACAAACCTAAATTCCTTCGATGCTATAGCTTGCGGTCCGGGTATGACAACAGATGCCAACCAAATTCTACAACAAATATTAGATACTTCTCAAAATTTACTTCTAGATGCCGATGGTTTAAATATTCTCGCGACGATGGGAACCCTACAAACCTTACAAAAACGGCAAGCATCAACCATACTTACCCCCCATCTTGGCGAATTCAAACGTTTATTTCCCCATATGGAAAACGGCATTCAAAATAGAGTTTTGGCAGTACAAGAAGCTGCAAAACAATCTGGTGCAATAGTATTGCTAAAAGGTTCAAGAACTGCTATCGCGAATCCTCAAGGTTGCGTTTGGATTAATCCTCAAAGTACCCCAGCCTTAGCTCGTGGAGGTAGTGGTGATGTCTTAACTGGATTACTCGGTGGATTAATGGCGCAAGCTGTTTCACGAAATTTGTCTGTAGAAAAAATGGTTGCAGCTGCTGCATGGTGGCACGCTCAAGCAGGCATTTTAGCCGCTCAAGAAAGAACCCAATTGGGAGTAGATGCTTTCACTTTGACACAATATTTAATGCCGGTTTTAACATCATTTACTTAGTAACTCGCGATACACATTCCCCTTAATTAAATTACAAATTACATACCAAACGCGAATGAGCTAAATCGCGAATCAATGGTACTCGCGAACTAATATACATACTCATGTCGTTAATTTGTTCGCTATCAAGTTGCTTCTTGTTCTCTAATTGTTTAAGCAACTGCTTTAGCAGATCTGCATCATTTAAACTTAGAAGAATCTTGGTTTCCGTTTCTTCAATCACAGACCATACATAACGCATCGTAACAACTCGTTCTTTGAGTCCTAACATGACTTTCTAATTCCAAATCTAAATTAAATATTAAATTCATGCTTCTAACCTACATTGTATTTTGATAAAAGTCCAGTAATGTACTGCGAAGCTTCCTACCATGCAGGTTAATCCAAGAATCTTAAGAAAATGTTAATTCTTAAAAATAAAGAAAAAGTTAAATATTGCAAGATATTTCTTATTTGATGAGATAATACATGTTTATTTACAAAAATTAACTTTAAAAAGGTGATTTACTTTAATATATTTGAAGTTTTAAGAGAGATGGTGGAAAGACTTGTAAGAAACACTTGCCAAAACCCTTATAAATACTAGCTTTTTGATTTAGAGTGTTTATTTAAGTACTTAGACAAAATAAATTATATATTGTCATTGCGTTCACGTTCACGAAGTATGCCCGATCGGCCGCACGGCTGGGCCGAACTCCCCTTCCCTCGGGTTCTCGTAGGGCTTATGGCCAAAGCCCCGTTGTTTAACGGGGAATCTTAACTGATAAATATAAAAAAAATATAAAAAAGTAGCGAAAGTTTCTTTAATGATGAGAATATAATAATAAGTTTATATTTTTCAATTAAAACGGAGTCAGCGAATATAAAGACTCTGAAGATAAGTAAAAAAGCGCTAATCTGTGTATCAGATTGGCGCTTCTTTAGATTTGATGACTTTGTATATAGAGGCGGAAAGGAGTTAGGAGTTTTAACCTTTGACGTTTATTAAGGGGAAGCGCGATATAATTTACAATTTAACGACGCTAGTTTAATACTACAAATCTTAACAAAATCGAAAATATTGTCATAATTCCAGTGAGTAAGCATTACTGTTGTGAAAGTGCATTTAAAAACTATTTTGCGATTTGGACGCATCTTAGCAAATCTTGAAGAAAAGATATTCTAATGTTATTTTTTTAACAAATTATCATGAATCAACAGTGATTATTAGAACATTAGGAAATAAAACTTTTAGATTCAAGATTGGTAATTAAAAAGCTTTGGTTGAATAAATTTCAGTTACGAAGAAGACTTAGTAAGTTATCTCTATCGCCTGAAAAAAAGGAATTTAAAGATTAAAGGCGACTTGCACAGTAAAGTATTAAAGGAGAAAAAGTATGACACAAGCCAAAGTTGGCGACAACGTAAAAGTTCATTACACTGGTAAATTAGACGACGGAACTGTATTTGATTCCTCCGTAGAACGCGAACCTTTACAGTTTTCCCTTGGTTCAGGAAATGTTATTCCAGGTTTTGAGGAAGCGATAGTTGGCATGACTCCAGGAGAGTCTAAAACTACAACGATTCCTGCCGAGCAAGCCTACGGAGCTCAACGTGACGAACTAGTAATTACAGTAGACAAAGAGCAAATACCCTCAGACTTATCAGTTGAAATTGGTCAACAATTACAAATATCTCAAAACAACGGACAAGTGATTCCAGTTGTCGTTACAGATATCTCAGATTCTCAAGTCACCCTTGACGCGAATCATCCCCTAGCAGGAGAGCAATTAACTTTTGATATTCAATTAGTTGAACTAAACTAACAAAGGTTAAAGGTCAACATATTAAAGGTTGTAATACCAATTCTGTATGAGGCTGCGCTTAATCGCTCTCACTCTAAAAGAGTGGAGCTACCACTACACAGCCAACCGAAATGGTGGCTTAATTTGGCAGATGTTTATAAACAAATGGTATTAGAAATAAACTCCGTTCCCGATCAGCAACGAAAGGGTGCCGGAGGCAATCACTCATAACTCCTAAATCCTAACTTTTCCCCATCTCCGTACAATTACAGCAGGCTCGTTTATATTTTGAGTATAGTACTATATTTCAAAACTCTTGTGGTACGGGCATCCCTGCCCGTCCAAATATAGCGGCGGCTCTATGAAATATGCTGTAATTCAAAATCTATCTACATTTTCAAACTTTTTCTGATTCATAGCTCTTGCAGCTTCGCCACAGGTACGGGGTGTGGGGAAAATCTTTTCAGGATTGGCTAAACCTTTACGATTAAAAACTAGCTTAATCCACTGCATAGTTTCTAGATCAGCATCTGAAAACATATCGGGCATATAACATTTTTTATCTGCACCAATACCGTGTTCGCCGGAAATACTACCACCAACTTTCACGCATAACTTAAGAATTTCTCCGCCGACTTCTTCAACCTTTTCTAATTCACCGGGAATAGAATTATCAAACAAAATCAATGGGTGTAAATTACCATCACCAGCATGAAATACATTAGCAATTTTATAACCATATTTATCACTTAAAGCCTCAATTTCTTGCAAGACATAAGGTAATTGTGTGCGAGGAATTACCCCATCCTGTACGTAATAATCCGGACTTAAATGTCCTGCAGCGGCAAAGGCTGCTTTTCTTCCTTTCCATAATTTTAAACGCATTTTTGGGTCGGTAGCAGAAGTAACATTACGGGCACCATTCTGTTTACAAATATCGATAACCCGCTGTTTATTAGTTGTTACTTCTACATCTAAACCATCAATTTCAACTAACAAAATTGCCACGGCATCGCGGGGATAACAATTCATTGCAGTTACATCTTCCACCGCATTAATGCTCATGTTATCCATCATTTCCATACCGCCAGGAATAATCCCCGAGCTAATAATATCCGAAACCGCCGCCCCTGCTGCTTCCACACTGCTAAAATCTGCCAACAACACGCAAATCGATTCCGCACTTTTGAGAATTCGTAAAGTTATTTCCGTGGCAATTCCTAAAGTACCTTCTGAACCAACAAATATACCCGTCAAATCGTAACCGGGCATTTCTTGAACTTGTCCGCCCAAATCAACAATATCACCATTAGCAGTAACTACTTTTAAACCTAAAACATGGTTAGTAGTAACACCGTACTTTAAACAATGTACTCCACCGGAATTTTCCGCCACATTACCGCCAATAGAACAAATAATCTGACTAGAAGGATCGGGAGCATAGTAAAAACCGGCACCACTAACAGTTTGCGTTACCCAATTATTAATTACTCCAGGCTGAACTACAACCCGTTGATTATCTAAATCAATATTAAGTATTTGTCGCATCAAAGAAGTTACGATTAAAACGCAGCCTGCGATGGGCAAAGCACCACCAGATAAACCAGTACCAGAACCCCGTGCAATAAAAGCAACTGAATATTTATTGCATATCTTTACCACCTCAGCAACTTGTTCAGTAGTTTTGGGTAAAACGGCTATATCCGGGCGTTGACGATAGGCAGCTAAACCATCGCATTCATAAGTAATCAATTCTTCGCGACGCTTTATCACGCCTTTCTTACCTAAAACAGCTTCTAATTCTTTGATGATAGGTTTCCAGTTCCGTTTTTGGGATTTTTCTTGAGTAAGCATGGTTTATCGTTGGGTTTGGGATCGGTTTATTTATATTGAGAAGTATTACTATTAACTTTAGCAATAATCAACGTCATTAAAATTTTGTCCCAGGAATTAAACCAGAAATTTCAATCATAGTATTTTTAGTTACTTTTGATTGAAAAAAGTATAATGGTTAACATTTTGCTTGATTTTGTTATTAATAAATATGTTTTTAAATCAACAGCCTCCGCCATCAGTTAGTCAATTAGTAATCACATCTTGGACAATAAAAAAATATTATCAAAATCATTACTAGTACAGCAGGGCAGAAGTAAAGCAGCCATATCAAAAGTTTGAAACCTTTATAAAATAATAATTATTACCTTGACGGGCACCCTTAAAAGTTTTTTCTTCAAAAAAACTTTTAAGGGAACCCTTGACTTTTTATATTTTTTACTTCTCAGCAGCGGTACTAGTTATTTAACCCTGGAGTTTTTTTTGAACGACGAATATTTAGATGAAGATGTAATCATAAATAAGCTGTCTCTAAATGAAATTTTGTTATTATATATTCTTGCGTTCGTTACTCTTAAGTAGACCAAGTTAAGCGGATAAAAAATTTATTTAATTTTGATTTTATGAAAATTTTTATAAATTTAGCAAAAGAATATTAATTTCATTTAAAATAAGTCTGATAATAGTAAAAAACAATAGAATATGAATAAATAATATTAATTTAAATTTATAATAATACTTGGATTTTTTGTGATTTTTTTTTAAAAAATATAAAGTATATATAATTCGTAAACTTTATATGATTTTTTTTTATTTAAATTTTATATATATTTTTTTTTGTACTAATATTTAATATCTTTAATGTCTCAAATGCAAGTAGAAATAATTAATAGTATTAACCAATTCGATCAACTAGAAAAAAATTGGAATAATGTCTATGCTGAAGATCCTCATAGTCAAATATTCTTATCATGGTCTTGGTTGCGCGGATGGTTAGAAGTTATCAATCATAAATGGTTTATATTAGCGATTAAACCAAAATCAGATTCGGCTTATGTTGGTTTTTTCCCATTAGCAATACGTAGTTTACAATGGGGTAATCTTAATATTTTTAATATTTATAGAGCATTACAAACCTGTGCTCATCCTGTGGCTGATTATACAGGTTTTATCTGTTTGCCAGAGTATGAAGAAGATGCTCTGAAGAATTTTGCATCTTACATTCACCATAATTTAGAATGGGACGTTTTTCATATAAAAGATATACAAGATCCCAGAATAAATGTTTTTGTCGAACACTTTTCTCAAAGTGATTTTCAAAATACAACTAATCCAGGTGCAACTTGTCCCTACATTCCCTTACCCGATGAATGGGAGCAATACTTAACCTCGCAAAAATTTACGCAATGTATTGCGAAAAATAGAAGAAAACAGTGATTTTCACTTGAGCAGTATTCAAGGTGATAATATAGAACATCAAATTAAAGTTTTATTAGACCTTTGGCAAATAAAATGGGGAGAACAGCCTGAGTCAGTTTTGAATATGTATCGCACCCTCTTTCGTCAATGTGGAAAGAGTCATTCTCTGTGGATAGATATATTATGGGATAAATCAACCCCAGTAGCTGGAACTGGCGTATATGTTGATCGAGAGAAAAAGGTTGTTTACGGGCAGATGACTGGTTTCAATCGTGAATATTCTAAATTATCACCAGGGAGGGTGATGATGTCATATAGCATCCAAAAAGCAATCGAAAACCAGTTTAAAAGTTATGATTTACTAAGGGGAGATTTAGAGTATAAAATTTCCTTGTTAGGAGCACAAAAAAGATGGAATACCGATTTTAAAATTGTTCGCAATAATTTAAGGGTAAATACAATTAGGCTAGCTCAATATTCTAAAAAATTATTATCTCTATCAAGGTAGAAATACAACATATTTTATGTTTTAATGGTACATTTAGACGGGCAGGGATGCCCGTACCACAAGATTTTTAAATCGAAGGAAGAAGGAAGAGCCGAAGTTGGAAGAAGGCTGGAATTGGCATGGGGATTTATACCCCAACCCAATTCTTCCACCTTAGGTTGCCGGGGAATTAAACCCATATTTAGAGGTTAAAATATAGTACTGTACTCAAACTTCGCCAAAAGTGCTGTATTTAAGCAGTGGATTATAGATAAAATGTATTTTTTTTATAAAAGCTATTTTAACTAAAGGCATCCTACCGTTTTTCCATGCAATAGATACCGATGGTTTAATCTAGATATATAAACCCAAATTAATAGATAATTTATTATGGTCAAGCAAACCTTAATTGATAATGATGATGGCTTCTATATTCCAGATGCCAATCAACTAGTCACTGAAGATGATACATCTGTGGATAATTTTGCATCTGCTAAACAACAACGCCTTTTAGTAGGCTCTCTTTACAGCTCTTTACAAAATCAAATTTTTCTCGCCGAATCCAACGTCGGTATTTATTATACGGATTTAAAACCAGCCATAGTACCCGATGTCTTCTTAAGCTTAAACGCTCAAGTTCCTCAAAACTGGTGGGAAAAACAAAATCGTTGCTACATGATTTGGCGTTTCGGTAAACCTCCTGAAGTAGTAATTGAAATTGTTTCTAACAAAGTTGGTGACGAATTGGCAGAAAAACTGAGAATATACGAACATATGCGGGCTAGTTATTACATCGTATATGACCCCACAAAACAACTTAGTGAAGAAATCTTGCGTATTTATGAATTACGAGGAATGCGCTACTATCAAACTTCAGAAACCTGGTTAGAACAAGTAGGATTAGGATTAACTCTATGGGAAGGAGAATTTGAAGCTAGATTTGACTCTTGGTTGCGCTGGTGCTACCAAGATGGTACCGTTTTACCAACAGGAGACGAACGCGCTTCTAGTGCCGAACAACGCGCCGCACAACTAGCCGAAAAATTACGAGAAATGGGCATCAACCCCGACACCATAATCTAGACACGTAGCGCTGCGCCTCTCTCCTTGGAATACAACCTTTCCGAACCTGCAACAAATAACTATTGCCATAAAGCTTTGATTGAATTAAAATATAACTAACGTTCGATATAAAAAGATTGACTGACTGAATGCCGAAAATTGTAGATCGTGAAAAATATAGGAAAGAACTACTATGGAAAAGTTTTGATTTATTCGCAAAGAAAGGTTATGGTTCCGTCACCATGCGCGAGATTGCCAAAGAGTTAGGTGTTTCTACAGGAACGCTATATCATTATTTTCCGAATAAACAAGCTCTGTACTTGCAGTTAGTGGAAGAACAGACAGAGCAGGATATATCAAATTTTATCACCGAAGCCGGTAGTCCCGACACATTAGAAGAAAGAATAAAAGTGTTGATCGAGTTTATCGAAAAAAATGAGGATTATTTCATCAAGCAAACCTTATTAAGTTTTGATTTTTATCAACAGCAAGAACGGAGTGAAATTTTAAGTAATGATACCTTGATAAGAGCTTGGCGGCAGACAGAAAAAGCTTTTTCAGATTATTTGCAAATTGAACAACAGCCTATAATTGACTTTGTTTTAAATTTTATCGGAGGTTTATTTACATCAAGAATGTTGGGTGGTGAGGAAATAGTTTCTTATGAAGAACAGGGAGAATTATTGGCGAAGATGTTAACTACTTATTTAAGGAATAGGTAATAGGGGATATGTAGTAGGTAATAGCTAAAAGGTAATGGTTATATGACTATGGAAATACTTTCAAAGCCTTCTAATAAATTGATCGGCTTAGTAACTGTTGCTACCGTAATTACAGGAGCGATCGCCTTTTATGGAATCTCCCAAACTGGCTTTGAGAATCAATCACAAACAACTGTTGTCAAAGCACCGTCGGTGGTGAAAGTTACTGCCTTAGGAAGATTGGAGCCACAAGGAGAAGTAATTAATTTATCGGCACCTTTAAGTTTAGATGGTGATAGGATAAAAAAATTATTAGTAAAAGAGGGTGAGAAAGTAAAAGCAGGAAATGCGATCGCAATTCTCGATTCCCAAAAATCATTGCAAGATAGACTCTCGCAAGCAAAAGAAGAAGTACGGATGGCACAAGCGAAGTTAGCTCAAGTGAAAGCAGGTGCCAAAACTGGACAAATTGAAGCGCAAAAAGCAACCATTGCTCGTCTACAGGCAGAAAAAACAACTCAAATAGAAGCACAAAGAGCTAGTATTAGACGATTAGAAGCAGAAAAAACAACTCAAATAGCAGCACAAAAAGCTAATATCGCAAAAATACAAGCAGAAGCTAGCAATGCCAATGCTGAATTTCAACGCTATCAAAAGCTTTTTAATCAAGGTGCAATTTCTACCTCTTTGCGAGACAGCAAACGCTTAACTTTAGAAACTACACAGCAACAACTTTCTCAAGCACAAGCAAATCTCAACCGCATTCAAGCATCCCTAGAGCAACAACTTTCTCAAGCACAAGCAAACCTTAACCGCATTCAATCATCCGGAAGCGAACAAATTAAAGAAGCTATAGCTAATTTAAATCAAATTAGAGAAATTCGTCCGGTGGATATTCAAGTAGTGCAAACTGAGGTAGATAACAAGAAAGCTAATTTAAAACAAGCACAAACTAACTTAGAGCAAGCTTACATCCGCGCACCAATTGCGGGACAAATTCTCAAAATTCATACGCGAGAAGGAGAAAAAATAGCTAATGAAGGTATCGTCGAATTAGGAAAGACTCAACAAATGATTGTAGTCGCCGAAGTATATCAAACCGATATTGACAAAGTTAAATTAGGACAAAAAGCGTTAATTAGCGCACAAGCTTTCTCTGGTAAATTACAGGGAGAAGTTTATTTAATTGGCTTACAAATTAACAGACAAAACGTCTTCAGCAACCAACCAGGAGAAAATTTAGATCGTCGGGTTGTTGATGTCAAAATTCGTCTCAACCCAGAAGATAGCAACCGGGTAGCAGGTTTTACTAATTTACAAGTTCAAACGGAGATTGAATTATGACTTTTATTCGTTTAATTTATAACGAATGTTTGATATACATTATAACTTTGGTTGAATTTGGACTTATTTATAACGAATGTCCGATATAAGAACACTAGAAATAGAGTACAAAGGAGAGTAGAAATGTTTTTGCGAAATAAATGGTGGGTAATAGCGGAGTCAAAAGCCATCGGTAAAAAACCAGTTGCAGTCAAAAGACTGGGTGAAGAGTTAGTTTTATGGCGAGATAATAAGGGAAAAATAGTTTGTCAAAGCCAACATTGTGCTCATCGCGGTGCAAGTCTGGCATTAGGAAAAGTAGTAGATGGCTGTATAGAATGTCCATATCATGGTTTCCGTTTTGCAGCAGAAGGAAATTGTACATTAATACCTTGTGAAGGAAAAGATGCTCGCATAAGTAATAAAATACGGCTTGTTAATTATGTAGTGCGAGAAATTCACGATTTAATATGGCTGTGGTGGGGGGAAGAGAAATCTAATTATCCACCGATACCTTGGTTTGATGAATTGGAAGATAATCCCCGACGCTGGGCTAGGGGTACTATGAGTTGGGATATTCCTTTTACAAGAGCGATAGAAGGCTTATTGATAGATTTACATCATGTAGCCTTCGTTCATCATAAAGTTGCTTGGTTATCAGGTTTTAGTTCGGCAACATTACTTAAACCTTTTGAAGTAGAAGTTAAAGACGAAATAATTCATAGTTGGGGAGAGTTAAAATCACAGCCAACTAATAAGAAAAAAAGCATTTTCAAATTTGAACACTGGCTTTATTTTCCGAATTTAGCGCTATTTAATTTTGGTTTTGCTGGAATAAAGCTATTTGTAATTGCCACACCAATAGATCAAGATAATACCTGGGCATATTTTCGATACTATACCCCATTTGGTAATCCTTGGATAAGTCGTTTAATTTCGAGATTATTTGTTTGGATTGAATTGAATTTGGTGCAGCCAGATGACTATAAAATTCTTACCTCAAGTAAGCCAAAAGAAAGTGGTTTAAGGATAAATAATTTTGTTAGTGCTGATAAAGCAATAGTTCTGTGGCACAAAATGTACGAAAGTAAAATTAGTTAATTAATAGTAGTTAATTGAAAAATAACACAATCAAAAATACCATGAATACAGAAATTATCCGTTTGGAAAAAACACAAATCAATCAAGCAACTGAAACTTTTATTGATGCATTCAACCAAGACCCAATGTTTCAGAATTTTTTACCTAAAACAGGTAATTTAAAAGATAAAATATCCCGCACTTTTTGGAAAGCTATTTTGTCCTATTGTCAACCATTAAACTATGTATATACGACTCCAGAAATTAAAGGTGTCGCAGCTTGGATAGCTCCAGGAGAGTTTCCTTTAAAATTTTTGAGATTATTACAATTAGGATTCTATAAAATCCCATTTCAACTTGGTTTTAGAAGACTAATAAAGTTTGGTTCCTTATTTTCATTAATTGGAGAATATCACGAAAAAGATATGCATCAACCACATTGGTATTTACTTGGATTAGCAGTGTCATCTTCTTATCAAGGACAAGGAATTGGTAGTTTACTGATTCAACCAATATTGAAAAAAGCTGATGAAGAAGGTCTACCTTGTTATTTAGAAACAACAACAGAAAGAGCCGTTAGTTTTTACCAAAGAAATGGTTTTGAAGTACTAAGAATAACAGAAGAACCCGTTAAAATTTGGACTATGAAACGAGAAGCCAGAAATATTTAGAGAGATAAGTATAGGGGGAGTGAGGGAAGAAAAATTACTCCCCTAACTACACGGTATTTCCTACTCCCTATTATAAACTTTCAACTAATTACTGTTTACTGTGAGCTTTTCACTATTTATCATGTTACAAAAACTATTCAAACGTACCCCACTAGCTTGGCTGCAACTAAAAAAAGAGAAAACACGACTCGCAGTTGCTTTAGCAGGAATCGCTTTTGCTGATATGTTGATGTTTGTCCAATTAGGATTATTAGATGCACTATTTGATAGTGCTACAAAACCTCATCAAACATTAAAAGCCGATTTAGTTTTAATTAATCCCCAATTCCAAACATTATTTTCAGTAAAAAGTTTTCCTAGAGAAAGATTGCAGCAAACTTTGGCATATGAAGGTGTTAAATCTGTACGCCCTTTGTATATAAACACTGCTCAATGGCGCAATCCAGAAACTAGAATTAATCGAGCAATTTTAGTATGGGGAATAGATCCGATAAATCCCCCATTTGATTTTCCAGAAGTCAACCAACATCTAGGTGTATTAAAGCAACTAGATAAAGTAATATTTGACCGTGCTTCCCGCCCAGAATACGGTGCAATTCCAGATTTAATCAAACAAAAAGGAAGCGTAGAAACTTTAGTAAATGAACAAACTATCCAAACCATTGGTTTATTTCAAATGGGTGCTTCCTTTGCCGCAGATGGAAATATTATTACCAGTGATTCTACCTTTTTAAAATTATTTCCAAATCGTCAACCAAATCAAATTGAAGTTGGTTTAATAAAGCTGAATACAAATGCTGATGTAGAGAGAATTCAATTACAACTTAAAGCTAATTTACCCAAGGATGTCAGAGTATTAACACCACAAGAATTTGCTCAAACGGAGAAAGATTATTGGGGAAATCAAGGTATTGGATTTATTTTTGGTATCGGGGTAGTTGTAGGCTTTATAGTCGGCATCGTAATTGTTTATCAAATACTCTACTCAGACGTTTCCGAACACTTACCAGAATACGCCACACTCAAAGCAATGGGCTATAGCGATCGCTATTTAATGGTGATGTTGATGCAGGAAGCATTGATCATGTCGGTACTAGGATTTTTACCGGGAATGTTGCTTTCAATGGGGCTATATCAAATTACGTTTGCTGCAACTTTATTACCGATTGCCATGAAAATTGATCGGGCAATTTTTGTACTTGTTTTGACTATTATTATGTGTAGTTTTTCCGGTGGAGTGGCAATGCGAAAATTACAAAGTGCCGATCCTGCTGATGTTTTTTAGATTTATTAATTGCAATGAACGCTCTTCTAATAATTGCACTTCAACAAACATGATTCGTCATCTTGGTAGATTATCCGATATAATTTTTCCTTTAGCCATGCCCCTAAGCATTTTTGGATTTTATTTTGCTGAATTTGCTTCATCAATAAATGATCCTGAAGTAAATAAATTCTTATTATCACAATTAGAACCTTTAGGGAATTATTTAATGACATTTGGAATATTAGCTTTTTACAGGATAGATGATGTCAAACAATTTAGTTACATTTAGTTACTATTAAAAAAACAAATGAAATACATCTCTGGCTATATTTGGTTTATCTAATGTGCTTGTTTATGGTTCCTTGTTCAAACGTTTTAATCATTTACTTTCCTGAAAATTCAGGAATTCAAATTTACTACAGTATTAATATATTTCTAATTGTTTTTTTTTATTTATTGAATTGTACTTATGCAACACACAAACATCGTTTAGTTGATACAAATTTAGATCGTACAACTATTAAATATATAAGGATAACAACATTGATTGAAGCAATAATTGCTCTCATAACTATTTTTGTTCGATTTATCAAACCATAACTATGGAATATTTCTTGCTTATTGGTAGTTATTTTCTATATTTTTGTAGAAACATTTCTCACAAAATCTATCAATACTGAGTTTACAAAAGATTCAAATAATGTTAAAAATGCCAGGAGATTTAGGAGCTATTTCAATGACAGAAATATCTAGAGATTCAATTAATAACCAAACCCGGGAAGCTTGGAATAATACGGCAAAAATTTGGGATGAAAAAATGGGAGATGAAGGTAACGACTTTCATCAGATTTTAATTCGTCCAACAATAGAAAGATTATTACAATTAAAATCAGGACAAAGAATATTAGATATTGGTTGTGGTAACGGTTTAACTACTCGTAGATTAGCTAGTTTAGGTGCAAAAACCTTGGGAATAGACTTTGCATCAGAAATGATAAATAATGCTCGTAAAAGAACTAGAGAAAATCAAGAATTAATTGAATATCAGATTTTAGACGCTACCGATGAAACAGCATTATTAAAACTTGGTGAAAACTCCTTTGATGCTGCAGTTTCTGCAATGGCGTTAATGGATATGGCAGAAATAGAACCTTTATTCCGGGCATTGAAAAAATTAATTCGTTGTGGAGGGTGTTTTATCTTCGCTGTCATGCATCCGTGTTTTAACAGTATGCATACGAGTTTAGCCGCAGAATTAATTGAACAAGAAAACAAAATATATACTGAATATTTCGTCAAAGTTAAAGCTTATCTACAACCTAGTAAAATACCCGGATTAGCCTTAGAAAATCAACCACAGCCACATATTTATTTTCATCGCCCTTTACATTTTTTATTGAATGTAGCTTTCAAGGCTGGTTTTGTTTTAGATGGTTTAGAAGAACCTGCTTTTCCACCAGAATTTGCTACAAAAAATATTGGCATTAGTTGGTCTAAATTTAGCAAAATTCCACCTGTTATTGTTGCTAGATTGCGAGTTTTATAAAGAGTATTTACCCCTATTTATACAAGGTGGGTTGGGAAAATTTAAATATTTAAAATGGTAGATTTTCCTTTACGGGCAAGATGCCCGTACCACAAACAATATATCTCTAATATTTTACTCCTTTGAAAAATAACAAGATATTTAAGCCTGTGAAGACAGGCTTTGTAAATGTAGCCTCACTCTTATAGGGTGAGTATAATTCGTAATTTGTAAAGGCGAAAATAAAAATTATATACCATTAAAAAATCATGTCACAACAACCAGTAATATCTGTAAAAAATCTCAATCACTACTTCGGCAATAAACATCTCCGTAAACAAGTTTTATTTGATATAAAATTAGATATTTCTGCTGGTGAAATTGTCATTTTAACTGGTCCATCTGGCTCCGGAAAAACAACTTTATTAACTTTAATGGGTGGTTTACGTTCCGCACAAGAAGGTAGTTTGAAGATTTTAGAACAAGAAATATGTGGAGCAACTAAAAAACAATTAACTAAAATTCGTCAAAATATTGGTTATATTTTTCAAGCACATAATTTAATGAGTTTTTTAACTGCAAAACAAAATGTAAAAATGTCTTTGGAATTGCACGATCAATTTTTAGATGGGGATATTGATGGTAAAGCTACTAAAATGTTAGAGCAAGTTGGATTAGGAAATCGAATTGATTATTACCCAGAAAAACTATCAGGAGGGCAGCGACAAAGAGTAGCAATTGCTCGTGCTTTAGTAAGTCATCCTAAAATAGTTTTAGCCGATGAACCAACTGCCGCTCTTGATAAGAAATCTGGACGTGATGTGGTCGAAATTATGTACAAATTAGCAAAAGAACAAGGTTGTACAATTTTATTAGTAACCCACGATAATCGTATTTTAGATATTGGCGATCGCATTATCTATATGGAAGACGGAAAATTAATTAGTGATGGGGTTGATGCTGGGACAAAAGTCAGTTAGAGAAACAAACATGAAACTAATTTAAAATACATGTTAATTCTCAAAAGTTAGACGAGAATATGAAAACTTGAATATCATCAACCGATAAATTATTTAAACCAAGTACTTACTTTTATCAACGAACTTAGCGAAACAATATATCAACTTACTGATGAAAAATTCAAATAACATTCATCTTGATAGATAAATTAATTAAACTAGAAAAGATACACAAAATCGGTGGATAATTTTATGGTTGAGCAAATTGTAGTATCTGACGATAATTTCTATATCCCAGATGCTAACCAACTAGTTACTGAAGATGATACCCCTGTGGATAACTTTGCATCTGCTAAACAACAACGACTTTTAGTCAGTTCTCTTTACAGTTCTTTACAAAATCAAATTTTTCTCGCTGAGTCTAATGTTGGTATCTACCATATATACAAACAGCCGCCCATAGTACCCGATGTCTTTCTCAGTTTCGATGTGAGTGTGCCAGAAAACTGGTGGGAGAAAAATAACCGCTGTTATTTCCTGTGGGAATTTGGTAAATCCCCAGAAGTTGTAATTGAAATCGTCTCGAATAAAGTTGGCGATGAATTAAGCGATAAGCTGAAAACTTATCAACATATGCGAGTAAGCTATTATGTAGTGTACGATCCAACTCAACAATTAGGAGAAAAACAGCTTCGTATTTACGAACTTATTGGAAGACGCTACAGAGAAACTTCAGAAACTTGGTTAGAACAAGTTGAATTAGGCTTAACTTTATGGGAAGGAGAATTTGAAGGAAGACGAGATATTTGGTTGCGCTGGTGCTACCAAGATGGTACTGTTTTAGCTACGGGAGATGAACTCGCACAAACTGCCGAGCAACGAGCCGAAGACGAAAAACAGCAAAAACAACAAGCGCTTTCTCGTGCAGAACTTTTTGCTGAAAAATTGCGCGAAATGGGTATTAATCCCGATAGTTTATAAGGCGTTGCTCCCAAGGATGTATGAATTTGGTTGATTGGATATTCACAACCCTTCTAGAGACGCGATATATCCCGTCTCTACATCTAAATTCATACCCGAATTCACCAACGCCGCAGTTTAAGATAAATAAATAAATAAATAAATAGATTAATTCGATTTAAATGTTGTTTTGTTTAATATTACTAACTGTTTTATTAATATTTTTCAGTTTATTTTAATAGATTTATGGTTTTTAGCTGTTACGCATCTAAAAAGTATATTATTCTATTCGATAGTGAGGCCTCAAACAATATCACTTTTTTTTTATTATCTTGATAATTTTGACTTTTGACCAAAAAAAATCGGATACAAGCCCCCGGATTTATCCGTGGAATAAAAAAAATTTTTCCAAAATTAAGGCCCCTCGAAATTCATCGCCGGGTACTTGATAACTGATAACTGATAACTGATAACGCCAAATGACTATTATTTGCCTGCAACATACTTTTCAATAATTTCTTTCCAAATCAAATAAGCTTTTCCGTTCAAATGTAGGCCATCTGTGGTATATCGAACATCTAATTGATTTTCGGAATCTACTAAATTTGAAAATATATCTATATACTGATAATTAAAATCACAAGCTAGTTCTTGTAATTTCAAATTAAATTTGATTAGATTCTCATTATTTTGCCAAAATAAACTTAAATTGTTATTTACTGGTAAAACACTTTCAATAAATACTTCTGTATCTGGAGTTTGATTTTTTAATTCCGTCAAAATAGTGTTATATCCTTCTAAAACTTGTTCAACCGATTTATTTTCGCAAGCAAAATCATTAATACCTACCATTAAATATATTTGTTTTGGCTTTGTCTGAATAATTGTATCCAGACGATTTAATATTCTTCCTGTTGTATCGCCAGAAATTCCTCGGTTTTTTATATGAGGATTTCCTAATAACTCTATCCATTCCCCTTCGTCAGTTAAACTATCTCCTAAAAATATTATCGAATCATTTGATTTAGGCAGAATTTCAAATTGACTCTTTTTATGTTTATAATAAGCATTTATATTCCAACCGCTCTGACTTGATTTTATTCTAAGATTTGAAATTTTATTTTTAATATAAGATATTCCACCTTTTCGTGAAATTAATAAAATAACTAATAACAAAAATAAAATATTTATACTGATAGAAATTAATAAAAATGCCCTCTCGATCATATCATGCATTTGACTATTTAAAATTTTAAATTATAAATTTGACTTTCTTAACAAATTTCTGAAATCAACAGTTTTCAATTAAGTAAGTCGGCGCAAATAAACGAGGGCTATGTTACGAAATGTAAACCGAATTCTCTTTAAAGTTGACGCTTCGTGTCAACATAAGCCTTATTCCTACTCACCCCATCACCCCATCGCTATTCTGTTGTCATAATTACTATTTTCAATGCCGATCTACTTATCATCATTCATAAACTTTTGAATTCGCGACCAAACTTTTTCTAATAAATCAGAAGATTCAGCATCAAACCATTCAATTTGAGAAACTTTTCTAAACCAAGTGCGCTGACGTTTGGCAAATTGGCCAGTATGTAAAACAGTTAATTCCTCTGCCTTTTCCAAAGAAATATCTCCGGCTAAATATTGTTTGATTTCTTGGTATCCCAAAGTTTTGAGTAAAGGTAAATCCAGCCCATACTTTTGACAAAGATATTCTACTTCTTCAACCAAACCATTTTTTATCATACTTTGTGTTCGCCGTGCAATCCTATTTCTCAAATGAGTAACCTCGCAATCTAAACCAATTTGAAGAATAGGATAATCTGGAGGATTTTCTCCTTGTAAATCGGAAATTGGACTACCTGTAATATAAAATACCTCTAAGGCTCTTAAAGTCCGTACAGAATCATGAGGATGAATTTTTTGTGCTGCAACAGAATCAACTTGTTGTAATATAGCGTAGAGTTGAATTTGACTCATGGATATAAGTTGCGATCGCAATTCTGTTTGAGGTGCAACCCTAGGAATTTTCATTCCGCGCACAATTGATTTAATATACAATCCAGTACCACCTACTAAGAAAATGGGAGGAATAACTTTTAACCTTTGACCTAAAATCAAATCTTGTGCTTGTTGTTGATAGTCAGCAACAGTCATTGTGTATGTTGGTTCGCATACATCAATTAAGAAATGCGGTACTAACTTTTGTTCGGTAATTGTTGGTTTTGCCGTTCCAATATTAAATTCTCGGTAAACTTGGCGAGAATCAGCACTTATAATTATGGAATTACAACGCTGAGCTAAAGCTAAGGCTAACCCAGATTTACCTGTTGCTGTGGCACCACAAATTACAATCAATTTTGTCATGGGTTCATTTATATTTTATAACTTTATAACTACTCAAAATAAACAAGAAAGTAACTTTTGATTTTTAATTTAATAACCTATGCCATCCAACAGTCAAAAGTATTCTTTACAGTAATTGAGCCAACATAACCTCTGGTTATAAAAGTAAAATTTCCCATCTTACAGGATTATTTGAAGCGGGTAGAACCCCTAGTTAAATTTCACTTCTAATAGTACCAGAGTCGCCCGCAAGGCTTTTGTGCTAGAATTTGGGAGTGTTTTTGAGTTTTGTGCTTTTTTTGGCGACCTCAGCCCCAAGAATCAGGAGATTTTCATGACGAGCAGTTACAGTGCCGAGCAGATTCAAGTTCTCGAAGGTCTCGAACCGGTTCGTAAACGACCGGGGATGTACATCGGTACTACTGGTCCGAGAGGACTACACCACTTAGTTTACGAGGTGGTGGATAATTCTATTGATGAAGCTTTGGCGGGTTACTGCACCCATATAGAGGTGGAACTCAATAAGAGCGGATCTTGTACTGTAACAGATGATGGTCGGGGTATTCCTACCGATATACATCCCCAAACCGGAAAATCGGCATTGGAGACTGTGTTAACTGTATTACACGCAGGTGGGAAATTTGGTGGCGGTGGTTACAAGGTTTCTGGAGGATTACACGGAGTAGGCGTTTCTGTCGTAAATGCCCTTTCAGAATCGCTAGAAGTTACTATTTGGCGAAATAATAAGGTACATACCCAAGGCTATGAAAGGGGTAATGCCCTTGCGGACTTAAAAATTGCTCCCAGTAAAGAAAATCGCACTGGAACCCGTGTTTGTTTTAAGCCAGATGCACAAATTTTTACTACTACTACGGAATTTGACTACAATACTTTAGCCAGTCGTTTGCGGGAGTTAGCGTATTTAAATGCGGGTGTAAGAATTTCCTTTACAGATAACCGTTTGGAATTGCTTAAAAGCGATACTCCCAGGGTTGAAGTTTATGAATATAAAGGTGGAATTAAAGAATATGTCGCTTATATGAATAGCGACAAGCAGTCGCTGCATGAGGAAATAATTTTCGTCCAAGGCGAACGCAATAACGTACAAGTAGAAGTGGCATTACAATGGTCTACTGACGCTTACTCGGATAATTTACTGGGTTTTGCCAATAATATCCGTACCGTTGATGGCGGTACCCACCTGGAAGGTTTAAAGACGGTTCTGACTCGTACTTTAAATAGTGTTGCTCGTAAACGTAACAAGCTTAAAGATAACGATTCTAATCTTAGCGGCGAACACGTGCGTGAAGGTTTGACGGCGGTAATTTCGGTAAAAGTACCCGAGCCGGAATTTGAAGGACAAACTAAGACAAAATTGGGTAATACTGAAGTTCGAGGAATTGTTGATTCTTTGGTAGGAGAAGTTCTCAGTGAGTATTTAGAATTTCATCCAAATGTTGTCGATAATATTTTAGAGAAAGCGATTCAGGCATTTAAAGCCGCAGAAGCTGCCCGTCATGCACGGGAATTGGTGCGACGCAAATCGGTACTGGAATCTTCCCCATTACCTGGTAAATTGGCAGATTGTTCTTCTCGCGATCCTGCTGAATCAGAAATTTTCCTTGTGGAAGGTGATTCTGCGGGAGGAAGTGCCAAACAAGGGCGAGACAGACGTTTCCAAGCGATTCTTCCTTTGCGCGGTAAAATTCTCAACATTGAGAAAACCGACGACAGTAAAATCTACAAAAATAACGAAATTCAATCTTTAATCACCGCATTAGGTTTGGGGGTTAAAGGTGAAGAATTTGATGCATCCCAGCTGCGATATCATCGTATCGTGATCATGACAGATGCTGACGTAGATGGAGCCCACATTCGGACTTTATTGTTGACTTTCTTCTATCGCTATCAAAAAGCTTTAGTTCAAGACGGTTTTATTTACATCGCTTGTCCTCCTTTATATAAAGTAGAACGAGGACGCAATCATTATTATTGCTATAGCGATCGCGAGTTACAAAACTTAATTACCAATGAGTTTGCCCAAAACGCGAAATATACCATTCAAAGATTTAAGGGTTTGGGTGAAATGATGGCAACTCAACTGTGGGATACTACCATGAATCCGCAAACCCGAACCTTAAAAAAAGTTGAAATTGAAGATGCTGCAGAAGCCGATAGAATTTTCACGATTTTAATGGGCGATCGCGTTGCACCTCGTCGGGAATTTATCGAAACCCACAGTTCTAAACTCAACCTCACAGATTTGGATATCTAATATCCACTTTGTTTAATACCTCAAATTACTTATTTAAATTGGCGATCGGTAATCAAATTTGATTTGTGTCTAATTACCGATTGCTTTTTTGATGTCTACAAATTTGTCTCAAACATTTTTGGACAGTTAATACAAATAATCGCTTTCCTGCCGGCATTTTATTACTTCGGGCCAGTCTTATATATAGTTAAATGTTGATAAAATTAGAATAATTGGTTTGATGGTACAAATTATCTTTTATACTTCTAGAATACGAAAAATTACCAGATGGCGTTTAATCGATAAGGATGACTGTAATCATACAACATAATTTGTTTAACTAGAAATGACAAATATATAAAAAAGTAAATTTGTCAATCTTCCGGAAGAGGTAAGGTGAAAGATGAACAGAATATCCAGCCCAATAACTTTACAGTTTTTTTTATAACTGTCTTACTAAAAGTAGAATGTGAGTATGTATTACTAGGTTTAAATTCCTACACAAGTAAAATTGGCGATTGAAGAATAAAAAAACTGGATTCTTAAGTAGACTGCCTTATACTACTCCCCACCCCGAGCTTGTTACAAATTTTGCATTTTCTTTATGGGTAATGGGTTTTGGTTGGGCTAATATTTATAGTCTTAAGCCTCCTACCTTGTATCAACCTAAAAAAATTTGTCAACTTTCTTAAGGCTGAAATATCAATGGTGCGCTAAGGTGTAGTTATAAGCGAATGGATTTAATAAGTTGGGTTGCTTAGCTACAGTCAGTAATGTTGCAATTTGTCTATATTTTCAGCCAAGAAATATCAGTGGAAGGTAGAAGTCTCGTGAAACACGATTTTATTTTGCCGAAAGTCGTTTTTAGATAAAGGTAACAAAGCATTTGCAATGGATATTTCCTTCTTGGACAAAAAAATATTTTTTACCAAGGTCATCTGCTATCTGTAATTTTGATCAACATTTGTCGATGAAGAAAGCAAACATCCGATGTTTGAGAATCACAGGTGAATCATGTTGCACCTAACACCTTGACTGAAATACATGTAGGTGTATCCGATTTTTTTGACAAACCACAGAGGCTAGTGTAGTTTCACTAAATTTTAGAAAAAAATTACACAATATGGCTACAGTCTTCAATGTGTTTCTGCTAAAACAGACCATTAATAAGTTGATTACTTTATGGATACCACATGATGTATAGTGCAATTTCTGTGAAACAGGCTACAATCGGAACAGTCTTTCTGGAAAATCTTACCCAAGTCGTATTACTTTATATGTAATCGTTGATTGATGACCAGGAATTTGAGTTTTTCTAAAAACAAGTCGAAAGTTTTAAGTAACGACATTAATCATGGTGTTTACTTTTCAGTGCGCCGGAAGTTATCGACATCAAAAGGACTTTATTTACCTTTGGAGGGTTTTTTCCCGACAAGGGGGATAAGTCTCTTGTTGCCTAAATTTTGTGATGTCGTGGGTTTGAAACAGCAAACTGTGACAAACACACCTGCCTTCTGGTCTTAATTGAAAAGTGGGCTAAGCCCTTTAATTGACACAACCGTGCAAAATTTATAGCTAATACCTGTAAGTACGGTAAACACCTTTATTGAGTAATTGATTCTGCAAGGAGCATGAGGAACGCGGCATGAACCAGGCTAACAACGTACTCGAAAATATTTATCAGCCTAACCTAGGAGTGATAAATCAGCCCGAGATGGAGTTAGAACTCTTAATCGAAGAAGAAGAAGAAGAAGAAGACTTACTAATTAGTGAAGGCGAAGAGGATGAATTTTTAGATCCTCAGTCTGATGACGCAGCAAAATCTGGAAAAGCCGCTAAGGGACGCCGTCGGACTCAAGCGAAGAAAAAGCACTATACGGAAGATTCTATTCGCCTGTATTTACAGGAAATTGGTCGAATTCGCCTTCTAAGAGCAGACGAAGAAATTGAATTGGCACGTAAAATTGCCGATTTGCTCGAGTTAGAAAGAGTATACGATAGACTCTTGCAGCAATTGGAACGCGAACCGAAACACAGCGAATGGGCAGAAGCTGTACAATTACCTTTGCCACAATTCCGTTATCGCCTTCATGTCGGACGTAGGGCGAAAGATAAAATGGTTCAATCTAACCTGCGCCTTGTAGTTTCGATTGCTAAGAAATACATGAATCGTGGTTTATCTTTCCAAGATCTAATTCAGGAAGGTAGTCTTGGTTTGATTCGCGCCGCTGAAAAATTTGACCACGAAAAAGGTTATAAGTTTTCTACCTATGCTACATGGTGGATTCGTCAGGCTATAACTCGTGCGATCGCCGATCAATCTCGGACGATTCGTCTACCAGTTCACCTTTATGAAACCATCTCCCGCATTAAGAAAACTACCAAGCTACTTTCTCAAGAAATGGGACGTAAACCCACTGAAGAAGAAATAGCTACCCGCATGGAGATGACTATCGAAAAGCTGAGATTTATTGCCAAATCCGCTCAGCTACCAATTTCTTTAGAAACTCCTATCGGAAAAGAAGAAGACTCTCGCTTGGGTGATTTTATTGAGTCGGATGGGGAAACACCAGAAGACCAAGTTTCTAAGAGTTTATTACGGGAAGACCTAGAAAAAGTTTTAGATAGTCTCAGCCCCCGGGAACGCGATGTTCTTAGACTGCGCTATGGTTTAGATGATGGTCGCATGAAAACTCTTGAAGAAATTGGACAAATTTTCAATGTAACTCGCGAACGTATTCGTCAAATTGAGGCAAAAGCACTCCGCAAGTTACGCCATCCCAATCGTAACAGTGTTCTTAAAGAATATATCCGCTAGCAGATTATTTACTAGTGAATAAAAAAAATTAGATTTGAGATTTTGGATTCAATTACTAATGGTTTTAAGCCCCTAGCTTCAACAATTTCGGCATCGTAAATCTAAAATCTATTAACAAATCATTATAAAAGACCTGGGAGAAAATTACTACTCTCAGGTCTTTATTTGTTTAAATAATCAATTTTAAATTTCCATATCCCAAGTTTTAAAACTTACAGGATACCCCAGAAGTGTAAAAAGCCTTCACCAGAAAAAACTTCAATTAAAGCAGCAGCTAGAAAACCAATCATCGCTAAACGACCATTCCAAATTTCTGCTTGAGGAGTGAAGCCCCAACGCCAAGCATTACGTCCTTCATTTGTTGGAACAGGTGTGTTAGTTGAGTCTGTCATAATTTTTACTCCAACTGAATTCCTAAGTGTTTATTACCTTTTGTAAAATTATAATGTAAGTTTTTTAAAAAATGCAACTTTTTACAACAAAAATGTAATAAACTATTGACTTATTTTTTTTGTCGTGTATTTGACAATCCCAATTATTTAAATCCGACTTGCCCTGGGGTAACTGTTTTGTACCGTTTTGTCCAGCAAATAGTCTACTAGAAGATAACTCTCCATATATTTCCATGGGCATGAAGAATTTAGGCTAAAGAGTAAAAAGCCCTATTGATAAGTAAGAGGCACAATTAATTGTATATAGTCGTGAGGTGAGGAACCTTGAGGAATCCCAAGAACTTGAAGCTGGCAGAATGTAAAATCAATTTTGCACAACTACTTACAAACAATTAAGTTTTTCACAGTTCTTGTGGACGAAAGCGGGGTATACTTGGTTTGAGTAGCAACCTAAGAATCATTATTAATTGCAATTTCGTGAACTGTGATAATTTTTTCATCACGGTTAAGTTCTACAACCTTTTCACCCTTATCATTTTTATTTAATAAAGGTATACTTTCCCCATTTACACGAACTACTCGTTGATTACTGGTGACAAGGGCAATTTCAGTTTCCGGTTTGACTAATGCTATACCTGCAAGATTGTCAGTTGCAGAGGCAAACTTAAATGCTTGAGCGCCTAAATCGCCGCGATTGCTTAATTTTAATTTATTTGCACTAAGTTGTTTGGCGTATCCAGATTGAGTAACCAATAATAAATTCGAGTTTTTACTCAAGGTTACGCAGCCAACTATTTGATGTTGTTTACCTACTCGCAAAGCCTGTAAACCAACAGCAGTACGCCCCATCGTAGGAAGTTGTGCGTCATTGACTTCAAAATGTAGTAGTCTTCCACCAGAACTAGCTAAAACTAAATGTTCGCCGTTTGTAACAAACTGAGTTAATAACAATTCGTCATCATCCTTGAGTTTGGCAATAGTGACTCCCCGACGAGTTACATTAATCAATTCTTCTGACGATAAACGTTTGATACGTCCTTGTTTGGTTAAAAGAACTACATCAGTATTGGTTGAATTTTCTGGAATGATAAAACGACCGATAATAGATTCAGCTTGGCTTTGAGCGGTAGATGTTAGCAAAGTAATTAAGGGTGTTCCCCGTGCTCCACGCCCAGTTGTAGGAGGAATATCCCCAACCTGTAAAGGGTAAACTTTACCAGCGCTAGTTACAACGAGTAAGTCTTTGAGTGTATTAGTCTGTGCAGTTTGGATAATGAAATCGTAATCAGGAATTCCGTTTGTTTTTGCGTTGTTTTTTGAAGATGCACTAGTTCGTCGCACGTAGCCGCGTTGTGAAAATTCTAATACTACATCTTCAGCAGGTACATCTTGTGGACTCTGACTCTTAGATTTCAGATTTTTATCTTTTTGGTTAGTTTTATTTTTCTGTCGGGCAAATGTTTTATTATTATCTGGTTTTTCTACAAATTGAGTGCGTCGCGCATCATTATAAGAACGTTTTAAACTCCGTAAATCTTTTTTCAGACTTTTAAGTAATTCTTTCCGGTCGTTGAGTAATTTACGTAACGTATTAATTGTAGTTTCAAGTTCTTCGTATTCTTTTTGTAATTTTTGTCGCTCCATGCCAGTGAGTCGTCGCAGTGGCATCGCCAAAATTTCATCTGCTTGCAACTCACTCAATTCCAGTCTACTTATAAGAGTAACTTTAGCTGTAGAACCGTCAGGAGCTTCTCGCAAAATCTCGATTACTTCATCAACTTGAGAAAGGGCTGCCAATAAACCTTCTACCAAATGCAAACGACTTTCTGCTTTAGCTAATTCATGAGAGTAGCGACGGTTAAGAGTTTGTTCGCGGAAATCCAAAAACTCTTGCAACAGTTGACGCAAACTCACCTGACGGGGTTGTCCGTTAATTAACCCTAAAAGAATTGCCCCAAAAGTAGTTTGCAGTGCAGTTTGCTGATACAAGTAATACAGAACTTCCTCAGGGTTAGCATCCCGCTTTAACTCGATTACTACCCGCATACCATCGCGATCGCTTTCATCGCGGATGTCAGAAATTCCGGTTAACCGCCCTTGATTAACGGTGGCGGCAACTTTTTCAATCCAACCAGCTTTATTTACTTGATAAGGTAATTCCGTTACCACAATTGCTGTGCGTCGTTTGTTGCCTCTTCCGGTAGCAACTTCCTCTACCTTGGCAACCCCCCGCAGTAATATACCACCTCTACCCGTAGTATAGGCTTCCTTGATACCATCTTTGCCGACAATTTCTCCGCCGGTGGGAAAATCAGGTCCGGGTATAATTTGAAATAATTTTTCGTCGGATAAATTAGGGTTGTCAATTAAAGCAATCAACCCATCTACCACCTCACCTAAATTATGGGGTGGAATATTTGTAGCCATTCCTACAGCAATCCCAGCACAACCATTGAGTAACAAAAATGGTAACTGTGCGGGTAAAACTGTTGGTTCCTGCTGAGAATTATCAAAGTTGCCGATGAATTCTACCGTTTCTTCGCCAATTTCGGCAAGCATTCCCTCATGGCTAATAGGTGCGAGGCGCGTCTCCGTGTAACGCATCGCTGCCGGTGGATCGTTATCTACACTACCAAAGTTACCGTGTCCCCCCAATAAAGGGTAGCGGCTAGAAAAAGATTGTACTAACCGGACTAAAGCATCGTAAACCGCTTGATCTCCGTGGGGGTGATATTTACCTAGTACGTCTCCAACTACACGAGCACATTTTCGGTAAGGTCTATCCGGAGTTAAACCGAGTTCGTGCATAGCGTACAAAATCCGCCGATGAACGGGCTTTAAGCCATCGCGTACATCAGGTAGAGCACGCCCCACAATTACACTCATGGCATATTCAAGATAAGACCTTTGCATTTCCGCATGCAAGGCTGTAGTGATTACCTGTCCCGTCGAGAGAAGGTTTAACTGTTTTGCCATGAGTTTTTTCCCTGAACCTTAACTAAACAAATATTGCCGTCACGAATAAAAGCAGTAACCTTACTTATAAAGGATGAAATCTTCTTCATCACAAAATCTTGATATTTATGTCTTGCTTCTTAGGTAGTATTATCCTTGTTGACAAGGATAAAAATTGGTTTTTTGAACGTAGACACGGTATAAATCGTGCTATCTTTATCCTCCGTCCCCTTCACATCTGTGAGCGTGATAAATTCCCATGAAAACTGTTTTGATTGTCGAAGACGATCTTGTTAATGCTCGCGTTTTTTCCAAAATTTTAACTAAACGCGGGGGTTTAGATGTTAAACACACTGAAAATGTAGACGAAGTAATCAAAATTGCCCAAGCCAAAGAAGCAGATATTATTTTAATGGACGTTTCTCTATCTAGAAGCGTTTATGAAGGTAAATCTGTTGATGGTATCAAAATTACACAAATGTTGAAATCCGATCCGCAAACAGCAACATTACCTATTATCTTAGTCACAGCCCACGCTATGGAAGGCGATCGCGAAAGCTTTTTGCGACAAAGTGGTGCTGATGGTTATATTTCCAAACCAGTGGTGGATCACCAACAGTTTGTTGAACAAATCATCGCACTATTACCCAAAGATAACAACGCTTCTTGAAACCACTGATTTTGGGAACAGTTACCCATCAACCAAGCTGGGCAGCTTTGTGTCCCCTAAAAATGTGGAAAAACCTGGGAATTTGGGTCAATAATTCACGGATAAA
>DESS01000037.1:0-10790 GCA_002361335.1 Richelia sp. UBA3308
GGCTGGAATTGGGATGGGGATTTAAACCGGAGGCGGAGCTATTGATGGCTCCGCCCCAACCCAATTCTGACACCACGCTTACGGTGGGGAATTAAACCCATATGTTTAAGTTAAAATTAGAAATCCGGGGCATCTGTTTTAAGAGATTTTTTTTCGATATTTCGCTAAAAGTATCGTTAAATTTAATCAATTATGCTATATTAATAGAAACATACCAAGAAAGAGCTAATTGCTCTACCTTGCTTGAGATAAAAAGCCGCTTAGGCAACAAGGAGGTGATGCCCATGATAGAAAGTAGTAAATGCATGGGTCATCAGGTTGCAGTATACCGGCTGTGCGCCGGAGCTGTTCTCTAAGAGTTAGTTTAGTCTTATTGTAAGGCTGATTTAACTTAAGCGCCGAGGCTGAATTGGAGTTCCTTCCGGCAGTCAGGTTGCAACCTGAAGACCCAACTAGACCGCTCTTACATTAAGTCATCTGACTTAAGTAAGAGCGGATAGTTTTTTATAGGTATGCTAAAAATATTTCATAAATTAATTTTAAGTACTTAGGCAAAATTAATTGTACATTTGTCATTGCCAAGGTCACTACGTGAAATGAAACATAAGCCTACACGTAGTGACCGAAAAATAAACTGGATACAACGGAACAGATTTATCCGTGGAGAAAAACAAACACTCGATTCATCGATGGGGTAATAATTCTAAATTCTTCATTCTAAATTCGGGCATTCACCTTGACCAGATCGTCGCAATCACAAATCGACCTTGCGTAAGTCCTGTGATTGTTAAATCTTCCGTATAATTACTCGTTTGAGAATTGATACTGGTTTTATTAGCTTCGTAGTGGACAATCCAAAATCTATTGAAGCGGAAGCGTCTTTTTTTAGGGTAAGCCAAAATCTAAAATTCCAGCATCTAAAATCAAGTAAGACTTTAGCAACGCCAAATATAATCCCCTATCATCAATTTTTGTTTTTGAATTTAAACGTGTGACAGTTTACAAACTGACTAGATATTGCATTCTGTTTTACTTGTCTTATAATTAAAAGCTATAAAGTAGATGTTGTTGTATAAGTTAATTACATGAATATTTAGCTTTATTTAGTCGGTTCTTAGCTTAGCAAAAACTAAAATTGTGTATGAGGTGACTATGCCTCATCTGCAAATTTCACTTTGTTATGTAACTTGAGAATATTTGCAGCAAAGTAAATTATCCGTGCAAGGTGTGAGGAGAATTTTAGATGTCTAATATCTTGTGGAAATCTTTAGCGTTGAGTCCAGCAGTCTTCGGAGCAACATTGTTAGTTTCGACAACTGCGATCGCGGCTCCAGGTACTACTGATTCTGAAGCAGTTAAGAGTGAAGTTTCTCAAGCCGAGCAGTCAGAAACACAAGCAAAATCAGTATTTTCAGCTTCTGTAGAATCCCAAGTAACACCAACACAAACCCTGGCTCAAGTACAACAAACTGAAGTCAACGTTTTAGACGAAGTAAATAAGTATGGTAGCGAGGGGCAGGAAAATGGAAGTCAATCCCAAGTAACTTCTGTTTCTCAGTTTTCCGACGTACAGCCAACTGACTGGGCTTTCCAAGCTTTACAATCCTTGGTAGAGCGTTATGGTTGTATAGCAGGTTATCCTAACGGTACCTATCGCGGAAACCGTGCTTTAACTCGTTACGAGTTTGCAGCAGGTTTGAATGCTTGTTTGGATAGAGTTAATGAATTAATCGCCACAGCGACTGCTGATATTATTACCAGAGAAGATTTGGCGACTTTGCAGCGCTTACAAGAAGAATTTTCAGCAGAATTAGCAACTTTACGCGGACGAGTAGATGCTTTAGAAGCACGTACCGCTGAATTAGAAGCTAATCAATTCTCTACAACAACCAAACTTGTTGGTGAAGCGATTTTTGCCCTAACTGATGCTTTTGGTGATACCGTAGATGACAACAATAACACCGTCTTCCAAAACAGAGTTCGCTTGGATTTACAAACTAGCTTCACTGGTAGAGATGTTTTGCATACCCGTTTGTCTACTGGTAACGCCCAGCGTTTGAATACTGGTACGGATGTAGATGGAGATGGAAATGTAGACCCTAGCGGTGAAGGCTTCCAAACCTTTAACTTAACTGGCGATGACAGCAACAGTAATGATGTTAATTTAGACTGGTTAGCTTATTATACTAACCTCGGTCCCGCACAACTTTACGTTGCTGCGACTGGCGGTACTCACAGCGATTATGCTGCTACGGTTAATCCATACTTCGAGGATTACGACGGTGGTAACGGTGCTTTGTCTACCTTTGCTTCCTCAAGTCCGATCTATCGTATCGGTGGTGGTGCTGGTGCGGCATTAAACCTCAAATTTGGCAAAGGTGGCGGCATTCTGCGTCCTAGTTCTTTAACTATTGGTTACTTGGGTTCCGAAGCCAGCGATCCTGGACTTGGTTCGGGTATATTCAACGGTAACTACGCAGCCCTTGGACAATTAAACTTTAACGTTAGTAACCGCATTGCATTGGCTGCAACTTATGTTCACGGTTATCACCAAGCAGGTAGTAACTTATTCGATGCTGGCGGCCAATTTGCAGGAAGTACCGAACGAACTTTTACCGACACCACGAACAATCTTGGTAATAGTATTACCAGAGATGTTAACAATCCTGTAGTAGGTACCACTCAAGCAAATAGGTTAGATAGCGCATCTTCGAGTAATTCCTACGGTTTATCAGCGGCGATTAGACCAAGCAATGCCTTCTCAATCAGTGGTTTTGTTTCTTACCACGATGTTACAGGATTTGGTGCTGACGATGACTTTGAAGCTTGGAGTTGGGGTGCTGGTATAGCTTTACCTGACTTTGGTGGAAGAGGCAATGTTTTGGGTATCTTCGGAGGCGCACAACCCTATGCGCTGAATCGAAACTTAGTCGCTGGTGCTGAAGATGGTGATGTTCCTTATCACATCGAAGGATTTTATAAGTATCGTGTAAACGATAATATTTCCATCACACCAGGCGTTATCTATCAAACTTCCTCTGGACAGAATGAAGATAACGACGATGTGTTCATTGGTACTCTCAGAACAACCTTTACGTTCTAGATTATTCAAGAAAATCTAAGAGTTTAGAATAAGTTGCTCTTCACTTTCAAAGTGGGGAGCAATTTATTATTGAGAGAAAGCTGCAAACCCCACTGGAGAACCGGAGTATAATAGAGAAAGTTATACAATTTGGGATTTTGAATTTTAACAACGGATGGGTTTGTTTTAGATTTTGGATTGTATAGTCATTCCTGCCGAAAAAAAGCGGTTAGATAGTAGTGCGACGATGTTAGTCGCTAATGGTGTTTAATTGCATTAATTTTGACTGGTTTGTAGTAATACTTGGGCGCTAAAACTAAGAGGATGTTTAAAAAGTATTGTTTTTAACTCAAATTTTGGGATTAACCCCCCGGTTAAAGTCCCCAATTTATCGTGGGATTTAGGGGGCGATCAAAAATTTCGAGTTTCATTTATGGCGCATCCTTACATCCTCTAAGGACTAAAGTATTTATTGGAAAACTTTGTTATCAATACTCCTAACTCCTACCTCTCAACTCTTAACTTTTATCAAAACAGCTTGTGGAACTATCTTGTAAATCAGAATATGCAATTTTGGCATTATTAGAATTAGCAACTCATTATCAAAAAGGGGAACCGTTGCAAATTCGACAAATTGCAGCACAACAAAATATTCCCGATCGCTATTTAGAACAGCTACTCGCAACCTTGAGACGTGGCGGATTAGTTAAAAGTCAACGCGGTTCTAAAGGCGGTTATTTTTTAACACGAGAACCTGGGAAAATCACTTTATTTGATGTTTTTGTATGTGTGGAAGGGTTAGATAAATTGAAAAACACTCAACAAGAGACTGAACCTAAAACTTCTGATAGTGCTGTTGTAGAAGATATATGGGAAGAAGCACGTCAAGCAGCAAATTCAGTGTTAAAAAATTACACACTTGTAGACTTGTGTCAAAAGCGGGATTCCCAAAAGCATGTGGATATTATGTATTATATTTGATTTGAAATTGCGGATTGGGCATTAGGCTACGCCCCCAGAGCAAAGCCTGAAGGGGTATGGAGACAGATATATTATTTTAATGATTTAGACCTTGGCTAAAGTTTTATGAAAACGTAGGCTAGTTATAGAACATAAATACAGCATATTTCATCAAAGTGAGGTAGATGATAGACGGCCAGGATGCCCGTACCACAAGAGTTTAATCATTAATGGTCATACCTCATGTACTTGTAAAGTGCTGTATATGTTGATATATAAAAGTACCGACTAAAATTACTATGTTGCCAAACATTTAATTTACATACCACAAAAAATATAATTGTTGTCAGGGTTCTCTTGGCATACAGCCATCTTGTCTGTTCAAGTAGTCCACCAAAGTAACGAAGGCCTGGTACTATTTTTTCTAATCACTACTTACTACTCACTATTCACACAGCTGATTAGCAATTTTCATTTTCATTTACTAATTTTAAATAAAACATACAATAATGCGTATTGCCCGTAATATTACAGAAGTTGTTGGTCGGACTCCTTTAGTACAGTTAAATCGGATTCCCCAAGCAGAGGGTTGTGTCGCCAACATTGTAATCAAGTTGGAAAGCATGAATCCAGCGGCATCAGTAAAAGATCGAATTGGCACTAATATGATTAATGCCGCAGAAGAAGAAGGTTTGATTACTCCTGGAAAAACCGTATTGGTGGAACCGACTTCTGGAAATACAGGTATAGCCCTAGCGATGGTGGCGGCGGCTAAAGGTTACCGATTAGTGTTGACAATGCCGGATACTATGAGTAGCGAACGACGAGCTATATTACGCGCTTATGGAGCCGAACTACAATTAACGCCGGGAATTCAAGGCATGAGTGGAGCAATTAGACAAGCCCAAAAAATTGTCGAGACTACTCCTCATGCGTATATGCTACAACAGTTTCGTAACCCCGCAAATGCGAAAATACACAGAGATACAACTGCAGAAGAAATATGGCACGATACTGATGGAAAGGTAGATATGATTGTTGCGGGAATAGGAACTGGGGGAACAATTACAGGTATCGCAGAAATCATAAAAAGCCGTAAGCCCAATTTTAAGGCGATCGCTGTTGAACCAGCTTCGAGTCCGGTATTATCCGGGGGAAGACCAGGTTATCACAAAATCCAGGGAATTGGGGCAGGATTTATTCCACAGATATTGAAGATGGAATTGATTGATGAAGTAATTACTGTTACAGATAGTCAGGCAATAGCTTACGGAAGGCGGTTGGCACAAGAAGAAGGATTATTGTCGGGGATTTCAACTGGAGCCGCTTTGTGTGCTGCAATTGATGTTGCTAAACGTAAAGAAAACGAAGGACGCTTAATTGTACTGATTCAGCCTAGCTTTGGGGAAAGATACTTGAGTACGCCGTTGTTCCAAAATTTGCATGTCAAGGGTTCCCTTAAAAGTTTTTTTGAAGAAAAAACTTAAAAGCCCGTCAAGTCAGTTAGTCGCAATAACTAACGATAAATTTAAGTAATGTCACAATCCAATCACTACGAAACTCTTAATATCGATCGCAATGCAAGCCAAGCTGAGATAAAGCAAGCTTATCGCCGCTTGGTGAAGTTGTTTCATCCCGATGTGAATCAAGAAACAACAGATAAAGAGCAAATTATACGTATTAATGCTGCTTATGAGGTGTTAAGTGATACTCAAAGCCGTCAATCTTATGATAGACAACTGCGTAACCGCTTTGAGAAATCTAATAATAAGAGACAACAACGGACTCAAACAGCACAACAACAATACAAAAAGAGACGTAAAACAGGGCGAGATGCTGATGAGCAGATTGAAGAATGGTTACGCTTAGTGTATCAGCCGGTCAATCAGTTTGTGTACGATATTCTCAATTCTTGGGAGGAGCAAATCGAGAAATTAGCAGCAGATCCTTTTGACGATCAGTTATTAGAAAACTTTGGGGACTATTTACAAGGTTGTAAAGAAGATCTAAAAAAAGCACAAACAAGTTTTCGTTCTTTACCTAACCCACCTAGTTTAGCACGAGCTGCGGCTCATTTTTACTACACATTGAATCAAATTGGTGATGCTTTGGGAGAATTAGAATATTTTCCTCTTAATTTCGATGAAAGTTATTTACATGCAGGACAAGAAATGTTTCTGATTGCAACTGGGCTGTATTACGAAGCACAAGACTCTATGGATATTTACAAATAATGTTGAAAATATGAAACACTTATAGTCTATGTAATTATTTGACTTGCAACTAGATTTAATCTAGAGATAATGTCAGTTTATTCTATAAAAGAATAAAATCTCAAATAATTATTTTTCCAATTAAATGTTAATTAGATGTTCATATAAATAGTTTTTGATAAATGCTGAAACATTGTTTTATGGTAACTGTAAGATTATCAGATGATTTAATCGATAACTGCTCTACTTCCAACATTTATTCCGATAAACTTTTGAGTCATGCATTGCTTGTAGTAAAGAAGCAAATTCCGTATCTACTTACTGCTGAGAAACTTCTAGATTAAACTGGCATTTTTCTTGCTTTGTGACATTAAAACGGGATTTGAAAACTTTTTTGTTAATTATAGAGTCATTAAAGGTAAGTAAAAATTGTCACGGGGAGGGCATTTGAAAATTAGTACAAAAAAGTTATTCAACGGCATCATTATGGAAATAGAAAAAAGCCTAATTCTAATTATTGATGATAACACCAACAACATCCAACTGTTATTTGATGTGATGAAAACACACGGATATAACGTTTTGGTTGCAAATAATGGTGACAGTGCGTTGAACAAAGTGCAAGCCTTCTCTCCTGACTTGATTCTGTTAGATATCATGATGCCGGGAATGGATGGATTTGAAACCTGTCGGCGGTTAAAAGCAGATGAAAAAACTAAGGATATCCCTGTAATTTTCATGACTGCTCTTACAAATACAGCAGATAAAATCAAAGGTTTTAAGCTTGGAGCAGTAGACTATATTACTAAGCCATTTCATCAAGAGGAAGTTTTAGCACGGGTAAATATACAACTAAAATTACGAAATTTGAATCGTCAATTGCAACAATCCCAATTCCAATTGATGCAAGCTGAAAAAATCTGTTCTTTGGGACAATTAGTTGCTGGTGTAGCCCATGAAGTTAACAATCCCGTCGGTTTTATTGCTGGTAATTTAGAATACACAAGTAATTACATACAAGACTTAATTAGTTTATTAAATCTCTATCAAATACATTTACCTAAACCACCGGTGGAAATTATAAGAAAGGTTGACGAGATAGATTTAGATTTCTTATTAGAAGACTTACCAAAAATGATTAATTCAATGAATCTGGGTATTGAACGCATCACCGAAATTATGGAGTCACTACGTAACTTTTCACGCAAAGATGCTACTGAAAAAAAAACTGCTGATATTCATCAAGGTATTGACACTACTTTAATGATTTTATCTCATCGTTTGAAACCTAACAAAGTTTTTCCGAAAATTGAAGTTGTTAAAGAGTACGGAGATTTACCTGAAGTCGAATGCTATCCCGGACAACTTAATCAAGTATTTATGAATTTACTCTCCAATGCCATTGATGCCATCGAAGAAGAAATAAAAGTAAGTAAATCCTCTATTCCCCAAATACGTATTAATACAGCATTAACTAATAACGATAGCATAAAAATTAGTATTAAGGATAACGGTAATGGAATGTCCAAGGAAGTAAGAAGAAAATTGTTTGATGCTTTCTTTACCACCAAATCAGAAGGTAAAGGTACTGGTTTAGGGCTTTCTATTAGTTATCAGATTATTACAGAAATTCATGGTGGTAGTTTAGAATGTTTTTCTTCCGAAGGTGAAGGTACAGAGTTTGTGATTCATATTCCTATAAAGTGAAGTATCCCAAACTGCGGGAACCGAGGATCGAGCTTTTCACTCTCAGTTAAAAGAAGTTGCACAATTAAAGAATAGAATTAATATAATCAAGCCCAAAAGACAATTATTACCAAAATTAGTTTATGCTTGAAGCAGTAATTTAAGAAATATTAAATTCTGCATTCTAGATAATCATGCAATGCATTGTAAATCGCCGCGCTCAGTTTTCGGCAAGTCATCGGTATTGGCTTCCCGAATTAAGCGAAGCAGAGAATATCGAGAAATTTGGTGCTTGTGCTAATTTTCCTGGACACGGACATAACTATGTAATATTTATCTCTATTCAAGGAGAATTAGATGAATATGGTATGGTAATGAACTTGCAGGATGTGAAGCAAGTAATTAAACGCGAAGTTACCAGCCAATTAGACTTTTCCTATCTGAATGATGCATGGGAAGAGTTTCAAGAAACTTTACCGACAACTGAAAATATTGCACGGCTTATCTACAAACGGTTGTCACCTTATTTACCTATAGTTCGGGTGCAGTTATTTGAACATCCTCAACTTTGGGCCGATTATATGGGAAACTCAATGGAAGCTTATTTAACTACAAGTACTCATTTTAGCGCTGCTCACAGGTTAGCTAGTCCGAAACTGAGTAACGAGGAAAATTTCGAGATATACGGAAAATGCGCTCGTCCTCATGGACACGGACACAATTACCATTTAGAAATTACCGTACAAGGTGAAATTGCTGAGCGTACTGGTATGATAGTAGACTTAGGCGCTTTGAATAAACTCATAGATGATTATGTGGTTGAACCATTCGACCATACTTTCCTTAATAAGGATATCCCTTATTTTGCCGAAGTTGTTCCTACCGCAGAAAATATAGCGCTTTACATTTGTGATGTATTGCGTCAACCCATCGCAGAATTAGGAGCAAATCTTTATAAGGTTAAACTTATCGAAAGTCCAAATAATTCTTGTGAAGTTTACTGCACTAATTCGGAATCTAATTCAAGGGCGGTGGCAGAAAATCAACCTGTTTTAGTACGGTTGTAGATCGATCTATGGGGTTCTAATTCGATATTCTTCAAAAAAGAATCCGCATAAATCGATAAAATTAATTGTATAAGCAACGCCAGTTTTTTGATATAAATCCCTAAGAATTTTTTCTTATCAATAAAAAATTCTTAGGGTTTATAATTTGATTGGATGTGTAAATGAACAAAAAAATTTAACGATAATTAATTTTTTTAATGACATTGTTGGGCGATAAAGAAATATTTGAGGCATGAAGTTAAGGAGAGAAAAAATATTAATACTTAGAATAGTCAATGGCAATAATGATTTATCGATAAGTAGTCTGGATTACCTCAACAATGTAATAGTCAGAGTTAGGAGTTATTTATAAAAGATAAAAAATTAAAAGTTGAAATTAAAAGTGAAAATTAAAAATTAAAATTAAAATTAAAAATTGAAATTCAAAGTTTAAGTTATATCTGGTCTTTTTGTGATTTTGCGAAAATAAAAATATAGAGAAGTTACTATATGGAATATTTTTAATATCAACAGTTCGCTTATAAATTGGATAGTTTTCGCTTATCAAAAATATGTCTAATGGTAGCCGAATTACTATGTATTAATAGTTAACATATTCTAACAGTTGATGTGACCATAACGTGGAGTTATTTCAATAATTATAAAATTCCCTTACTTTTTCAAAATTTTCAAGGTTAAACTGTTGATAATGTATTCTTAGTGATACTAAATCACTTTTATAATCACCTTTATAAACATGCTATCTACTATATTTATTCCTCACGGACATTGTTATATGTGGAAAACAGGATTGGTGTCGCTGCATTTAATTTCAGATTTTCTGATTACATTGGCTTATTTTTTTATTCCTATAATCCTTATTTATATAGTTCATAAACGAGAAGATATTCCTTTTGATTGGATATTTTTTTGCTTTGGTGCTTTTATAGTTTTGTGTGGATTCACACATTTAGCGGAAGTTTGGACTTTATGGCATCCCAACTACTGGATTTCTGGTTGGTTAAAAGCTTCTACTGCCGCAATATCTTTATGTACAGCGATATTACTTTTATGGTTAACACCGAAGCTGTTAGCGATTCCTAATGTTCCCAAACTTGAAGCCTTAAATATAGCTTTAGAAAAAGAAATTATTATACGTAAACAAATAGAAGCAAAGTTAAACTTACAAACTCAACAGTTAGAAGAAGCATTATTAGAACTTAAGCGCACTGAAGCCCAAATGATTCATAGTGAAAAGATGTCAAGCTTGGGGCAAATGGTAGCGGGTGTAGCCCATGAAATCAACAATCCTGTTAGCTTTGTTTACAGTAATCTTGTTCCTGCTAGAGAATATGCTCAAGATTTTCTACAATTATTAGAACTTTATCAGCAACATTATCCCCAATCTCCTCCAGTAATTCAACAAAAAATCGCAGAAATTGACTTAGATTTCATTAAGGATGATTTTATGAAGTTGCTCAATTCTATGGAGGTAGGAACTGAACGTATTTATAAAATTGTTTTATCGCTGCGTAATTTTTCTCGCCTTGATGAAGCCGAATTTAAGAAGGTTGATATTCATGATGGTATTGATAGTACTTTGATGATTCTGGGAAATAAGTTCAAAGGAACAGCGGAACATTCTGATATTCAAGTGGTTAAAGAATATGGTGATATTCCTCTAGTAGAATGCTATCCGAGTCAGTTAAATCAAGTATTTATGAATATTCTTGCTAATGCTGTAGATGCTTTTGAGCAAAGGGATAAAAATATTTCCAACCACATTATAATTACTACTCAAAA